>NZ_JALNTH010000057.1:0-35908 GCF_023161935.1 Pseudoalteromonas sp. 2CM28B
TATGCGAGTTGATGCAAACGTACATTATTTTAATGGGAACCAGCGTACCAAGCCTTCAACAGAGGCCTCAACGTCATTTTCGGCTGCATTAACAGCAGCACAAACAGACAATGATAAGACTGACAGCAGCACAAAACAGGCGGATTTCACTAGTATGACCCGGCAAGAAATGCGGGACTGGGCCAACACTCAAATCCGCAATGGAGAAATGTCTCTCGATGACGGCAGGCCTTTCATGGCTATGACTATGAAAATACCCGTAAATGGAGGCGAACTGGCAGGTGCACACAGTGATGAAACACGATATAACTTCATTCAAAAAACGCGTGATGGCATCCAAGGCGCACTGTCACGCAATGACGAGACTACTTTGAAGATGTTAGAATCAGCTATGTCTATCATGCAAGACAAAAGTACTGGTGTTAACATTCGTATTTAGAAATATAAAAAGGCCAGAATGTCTGGCCTACATCATTAATAAATCAAAGAATACTGATCTGGACTGACATAGTATTCCATGGCGAATTAGTCGAAGTATTTTGGTATTTGAATAATCCGTTTTGATGACCATCGACATTGTATTCATTGAGGAAACCCACAACAGTTTGCCCAGCGGTACAAGGCCATGTGTAATTACTACCAGTCACACAAACAGGCGTACTTGAGTACATTGTGGAACTCGGAAGTAACCCACCGTTCATCCAAGCAATATGATTATAACCATAACCAATTTCTAAAACAGCAGTACGCAGCTGCTCTCCCCCATGATCACATGCAGTTGTTGTCATACCAACAGTGGACTCCCACCCACAATCAGTTGAACCAACAGCATATACCCACATTGAAGATAGCGGCGGAGCTGATGCTCGAGCCATTAATTCAGACTCCATGCGGATGTTTTTGATTTCGGCAGGAGCTGGAGCATTCTGACTAGTGAGTACAGGAAGGGAGGTAATTACTTGTTGACTGCGCGGAACTTCCTCAGCATAACTCATATTACTTACACCAGTTGCTATGACTACAGATAGCAGGCAATTAATTAAATTTATTTTCATAGTCCTTGAATTTCCCTTTTAATATCAATTGAAAGGTATTTATAGTTCACGCCTTTAGCATTGTCAAAAAATGAAAACATAATGATAAATAATTAATTTTTATATTTGTTAACTGATAGCAGAAAATCAAACACAAGACCTTCATCCAACAACTGAGTTTCACCGGTGAAACTTTAATTTTAGCGGCTAAAATAATGGGGTATCACACTTTGACCTGCAATACCCCCTACCTAACAATTAACCTATTAAACTTATAACCAATTGGGCTACAGAAATTAGGGAAATTAAATTAATAGAAAACCTTCCTTCTACTTTCACTTTATAATGAATATCTATTTTCATTCGCGTGCTCATTAATATTGATAGTGCCCCAACCGCAGTGTAATCTTAAATTGCCGTAAAAGATTGGCGGTTAGAACGTGGCATCCATGCCATTTTACTATCGTTGATTTTCAACCAGGCCTCGTGCCTGGTTACCTTCATTTTTTATGTTTCTTTGATACTAACAAAATTTTTTAACTATCTGCGGCGCTGAAAAAATTAACCTGTCGCCTTAGTTCCGCTTAATCATAATTTAACGCATAGCACTTTTACGAATAAGCAAAAGGTGAGTATTTATTAAAATAATTGCCGGTGTATCTACCATTTCACATTAAAAACAGGTGCGGCGGCACTCTAGGTTACACTGTCGTATTAACCTAGAGGCCTTGCCATGTAAGCGCTAATAACGAATTGCACACGGGAAAGTTACACGCGTGATGTGAACGGTACTTTTGAACGGACTCGATAAAGTTATTGAATAAACAGGTCTGATAAACACAGCCGTACGTATTGCTATCTGTGCGTTGCTAATTTAGAAAAGTCCCTGACACGTTTCTGTCCAAAAACGAGCTTAACCGACCGTCTGCTTCTCGCTCAAACCAGACTAATCTAAATGGCTTAACCAGCCTAATAAACATAATTACTGATTGAAATATAATGGCTAACACATCCACCAATAACAAAAAGGTGCCAAATAGCATGGCTATATTGAGTACTTTTAGCACTATAAAAAATAGTACCTACACTATAAAATAAGCCGCCACCTAATAGCCAATAAAGTGCATTGATAGGCACGTTTAAATAAAGCGGATACACAATGGCTAATGCAAACCATCCCATTAATAAATAAGTAGCCAGTGATACTTTTTTATTGCCATTTTTAACCAATAGCTTATAAGCGATGCCTGCAAACGCTACTGTCCAAATAAAGGCTAAGGTAGCCCAAGACCAGAGCCCAGATAACGACAGCAACAAAAAGGGCGTGTAGGTGCCTGCAATCAGTAAATAAATGGCGCAATGATCACATTTTTTGTAAAACGCTCTCAATCTTGGGCGCACACTGGCGTGATAAAGCGTTGAAGATAAAAATAAAATTAGTAAGCTACTGCCGTATATCAGAGTACTGGCATAGCTTTTCACACTATTAGTTTGTTTAACTAAATCCCAAAAAACAAAAGCAGCAAATACAATGCCTAAGGCATGACTAATAACATTTAACAGCTCTTCTTTTTTAGAATAGGGAGCTTCAACAGACATAACAGATCCTACCACTTTCCGAATGATTTTTAGTGTACAGGTGTACGCTGAAACTTTCAAATACGAAATAAAGTCATTAATTTACTGAACATTAACAAACACACTATTATTTGGTTTTATTTTTAAATTCATTGGTCAAAATTACTAATCTAGATTTTGTTGATTTCATTTTAATTTGTTTATTTGATTTTAAAACAATGACTTATAAAGTTTTTTCTTTATGGCATAGCCCTTGATAGTAACTAAGTGTACTAACCAATAAATAAACAAGGAATACTATTATGAAAACTTCAATCAACATGACAATCGCTAGCTTACTTGTATTAGGCTCAACTCAGGTTAACGCGACAGAAGTCGATTTAAATATTACAGATATGCTAACTAAAACAGTGTCTACTTATGTATCACAAGCAACCTATGAACTTGAACAGTCAGTAAAAGAAGCTGTTTCTTTTGATGTCGAAGCTATTTTAGATGGTTTACTACAAACCAACCCAGTTGTTGATAATAGTGGCATTGATGAAAAGCAACTTGTAGTAAAAACACAACAAAAGCAATAAAAATAGGGAATAAGTGATGAACAGCGAGTTCGAATTGTTAGCCCTGATGTTGGCGCCAGTGGCAAGTGTACTGAGTGTATATTACATCGCTTACATGATAAAAAATGTGGGAACGAGGTTTAATTAGCGAATGCACTTACACGGTAAAACAATCGATGTAACTAAAGCTGATCGACTTCAATAGAGCGCACGTAAATAAAGGCAGAGTGTTTGAAAGAAGTAGACTTTATGAAACGTGCGATTTTCCCATTACCTATTTTTATATTACCTGAAGGCTATACGCGATTACGTATATTTGAGCCTCGTTATTTGACGATGGTTAAAAACGCATTAAAAACAAACAGCGGTTTTGTACTTTGCACCTTCGAACACGACACACCATTTAATATAAGCGCCCAAGGGTGTTTAATGGATATTATTGATTTTGACCAAGACGAAAGCGGTATGCTGTTGATTGATGTTTTTGCATCAAAAAGTGTGCAACTAGATAACGTGTACCAAGACGAACAGGAGTTACGCTATGGTGAGGTCTCTGCGTGCAATACACCTTATTGGTACAATAGCAGTAATCATGACATTGGCGAACATCAACTACTTCAAGTGGCATTAGAAGAAGTATTCTCTAATAATCCACAGCTACAGTCTCTTTATAAACATACCCAGTTTAATCAACTTACTTGGGTTGTTGCCAGATGGCTTGAGCTTCTCCCTATTTCTATTGAGAAAAAACAACAACTTGCATTTGAAACTAATTTTGATAACTTGCTGAATTTCCTCCATACTGTGATTAATAATGAATTTGCCTAAAATAATTATGATCCGCTTATATTCTTAGCTCGTAGTGGTACTAACAAAAGCTATAACGGGACATTTTACTATGGTAAGTCAACAACAAATATTACGTTGTGAACCTAACACAGGTAAGTATACTGCCATGCCAGAAACGCCAAGTACGGAGCTCAGGGAAGCATTAGTTAATGTAGCCCAATCTCGCGATAAAAAATCTTTCGCGTACTTGTTTGAATATTTTGCACCAAAGATCAAACGCTTCGGCATTAAGCAGTTTGGTGTAGAAGCCCAAGCAATGGAGTTGGTGCAAGAAACGCTCACTTCAGTGTGGCGAAAAGCGCATTTGTACAACAGCGACAAAGGCGCAGCCACTACGTGGGTTTATACGGTAATGCGTAATGCGTCCTTTGATATGCTTCGAAAGATGAAAAGCAACAAAGAAGAAAATATCAGCGAAGACATCTGGCCGTTATTGAATGAATCAGAAGATACACATCACGAATACAGTGACCACCTTGAAGATAAACAAATTAAGCGCTACCTAGATAAACTGCCACAAGCACAAAGAGAAGTGGTACGCGGTGTTTACTTTCAAGATATGTCGCAAGAGCAGCTTGCTCAACAATTAAACATTCCAGTAGGCACGGTAAAATCACGATTACGTTTAGCCTTGCAGAAATTACGTAATGAAATGGGAGATCAGCATGATTAAACATCACCCGAGTGAAACACTACTTACACAATACTGTGCAGCAACACTTCCCGCATCACTAAGCTTAGCCGTATCTATTCATGTAGACATGTGCCCAATATGCCAAGCTGAGGTTGAAAAACTCGAGGCAAGTAATGCAAAAGCAGTGTTTAGTGACAACATGAATGTTAATAACGATGAGCAAAGCGACGATATAGCGGACTCAGGGTTGCTTGAATTAATCACGTCAGACGATTCGATTGATGAAGTTTATGCTGTTGAACCTGTTACTATTGATGTGAATGACCATAATTACAGCTTACCAAGAGCATTAACACGTATTTCTTATAGCAAATTTACACAAGTAGGTAAGCTTGCTCGTTCACGTATAGCGCTTGACGATGGGCATTTACGCTCGAGTTTATTGCACATAGACGCAGGCGGCGAAATTCCTGAGCATACACATACAGGTTTTGAAGTTACGCTACTTCTTGATGGCGAATTTACAGATGAAGAAGGCAGTTATGTACCAGGTGATTTTATTTGGCAAGATGGCCGTCATCAACATACTCCTTTAACAAAAGAGGGATGTTTGTGCTTTACTGTTGTTAGTAGTGCGCTACATTTCAATAAAGGACTTAGCAAGTTACTTAACCCAATTGGTGGCTTGATTTATTAAGAGAATCTATGCAAACAGATACAATAAAAATAGGTATTAGCGCCTGCTTAGCAGGCGAAAAGGTAAGATTTGACAGCGGCCACAAAAAATCTAACTTTTGTATGGAAGAGCTGGCAAAACATGTTGAATATAAAATGTATTGTCCTGAGGTTGCGGTTGGCTTACCAATACCCCGTCCAACAATTCGTCAAGTAAAAACAGGCGATACTATTAAAGTGTGTCGTCCGGATGGTACGGGAGATGTTGGCCCGCAGCTCACAGAATACGGTAAAAAAATAGCTACAGAACAAGCGGGGCATCTAAGTGGATTCGTTTTTTGTGCTAAGAGCCCAAGCTGTGGCATGGAGCGCGTTAAAATTTACAATGAAGCAGGAACGGGTAACACCTCTGAGGGCGTTGGCTTCTTTGCTGAACAAATCATGAAACACAATCCTTTACTACCTTGCGAAGAAAATGGACGTTTAAATGACGTTCATTTACGCGAGAATTTTGTAATGCGTGTTTATACATTACATAACTGGCAACAGTTAGTGAAAGAGCCGGTTACTGTACATCGTTTGACCCAGTTCCATGCTCAATACAAATACTTGTTAATGGCTCATAATTATCAAGCGTATCGTGATTTAGGCAATCTACTTGGAACATTTGTAGGTGACGATGTTAATGCTCTAGCCGACGAGTACATTTTAGGTTTAATGACCGCGCTTAAACGACCTGCTTCAAGAAAAAATAATTCTAACACGTTGATGCATTTGCAAGGTTACTTCAAAAAAGATTTATCAAAAATCGAAAAAGAAGAAATGCGAGATGCAATAGACGAGTATCGCCAAGGGTTGGTGCCGCTTTATGTACCACTAACCTTGCTTAAACATCATTTAAAGGTTCACCCGAATGAGTATTTAAGCAAGCAAATATACTTTAACCCTTATCCTAATGAACTTAAGCTACGTTACGGTTTGTAATGAATACACTATTTTGGTTTAGGCGCGATTTGCGCCTTTTTTCTAACGAAGCGCTTATTGAAGCGCTAAATAATGGTGCTAAACACGCCATTTTTTTTGTGTGCGAAAAACAATGGGCACAGCATAATACTGCCCCAATTCAAATTGACTTACTAAAACGCAGAGTCAGTTATATCCGTGAAAAATTAGCTGAGTATGGCATTAATTTACACGTGATAGAGGCTCCTTATTTCACAGACTGCCAAACTAAGCTTCTCGATTTTTGTCAGCAGTATGAGATTAAACACATAATAGCCAATAAAGAATATGAACTTAATGAGTTTAATAGAGATAAAGCGATTCAAGCGCAATGCGATCAACAGCAAATAACATTTACTTTATACGAGGGTGATATCATTGCTCCCGTAGGTAGTGTACGCACTCAAAATAATGAAATGTATAAAGTGTTTACGCCCTTTAAACGGGCGTGGCTAAAACAGTATCAAGATACTCACTTTAGCTTGGTGCCGTGGCCATTATCTTCAAATCCTATTGAGATTGAATCGTGTGAATTACTCAGCAGTGATGACAGCTCAAAAAAATGGCCGGTTGATGACGACACTTTAGCTAATGTAGTCGATAATTTTATCCATGATAAATTAGCAAGTTATGATGATGTACGCGATATACCTAGTGTAAAAGGAACATCGGGTTTAAGCCCCTATTTAGCATTAGGGGTTGTTAGCAGTAAGCAGTTAATGGTTAATATACAACAACATTACCCCGATATACTGACCACCTCAAAAAGTAAAACGTTTACCTGGGTTAACGAGCTGATCTGGCGTGAATTTTATAAACATTTAATTGCTGAATTCCCAAAACTTTCACGCGGTGCCAATTTTAACGAAAAGTACGATAGTGTGAGTTGGCGTGACAGTGACGCTGAGTTTAAGCAATGGTGCGAAGGCCGTACAGGCTATCCACTTGTTGATGCCGCCATGCAACAGCTATTGCAAACAGGCTGGATGCATAATCGTTTAAGAATGGTGGTTGCGAGTTTTTTAACTAAGCACCTACTGATTGATTGGCGCAAAGGCGAGCAGTTTTTTATGCAGCATCTTATTGATGGCGATTTAGCCTCAAACAATGGTGGTTGGCAATGGGCTGCAAGTACCGGCTGTGACGCACAACCTTACTTTAGGGTATTCAACCCCATTACCCAAAGCGAACGCTTTGATCCAAATGGTGATTTTATCCGTAAATATCTGCCTGAATTACAAAAAGTGCCAGATAAACACATTCATTTTCCTCATACCTATTTAGCAGCAACGGGGCAAAGTGAACACTGTTACTGGCCGGCAATTGTTGATCATAAAGCGGCACGAGCGAGGGCTTTAGCTGCATTTAAGGTGTGATATGGATAACCAATTATCAGTCGATAAATTTGTAGAAATATATCAAAAGCTTGATAAAGATAACCTAGAGTTATTAACTGAAATTTACGCTCAAAACATTCACTTTATAGATCCGTTGCACGAGATTAATGGCCTTGAAGATTTAAGGCGTTATTTTTGTGGTTTATATAGTAATGTTAAGCATTGTCGATTTGACATAACCGATTCATTTACCAACGATAATAATGCATTTGTATACTGGACAATGCATTATTCTCACCCAAAACTTAACGCGGGCAATACAATTTCAGTGCAAGGGCACAGTAAACTAGTATTTGAAGGTGCGAAAATTATTAATCACCGCGATTACTTTAACGCTGGAGAGCTTTTGTATAAGCATATTCCATTACTGGGCAACATTATTAATTTTATTGATAAAAGGGCTGGTTAACTATGATTACCCTTATTACAGGTGCAACGTCGGGTATTGGTGAGCAACTTGCTATTAAGTATGCCGATCAGGGTGATACAGTGATCGCCTGCGGGCGTAATACGCAAAAGCTCGCTGAACTTGCCAAACATAACAACATAGAAACCTGCCAGTTTGATGCAACCAATTTGCAAGATATAAAAGCGGCAACGTTAGGGTACACTCAATTTGACCGCGTAATTCTCAATGCTGGCAACTGCGAGTATGTTGACGATGCACGTAATTTTGATAGCGCCTTATTTGAGCGTGTTATTAACGTTAATTTGTTATCAACGGGTTACTGCTTAGAGGCGCTTTTGCCAAAAATAGTCTCTGGCGGGCAATTAGTGATGGTTAGTTCAAGTGTTACTTATTTACCATTACCACGTTCAGAAGCGTATGGTGCATCAAAGGCAGGCGTTAGCTATTTAGCTAAAACCCTTGCGGTTGATTTAAACGATGTTGATGTAACACTAGTACACCCTGGTTTTGTAAAAACCCCTTTAACTGATAAAAATGATTTTCCTATGCCGATGGCTGTTAGTGCTGAAAAAGCGGCTGACTATATAATAAAAGGCGTTAACAAACGTCGTAAAGAAGTTCATTTCCCCTATCGTTTTACATTTATACTTAAAGCATTGCGAATATTGCCACTTTCGCTTTGGCTTAAAATTGCAAAAGGATTAACCCGTTGAAAAAAATAGCAATAATTGGGACTGGCGTATCAGGTTTAACCTGCGGACATTTACTGTACAAGCATTACGATGTCACATTATTTGAAAAAAATGATTATATTGGTGGTCACACCGCAACTGTAGATGTAGAGCACAGCGGTATTAATTACGCGATAGATACGGGGTTTATTGTATTTAATGATAGAACGTATCCTTATTTTGAAAAGTTGCTTAAACGCATTGGTGTGAAACGTAAACCGACACAAATGAGTTTTAGTGTGCATAACGAGGCAACCGGCTTTGAATACAATGGGCATACATTTAGTAGTTTATTTGCTCAACGCAGAAATATAGTTAGACCTAAATTTTGGCGTTTATTGTATGACATCGTGCGTTTTAATAAGTTATGTAAGGCTTTGCACGCAAAAGGTCACTACACAGAGCAATCACTAGGTCAATTATTACAACAACATCGTTTTAATGATTTCTTTAAATATCACTACATTTTACCTATGGGTGCTGCCATTTGGTCTACTAGCATTAAAGAAATGGAAAATGTAGGGGTTGAGTTTTTTGTA
This sequence comes from Pseudoalteromonas sp. 2CM28B, assembly GCF_023161935.1. Classification (NCBI taxonomy): domain Bacteria; kingdom Pseudomonadati; phylum Pseudomonadota; class Gammaproteobacteria; order Alteromonadales; family Pseudoalteromonadaceae; genus Pseudoalteromonas; species Pseudoalteromonas sp. 2CM28B. The sequence goes on from NZ_JALNTH010000057.1 coordinate 9,409, forward strand.
AAGTTTTTCTTTAACCATGGTTTGCTAGACATTACCAATAGACCTCAATGGTACGTTATTCCCGGTGGCTCTCGTGAATACATTAAACCGTTGATAGCTGGTTTTGCTGATAAAATACAGTTAAACACTGACATTAAATCGGTAACCAGAGACGAGCAGGGAGCCACCATTACATTTGCTGATGGCCAGCAAGCCCTGTTTGATAAGGTTATTTTTGCGTGTCATTCAGATCAAGCTTTAGCGTTACTTGGTGATGCCTGCAAGCAAGAAAATAAGGTGTTGGGTGCTATTCCATACACTGAGAACTCGGTGGTATTGCATACCGATGTTTCATTATTACCAGATAGAAAAGCTGCATGGGCAAGTTGGAATTATTTGCTCAATAACAATACCGATAAAGCGGCGGTGGTTACGTATCAAATGAATATACTGCAAGGGATCAAATCAGATACACAGTTCTGCGTTACCTTGAACCACTTAGAAGGTATTAATCAGAGTAAAATTCTACGTGAATTTACCTATCACCATCCTGTGTTCAATCAACAATCTATTGCCGCTCAACAGCAAAAGCATACCGTTGATGGACAAAATAACACGTACTTTTGCGGAGCGTATTGGTATAACGGCTTTCATGAGGATGGTGTGCGCAGCGCCGTTGATGTGGCCAAGCAACTCGGAGTAGAGTTTGACTAATGCAGTGTATTTAGGTGATGTTAAACATAGCCGTTTTGCTGTTAAACATCACGCGTTTAATTACCCGCTTTATATGATGTGGGTTGATTTAAATAATACTCATGCGCTTAATGGCGTCCATAAGCAGCTTGGAACTTCAGGGTTTAAAGCATTGAAGTTTGAGCAATCTGATTATTTAAAAGGGTTACCCGATAGTCATCATCAGCCCATCATAGAGCGAGCTCATGCGCAGCTAGCCCAGTTAGGGGTAGATGAGAAATTTAGCCATGTGTACCTGCTAGGGCAGTTACGCTGCTTGGGTATTTACTTTAGCCCCGTTAATTTTTATTTTTTTGGCCATGACGATAATCAATTTAGCTACATGGTGGCCGAGGTAAGTAATACCCCATGGAATGAGCGACATTACTACTTGGTTCCACTACAAAAAAAAGTGAACTTTAAGAAAGTTTTTTCCGTATCACCCTTTATGAATTTGGATATGAACTATCATTGGACTGTTCGACAAAAGAAAGACAATATACTGATACGTATAGAAAATAAGCGAGATGAAGAACTACTTTTTGATGCTTCGTTAAGGTTACAGCGCCAACCCTTGTGCAATAAACAAATGAGCAAGTTGTTGAAGCGCTTTCCTGCAATGACATGGTCTATTTTCAGAGGTATTTACTATCAGGCATTTAAATTGTTTGTTAAAAAAGTCCCTTTTTTAGGTCATTCAGGCAAACTTTAAATTTAATTTATGTTGTTTTATAAGTAATAACAATAATATAGGTAAGTATATGGAAAAGGTATCGAGCTTACGCGTTCAGGAACGCACCAGTTGGTTTACTAATTTTTATAAAAAGTTAGTGTTTAAAGCGTTCTCGTCAATTGATACAGGTCAAATAGTGCTTGTAGACAATAATCAGCAGTCTGTATTTGGCGATACGTCATCAGAGCTTAAAGTAACGGTAACCGTTAATGATACTGCTATGTATAAAGCATTTGCGCTGTCGGGAAGTATTGGCGCGGGAGAATCTTACATATTAGGGCAGTGGCAGTGTGATAACTTAACTCGGTTGATAGAAATTTTTGCAATTAACCAAGACCAACTAGACGCATTTGAAAAGAAATTCGCTTTTTTTAGTAACCTTGCTCATCGTATAAACCACATTAAAAATAAAAATTCTCACTCGGGTTCTAAAAAGAATATTGTTGCACACTACGACTTAGGCAATGACTTATACGAGTCTTTTTTAAGCAAAGAAATGCTTTATTCAAGTGCCGTATACCCAAGTAAAGACGCCACCCTCGAGCAAGCACAGCAATACAAACTACAGCGTATTTGTGAACAAGTCGAGTTACAACAAGGCGACACCGTCATTGAAATTGGTACAGGTTGGGGAGCATTTGCAATTTACGCGGCTACTCACTACGAATGCCATGTAACAACCACTACCATCTCTGATGAGCAGCACGATTATGTTGCAAATAAAATTAAAGAGCTTGGGCTTGAAAACAAAATAACCTTGCTCAAACAAGATTACCGTTTACTAACCGGTAAATACGATAAGCTAGTATCAATTGAGATGATAGAAGCGGTTGGTCATGAGTACTTGCCTAGTTTTTTCACTCAGTGCGGTCAGCTATTAAAAGACGATGGTGCTATGCTTATTCAAGCAATTACAATTAGCGATCAGCGTTACCAACATTATTTAAAAAATTCTGACTTTATTCAGCAGTATATTTTCCCCGGTGGGTGTTTGCCTTCGCTCAACGAAATGAGTGAGCAAATAAAAAATCATACCGATATGAATATCCACACAGTTAACGATATTGGTGTTCACTACGCAAGAACCCTTGCTGATTGGCGAGATCGTTTCATTGCAAGTTGGCCAAACCTCGATAGTAATAAATTTGATGAGCGATTTTATCGTTTATGGCTATTTTATTTTGCTTATTGCGAGGGCGCATTTAGAACTCGCGCAACAAGTACCGTGCATTTAATGGCACGCAAACCCCGTTTTACGAGTAGTAATGATGAGATTGCACTCGCTTATTAATTTTGTTCTGTTTCAAGTAGTGTGGTTTTTATGCCTACTGCTTGAACAGCACTCATTTATCTATTCAACTGTTATCATTGCATTAATGTTTTATTTGTCAGCGCAAAAAAAACAGGATGCTTTTTTGCTTCTAAAGTGCTTACCACTAGCCTTACTAAGTGAATTTATCGCGGTTAAGTTCGGTCTGATTGAATTTAAAGTAGCGCCATTTCCGCTTTGGTTAGTGTTTTTATGGGCTGCTTTATTGCTATGTATTAACACCTCAATGTCGTTTTTAACAACCCTTAAACCTTGGCAAGCGTTTATTGTATGTTTAGCGTTTGCACCAGGAAGTTACTGGGCGGGGGCGCGATTCGACGTGTTAGAACTCGGCTTGCCGCTATGGCAATTTTGGCCGTTATACGGTGCTTTATGGGCTGCAACGTTTAGCGTTATTTTATTTATTAACGGTAAAATTGGCGCGTTTATTAAGCAATAAAACAATTGTATTTACTGCTTGGAGCTGATTATGAAAACGCTTTTAAATTTAGTACTAATTTATGCCCTGTTTAACCATGCTGCTTATGCTGATACCCAGTTTAACAAAGTGGGCGAGGCACGTATGGAATACCTTTTTTGGGATGTTTATGATGCAACGCTTTTTACTCCCTCTGGATCTTATAGTCCCAAGCAAACGCCAGTTAAATTTACTTTAACTTATCTGCGAGACTTTGATGCTAAAGACATTGTAAAAGCCACTAAAGAGCAATGGCAACATTTAGGTAAATCACAATTATCAGCTCGCTATGCAGATAAATTATTAGCGATATGGCCAGACATTAAAAAGGGTGAATCGTTAACCTTACTGACCGATCAGCAAGGACACAGTATTTTCTTTCACAATGACAATGAAATAGGCCGCATAGAAGACACCACTTTTGCAGATGACTTTTTAGCTATTTGGCTAAGTGAGAACACCTCAGAACCATCGATTAGAAATCAACTTTTAGGGATTTAATATGATTAATCTAAAACGTATCAAAGTAACTTTGCTGCTGGTAGTAAGCTTTTTTATTGCAAGTTGTTCAGCGCCGAGTGTAGAGCACTACAAAGGCTCAGAGCCTAATTTCGATTTTAAGACTTTTTTTAGCGGCGATTTAAAAGCCTACGGTGTTGTACAAGACTTTAAAGGCGAATTAACCCGTAAGCTTGTTGTAGACTTGAGCGCTACGTGGGATGGCAACCAAGGCGTTATTGAGGAAGACTTCGTTTATGATGACGGCGAAACCCAAAAACGTATTTGGAAAATAACCTTAAACGACGACAACACGTTAACCGGTACTGCTTCTGATGTTTTAGGTACGGCCACAGGCAAAAGTGAAGGCAGTGTTTTTCATTGGAACTACAATGTGGAAATTCCTTATGATGGCAGCACTTTTGAAGTTAACTTTGACGATTGGATGTATTTAGTCACCAACACGCGCTTGATAAACCGCACATCTATTGTTAAGTTTGGCGTTGAGGTCGGGGAAGTGACCTTAGTAATTGAAAAAATATAGCGACTCATCACAGTGCATAGCTGCACTATATTTGTGCTTAAATTAAGTTTTTGTTAAACCAACTCGCTGTATTTTACAGTGAATTACTATAATTTTACTAATTTTTTAGTATTTAAGTTAAAAAACGTAATTTGCTGTTGCTAACTCTTCGAAAATGCATAAAGATAGGATTTGCGAAGGCAAAATAATAACGAATAGGAATCTAATAATGAACAAAGCTCAACTAGTTGAAAAAATCTCTACTGACGCAGAAATCTCTAAAGCAGCCGCTACACGTGCACTTGATGCATTCACAGGCGCTGTAACTTCTTCACTAAAAGAAGGCAACTCTGTTGCATTAGTTGGTTTTGGTACTTTTTCAGTTAAAGAACGTGCTGCTCGCACAGGTCGTAACCCACAAACAGGTGCAGAAATCCAAATTTCAGCAGCGACTATTCCAAGCTTTAAACCAGGTAAAGGTCTTAAAGACCAAGTAAACCTATAAGGTTTAGGTTTATAAAAATAATAAAAGGGCTATTAAGCCCTTTTTTTTGCCGTAAATTTAACGCTTATTTAGCTTTAAGCGCCTTATCTCCGCGACCAATGCCGACCGCGCCAGAGCGAACCACTTCTATAATGTCTGTTTCATGACGTAAGGTATCTAAAAACGACTCTATTTTATCGGTACTGCTTACCAATTGTAGGCTGTAACTTTGACGCCCCATATCTAAAATAGCGCCCTGAAATACATCTACAACCCTCGTTACAGCAGCTCGCGTAGCTTCATCTTGAGCAAATACTTTTACTAATAACAGTTCGCGCTCTATGTGGCTCATTTCGGTTAAATCAATCACCTTAAGTACATCGACCAGTTTATTTACCTGTTTGGTGATTTGCTCAACAATTCTATCATCGCCTTTAGTGGTGACAGTAATACGCGAGAGTGATTCATCATCAGTGGTTCCAACAGTTAAACTATCAATGTTGTAAGCTCGTTGAGAAAAAAGCCCCACTATACGTGATAACGCACCGGGTTCATTTTCTAATAATATAGATAATATACGACGCATTATGCCTTTACTCCTTTTCTTAACCACATTTCATCGATGCCACCGTGCTTAATTTGCATCGGGTAAACATGTTCTTTTTCGTCTACTAAAATATCTAAAAACACTAATCTATCGGTTATCGACATGGCTTTGTCTATTGCTGGCTGTAATTCATCCAGTGTATTGACTCGTATTCCTACATGGCCGTAGCTTTGTACAAGTTTTACAAAGTCAGGAAGTGATTCCATATAGGAAGAGGAGTGTCTGCCGCCATAAATCATATCTTGCCATTGTCTAACCATACCTAGTGAACGGTTATTTAACGAGATCACTTTTACCGCTAAGTTGTATTGTAAACAGGTAGAAAGCTCTTGAATGTTCATTTGAATAGAGCCGTCGCCAGTCACACATAAAGACTCTTTATCAGGAAAGGCGAGCTTAACCCCCATTGCAGCCGGTAAACCAAAGCCCATGGTGCCTAAGCCGCCTGAGTTGATCCACTGACGAGGGTGCTTAAATGGATAATACTGCGCCGCAAACATTTGGTGTTGGCCCACATCTGAACTGACATAAGCATCACCATTAGTCGCTTTATAAATAGCCTCTATAACTGCTTGAGGTTTAATTTTATCGCCATCGGTATTGTAGTTTAAGCATTTTTGTTCGCGCCAACTGATCACCTGTCGCCACCAATCTTCTTGTGCACTGCGGTCTATTTTTATTGGGCTTTTATCTATAGCAGTTTGTAACTGTTCAAGTACCGTAGCTAAACAGCCAACAACCGGAATATGTGCTTTTATGGTTTTGGAAATTGAAGTCGGATCGACATCTACATGCACGATAGTGGCATTAGGGCAAAACTTTTGTACGTTATTGGTAACCCGATCATCGAATCGTGCGCCAAGGGCTAAAATAACATCAGCATTGGCCATGGCTTTATTTGCTTCTAATGTACCGTGCATACCCAACATACCAATAAAGTTAGGATGAATGCCTGATATACCGCCTAGTCCCATTAGGGTATTGGTAATAGGGGCATTAAGCGATTCGACTAAGTGGGTTAGTTGCTCTGATGTATTTGAAAGCACAATTCCGCCACCAGAATAAATAACCAGCTTTTTCGCTTCTAAAATAGCAGCAACGGCCTTACGAATTTGTTTAGAGTGACCCTTGGTATTAGGGTTGTAGGTTCTGAGTTCTGTTGCCGCTGGAAAGTTATAAGCAAAGGTTAGCTCAGGGTTAAGCATGTCTTTAGGAAGTTCAACGACAACTGGGCCTGGGCGACCTGAGCTGGCAATATAAAAGGCTTTAGCAAGAATATTGGGAATTTCACTAGCGCTTCTACAATTAAAGCTATGCTTTACGATAGGGCGAGAGCAGCCAACAATATCCGTTTCTTGAAACGCGTCATCGCCAATTAAGTTGGTTGGCACTTGACCTGATAACACCACCATCGGAATAGAATCCATATACGCAGTTGCTATGCCTGTTACACAGTTTGTTGCCCCCGGTCCAGAAGTGGCAAGTACAACACCGACTTCACCGGTTGCTCTTGCGTAACCATCGGCCATGTGTGTGGCGGCCTGTTCGTGACGGACTAAAATATGTTCAATATCATCTTGCTGAAATAGCGCATCATATAAGTCTAATACTGAGCCACCGGGGTAACCGAATATATACTTAACGTTTAACTCTTTTAATGACTTAACAACCAATTCAGAGCCATTATATTCTTGTTTACTCATCCTCATTCCTCTGTTGACTGATTTATGCAAAAAAAAACCCCCGCGTAGTGCGAGGGTTTAAAAAAGCATGTTTCACCTTTTAATACATCCCCGCTGGGCTTATCACTAAGACCAGTACGAGTAAGACTAAAAGACGAAATTGTGTGTTCATAATGTGTTGCTCTTTAAAATAAAATGCTGTTTAAATTACAATTTTTGTATGTGGTTATTTTTAAGGCTTTTGCGCGCTCATGTCAACCCAAAACTAAAGTTTTTGGATTAAAAATTCACTTTTATATCTTTTTTAATCTTAAATTCTAATTGCTGTGAAGTATTCTCACGTTAAAAGCAGAAATTATGCATTTTTAATTTTAAGGAGTAGGGAGCTTAAATACACATTAATTACATTAAAGTGATACAGGCGGTTTTGAGCAGGCATAAAAAAAGCCAACAGATGTTGGCTTTATAATTCAATTATACTTGTTACAGACGGTCGATTACTGACTGAGTGAAGTCAGTTGTACCATGGCTGCCGCCTAAATCGCGAGTAGTACGGTCGCCTGATTTAATTACATCAGCCACTGCGCTACGAATGCGCTCTGCCGTATCGCCCATATTTAAATGCTCTAGCATTTGAATAGACGCTAAAATAACTGACGTTGGATTTGCTAGGTTTTTACCTGCAATATCAGGTGCGCTACCGTGAACAGCTTCAAAGATAGCCGCATTTTCACCAATGTTAGCACCAGGCGCCATGCCTAAACCACCAACTAAACCAGCACATAAATCAGATAAAATATCGCCGAATAGGTTAGTCGTTACAATTACGTCAAACTCTTCCGGTGTCATTACTAATTTCATACAGGTTGCATCAACAATCATTTCAGTTGATTCAATCTCAGGGTAACGTTCAGCCACTTCACGAGCAACTTTTAAGAACAAACCCGATGTTGATTTTAAAATATTTGCTTTATGAACAGCGGTTACTTTTTTACGGCCTTCGCGTACAGCTAGCTCGTATGCAAAAGTAACGATTTTTTCAGCGCCTTCACGCGTGATAACAGACATTGCCTCAGCTTCGTTGCCATCAGCACTCACTACTTGACCTGCACCTGAGTACATACCTTGGGTATTTTCACGAACAGTAATAATATCAATGTCATCGTAACGTGCTTTAGTACCTGCGAACGACTTCACAGGACGAACATTAGCGTATAAACCAAACTGTTTACGAAGTGTTACATTGATTGATGTAAAGCCTTCGCCTACAGGGGTCGTTAATGGACCTTTTAAAGTGATTTTATTTTTAGCAATCGTGTCAATTGTCTCTTGTGGAAGCAATTCGCCCGTTTTTTCAAGCGCAGCGAGGCCAGCGTCAACAAATTCATAATCAAAATCGCATCCTGCGGCTTTTAGTATTTCAAGTGCTGAGTCGATAATGCTTGGGCCGATGCCGTCGCCTTTGATCACTGTTATGGTTTGTTTGGCCATGAACTTTTCCTTTAAAGATTTGGATACACACATAAATAAAAAATACTCACAGAGTTTAGACTACTTATATGACAGGGGTGCTAAATTTAAGCCGGCATTTATACCAATTTATTGAACATTTTGCCAGTTTATACTGCAAATACAGGGTATAAATTAAATTTATAACGATAATAAGTCAGCTAAATACTATTGTGCAGACCTAATTGCTGCAGGGATTGATAAAAAATGGCCTCACTTTTCCAGCCATGGCGGGTGAGTTGTTGATTTAATATCTGCTGTTGCCATGCTGTTAATGGCTGGTTAGGTTTAAGTACGCGCTGGGCTACAACTTTTAAAGCTGCCCACAACTTAGCGCTATCATCGAGCTGCTTTTTAGGCAATGTTTCAGCTTTTAATAACGCTATTGCCTAGGGGTCGCTACTAAGTAATTCATTAAGCTCATTAGTTAAATGAGGGGTATCAACATTGTTTATGCCAAAAAAAGTGCATATTGGCGTATCTAAGGATTTATTCGGTGTTTGGTCTAGGGTGATTTTTCTAGAAACTTCTGGGCTGTAATTAATTAATAGATAATATAAATAGGCATATAGGCTCAAACTAATGCGTTCACTTTGCAAATTTTTATCGTGTTTTACTAGCAGCTTTACAATGTTGACTAAACAACCCATGCGGGTACACAAAAATGTATGTAAAGGATGGGCAATACTATTTACCAACTGCTCGAAAACCATGCCTTGAATAATCGCAGGGGCCTTATCGTAACCCACCATAGACAAGCTATGCCTTAAATCTTTTGCCGGTTGCAGCTCTTTATTATACTGTTTTACTGCATGGCACACTGATTTTATAACATTAGGATAAGGGGTAAGTAATGTATTTAATGCTTTGTAATTGTACTTTTGTTGGTTTTTTATTCGTTTAACTAATTCGTGCAAAGCGGACTGTGTATTGTCACTCTTATGAACAATATGCAGGTATTCACTGTCCCAAACTTTTAAAAACAAGCGATCGTCATTACACGGCCATGCCTTTGAGCCATCCTCTAATGATGCTTTTATTCGATACCAGGCCATTTTTGTATTGGCATTATTAACGATAATATGACGGCCTGCCGAATCTGTAGCTAAATAAATCATTGTTTGGTCCGCATAAACCACTTGGCTACCTGGTACATATTGTCCAACGTGTGCCACTAAGTCTTTTAATAGTCTCTGTGCAAATGAGTTGGGGGTTCTTATGTACAAATCAGCTACTGCTTTATAAAAACTAATATGCTGCTGTTTTGCGTTGCAGGTTACGTTAAGCGCCAAAATATTTGCCAAAGCAACCAATACACTGGCTCCGTCATAAAGCATGATTTTAGGCGTGTTTAATAATGCGTGTTTGTATTTGGCTAGTTTAGCTAAAATATGGGCAATTTGATGTGCTGGTTGTTGTGATGTCAATATCACTTTGGCAGCGAGTTTATGGCGTAACTGCCACATTTTAGTGTCGGTATTAGTAAATGTTTGCTGTTGGGCTAGTTTATTCAACTGATCAGCAACACAAAGGTGTTCCACCAATGAGGCACTGATATAAAGCTCTGTTAAGTGTTTATCGTAATTTTGGCTAGCACTTAATGCACAAGTTAAAACACATTGATTAACCACTACATTGGTTGCAAAGCTATAGTGTGTTTTATACAAATTGAGCTGAGCTTGTAACGCTGCTGGGTTTTGTTTATATAACGCTGCGTATTGCTCTGCAAGTTTACAAACAATCGGATAAAAAGTATGCCACTGGTTTTTATTATTATGTGAACTTAAAAGCAACTGTGTGCTTTCGAGTAGCTTGTTTAGGTTACCCGACAGTGGTGCTTCCATTAAATTGTTCCATCATTTTGTTCAAGGTATTTTTCATAAGCACTTGGGCCCCACATTATTAGTTGGCCGTTTTTAAATAATAACCCGGTACATTCATCCATGGTGGTAATGCCATCCGAGGTTTTATGTTGTGTACGATAAAATAAAACTTGCCACACCTGTTCACCATCGCGCTTGGCGTAGGTTAAATCTGGGCTGCCTAAATATTCAAGCACAGCATTTAGCGTAAAAGTATCTTCTAAGCGCAGTTTTTCAATATAGCGTTTATTGAATGCTTCGCGGTCTTGCCAAATCATTGCTTGTGGATCGTCTTTATAAAACATAATAACCGACGTGGCTATCAATGCATATAAACCTAATCCCAATATCAAATACCTAAAAAACTTCTTAAACATTGCCTACCCAGACCAAGATAACTATTACTAGTATACGTATTGCGATCGTTCAGTGCCATTAACTTGCGACTAATTAAGCCTTAACTGCTTTAAACTAAAGCCTAAGTGGATATCAGTACGCAAACTCACCAGTTGTTTAGAAATAACAAACATATCCATATCATCAGCAAGCTTTTTTTGTAAGCGCGCACTTAATGATTCATCGCTTAATGCCTCTTCGAGAGTGTTGTACTGATTCACCAATTGTTGCGCCGATTTAACACCAATGCCTTTAACACCTGGAATGTCATTGGTTTTGTCTCCTGCCAGAGCCCAAAAGTCTATTAGTTTGTGTTGTGCTACGCCAAAACGTTCTTGGATATGCTGCTGTGTGAGCTGTTGCTTTTTAAAGTAATCATACACTTCAATTTGCTCATTTAAATGCGGTAAAAACCCTTTATCGGTAGAGACAATAGTGTTGTTTATCTGATTGTTGGCGGCTTTATGGGCTAATGTTGCAATAATATCATCGGCTTCATCGTTAGTCGGCTCAAATACCACAATGCCGGTTTCTTCAATGGCCGCTTTAAAATGTGGCAAGGCTTCTTTTAACGTTTGTGGCATCGGGGCGCGCGAATGTTTGTAATCTTTGTAAAAGTGATAGCGCCAACTTTTATCGCCATCAAATACAGCAATTGCATGGGTTGCATTAGTGGTTGTTATGAGTTTTTTGCAGGCATGTGCAACCCGTGCACAGCATGCTTTTAACATATGTTCGTCGCTGTGATGCGTTTGGTTAGCATCAACAGCATAAATGCGCCTAATTAAATTAAGCGCATCAATAAGGAGTAAATGGGGATTCAATTATAAACTCACGCTTTTATTGTATAACAAGGAATATACTTACTGCCAGGGAGCTTCATTCTACCTTGTTCTACAAACGCTTGTAAAAGTGTGTCCATTGCTTTCATTAAATCAGGCTCGCCACTGAGGACATACGGGCCGTATTTTTTAATCGCATGTAAACCTTCTTCTTTTACATTTCCCGCCACTATTCCCGAAAACGCACGGCGTAAATTAGCTGCTAACTGTTGTTTGGGTTGATCAAGGTGTAAATCAAGCGACGCCATAGCCTCATGAGAGGGGTAAAAAGGTTGCTGAAAATCACTGTCTATTTTCAAGGTCCAGTTAAAGTAATATGCATCCCCTTGGCTTTTACGGTATTCGCGTACACCATTCATTGCCGACTTTAACTTTTGACTTACTAATTGAGGGTCATCAATAATTACTTCAAATTTATCTAGGGCTGCATCGCCTAAAGTCATTTGAATGAATTGACACAGCTCCTCAAAATAAGCTTCACTTTGTTTTGGACCGGTAAGAATAACAGGTAAACATTGCTTTTCGTTTTCAGGGTGCAACAAAATGCCTAATAAATACAATAGTTCTTCAGCTGTGCCTGCACCACCAGGAAAAATAATAATGGCATGAGCGGTGCGAACAAAGGCCTCAAGCCGCTTTTCAATATCGGGTAAAATAACCAGTTCATTCACAATTGGGTTAGGTGGCTCAGCTGCAATAATACTGGGCTCAGTTAAACCTAAATAACGGTTGTTAGTTATACGTTGTTTGGCATGACCAATAGTGGCGCCTTTCATCGGGCCTTTCATTGCACCAGGCCCACAGCCAGTACAAATATTTAACCCGCGCAAGCCTAATTCGTAACCTACTTGTTTAGTGTATTTATATTCTATTTCGTTAATAGAGTGGCCGCCCCAACATACAATCATGTTAGGTTCACTATTTACTCTAAGAGCGTCGGCATTTCTAAGCATGTCAAAAACCATGTGGGTAATGGCTTTAGTTTCTTTGAGATTTTTTTCATACTTTTGGCAAATAAATAAGATATCGCGAATAACCGAAAATATGTGCTCATGTATGCCGGTGACTATGTGCCCGTCAACGAAGGCCGTTTGCGGCGGGTTCTCTAATTCAATTTTAATACCGCGTTCACGGCTTACCAAACGAATATCAAAGTCTTTATGTTTTTCGTATATATCATTACTCACATCGGTATGGCTACCTACATTAAGCACAGCTAAAACACAATTTCTGAATAACCTGTAGCGTTCGCTTGTTGATGACTGTTCTAGTAGGTCTACTTCTAGCTGCGATAATAAATCTAATACCCCTGTTGGGTTTAACTGTATTAGCATCGGCATTCTCCTTGAAACTTCTTGGGTAAATTTACTGCGTAATTATGCCTTGTACTCAAAGGTAGAAATGCATAACACTATTTACTAATGCACAGACGATCCCGGCCTGAATTTTTAGCATCGTATAAAGCTTGATCGGCTCTATCAAATGCTTTTAGAGGGGTATCTCCCTCTTTAAATTGGGTTGCGCCTATCGAAACAGTAATTTCAATTTGTTTGTCTTTAAATTTAAACGGTATCTTTTTAATAGACTGTTTTAATTTATTGAGGTGCGCTGTCGCGTTTTCAAGTGAAGTGCGTGGCATTAATAGCACAAACTCTTCGCCGCCATAGCGTGCAATAAAGTCTGATTGCCTAATCGACTTTTGCAACGCTTTGGCAATAACTTGTAAAGTAATATCGCCCGCAGTATGGCCAAATCGATCGTTGATTGATTTAAAATGGTCGACGTCTATAACAACTAGCGTTATGTCTGAGGGTTGTTCGTTAAATAAATTAATTTCGTAGTTGTAACGCTCATCAAATGCTGCGCGATTAGGCAGTTTTGTCAGGCTGTCGAGTAAGCTTTTAAATCGTTGCTCATTTAAACGTTTTTTATAGTTACTGACTTTGTTTTCTAAGCTATTAATTCTTTCATTTATTTGTGTAAAGCTGGCAACTAAAATTCTGCGATCTTTTTGTTCGAGTTGCTCTTTTTCTAAAATATCTGCACTGAGTGAGCGTAACTCGTTTTCAACTAGCTGCTTTAACGCTGTGATTGAGGTCGCATTTTTTGTTTGTGTATTTAGACTTTCTAGCTTTTCACCAATGCGTTTATTTATTAAGTCAAATTCAACATTCATCGATTGAGAGTGTTCACTGGTTGATACCAATGAGCGATGCAGCTCTTCAAGTGTTTGGTTTAATGAAGCTAAAAAGCTTTGCGCTGATTCACGCTCAACGTGAAAACTTTTAACAATTAAAGTAATCACATCTATTGCGGCATCAAGTAGCTGGTCAACGGCTTTATTTTTAGCAATGCGTTTTTTTATTAAATACAGTGATTCGTTGGCTTCTTCTTCTAGTTCGAGCTCACTAACTAATTTAAACAGCTTTTCAGTGAGCACACTTAAATTGGGTGGTTTAAAGGTATTATTGCTTTTAGCAATTAAAGCTTGATGATAAAAGGTGATCAATTGGTTTAATATTGGGGTAAACCCATGCACCGATTGTATATCGTCAAGTTGGTTATCTAATAAATGACGCAGCGTTCTGCGGGTTTCGTCAGGCAGGCCTTTCGTTTGTTGTAACTGTTTTCCTGCATTTTGTACGCTGGTTAACAGGTCGCGTTGATGCGCAAGTTGAATCGCTTCCTGATTTTTTAGCAAAGCTAAAATATCATCTATCAAAGGAGAGAAGTCTTCAAAATCCATTCCTTTGTTTAATGCGCTACGGAACTTTGCTAGGCGGTTATCAAGCTCAATATCAAGTCCTTTACAGCTTAAAGATAACTTAGCTGCAAAGTTAGAAAGGGTACTCACTTGATGTTTACGTGCGCTTTCTATTACTTTTCTACTGTCGATTGCTTGCTTTAGTTTTTGTTCCACCGTATTGGAGCTCCTAGACACCTACACACCATTATCTTAATACCTTTATTGTTTTAGTTTACAACAAAAACATATTAATAGTAGGTATGAGATCAAAAACTTAATGATTTTAGGGTCTGTTTATCTTTCGAGGTTGATTTTGCAGCAGTGCGTTTGGTTTTTAGGCAAGGCAGAGCCTACGTAGTGTGGTTATTCCCCATAAATAGGCGATAACGCAGCATAAATGCCAAACGCGCGCTGCCCTTTGGGTTCTTCCTAGGTGCGATTAACTCTTTGTTGCTCGATTTTTACTTAGCCCACTAGGTTACAAATCTCGCGCCGCGATTAAATCGCACCTAGGTTGAACAAATTTTAATCCTGAAAGGTCAACAGACCCTAGCAACAAAATACGAACGATCTTAAATATAAGTGTATTTATCGCTTTTAATTCACTTTTAAAATGGGTCTTGTTAACCTTGGGCAACAATACGTTATATAAAAAGAGCCTTTATGAAAAAGCTACTTGCCTTATCAATTTTAGCTGCCTGTTCAGCACCGGTATTTGCCGACGTTAATTACGCTTTAAACATTTCTCAGCCAGAGCATCATTTAGGTGATGTGAACGTAGAATTTCCTAAAACGGCGCAGTCTTTCTTAGATGTGAAACTTCCAGCATGGCGCACTGGTCGTTATGAAATTTTAAATCTTGCCAATGGCGTTCGCTACTTTAAAGCCAGTGATGATGAAGGTAATGAATTAAAGTGGGAAAAGATTGATCACAGCACATGGCGCGTTCATTTAAATGAACCCACTGAAGTAAATATAGATTACCAAGTCTATGCCAATGAGCTAGGTAAACGTGCCCGCCATATAGACGACAGCCATGCCTTTATTGATGCATCAGGCTTTTTTATGTTTAGCGAATCATTTCGCCAAGAGCCAGTAACGGTTGAATTAAACGTCCCCAAAGCATGGCGCTCTGTGTCAGGCATGGAAAATTATAAAAATAAGCACAGCTTCAAAGCCAGTGACTACGATGTATTAGTTGATTCGCCAATCGAAACCGGTATTAACGAGCTACGCACTTTTAAAGTTAATGGTCGTGAGTACGAACTGGTGGTATGGGGTGAGGGTAATTACGACATTGAACTGATGCTAACTGATTTGAAAAAGCTAGTGGCTACCGGCAATGTGATTTGGGACAGCTACCCGTATGAACGTTATGTATTTATGGTACACGCTACATCAGGCGCAGGCGGGGCAACTGAGCACTTAAACTCAACGATTATTCAGCGCCCACGCGACCGCTTTGCTAAACGTGAAGACTATTTAGGTTTTATAAGTACTGCAGCTCATGAGTTTATACATACTTGGAATGTAAAAACGTACCGTCCAAAAGGGCTTGCGCCCTATGACTACACTAATATTAATTACTCAAAATTGCTTTGGATAGCAGAGGGCTCTACCAGCTATTTTGAAGATCATTTATTAGTGCGGTCGGGTATTCAAACCACCGATGAATTTTTTAAAGTATTAAGCAAAACCATTAACCGCCACCTCACAACACCGGGGCGTGAAGTGCAAAGTGCCAGCGAAACCAGTTTTGATAAATGGATAAACCAAGGCGGCGATCACGCACGCAACTACAGCACTAATATTTACCTTGAAGGTTCATTATTGTCGATGGCGTTAGATATCGACCTACTTGAAAATAGCCAAGGTAAAATTAGCTATAAAGACGTACACAACGAACTTTATAAGCAGCATAAATTACCGGCAGGGTTTACTGAGCAAGACGTACTGGCTATTTTAAAACAACTATCAGGGCGTGATTATAGCGCGTGGTGGCAGGCAAATGTTGACTCACCAGCCAACCTTGATTTTGATGCACTGCTAGCAAAAGTAGGTTTAAGCTTTGAATTACCAGAAAAAGCCAAGGCCACACCAAGCTTAGATGCATTTACTAAAAATACTGGCGAGTTACTTACGCTTACCCATGTACGCCGCGATGGTGCAGCATGGCAAGGCGGCTTAACCACCGACGATAAACTCGTCGCTATTAATAAAAAGCATGTAGGTAAAGACTTAACAGCCAGCTTAGAAACCTTTAAAGTAGGCGATAAAGTCACTGTTGATTTTATTCGTCGTGATGCCTTAATGGCGACTGAGCTTGTGTTGTCTGAAGATTTCGACAAACCTAAAAAAGTGGTTGCGAATAAAAATGCCACTGATGAGCAAAAAGTATTATTTAAAGCATGGATGGGTGTTGCGCATCCAAACGATGTGAAAAAAGATTAATAAAACAACGCACCATCAACAGTTAAAAAAGGAGCTTAGCTCCTTTTTTGTTTATTGGGCGCTATATTGTAAGAATTTATCTCAGCGCAGTTGACCTTACTCATACTTAATGAGTAATCTGCAGGTTCAATAATAAAAGGGATTCTATAATGCGTTTAAAACCTCTTGTTGCCACTTTGGTAGCAACCTGTTCACTGGCACTCTCTTCTGCGGCCAATGCCGATGAAGGTATGTGGCAACCTCATCAGCTACCAGAGCTGGAAGCAATCTTAAAAGCCAAAGGCCTTGAAATCAGTGTTGATTCAATTTCAAAATTAACCGAATTTCCAATGAATGCGGTTATTAGCTTAGGCGGTTGTACAGCCTCGTTTGTTTCGCCAAAGGGGTTGGTTGTTACTAACCATCACTGTATTTATGGCTCAGTGCAATATAATTCAACACCTGAAAACAACATACTTGAAAACGGCTTTTTAGCAAAAACACCGGCTGAAGATTTACCTGCTGCGCCAGGTTCGCGTGTGTACGTTACAGAAACAGTGACCAACGTGACTGATAAAGTAATTAGCGGCACTAACGAGCTAAGTGCAAAAGCACGCTACGATGCGTTAGAAAAAAATCAAAAAGCCCTCGTTGCACAGTGTGAAGCCGATGAAAGCTACCGTTGTAATGTATATTCGTTTCATGGTGGTTTAGAGTTTTACCTTATTAAATCGCTGGAAATTAAAGATGTACGTTTAGCGTATGCACCTGCTATGGGCGTAGGTAAATACGGTGGCGATATCGATAACTGGATGTGGCCGCGTCACACAGGCGATTTTGGTTTTTACCGCGCCTATGTAGGTAAAGACGGCAAACCAGCAGAGTACAGCGAAGACAACGTACCGTACGTGCCTGAGTCTTACTTAAGTGTAAGTGCTAAAGGCGTGCAAGAGGGTGATTTTGTCATGGTTACTGGCTATCCAGGACGAACCAATCGTTACCGTATTGCGGCAGAGGTCGATTATGTATTTAACGACAGTTACCCTAAAGCGCGCATGCACAATACTAAATACGTGTCACTGATTGAAGAAAACTCAGAAGATGGCAGCAAAGCACGTATTGCTTACGAAAGCACCATAGCTGGTTATAACAACTACATTAAAAACTATGGTTCGATGATCGAAAGCTTTAAAAAAGGCACCATGTTTGAGCGTAAAAAGCAGTTTGAACAAGAACTTACAAGCTGGATAAACAGCGATAGCGAGCGTAAACAGCGCTACGGTAATGTACTTAATGAGTTATCAGCACTTGTTGCACAATCGCAAGAGCACAGTGAGCGCGACCGTATGGTAGGCTATGTTCACCGTTCACAAATGATCAGCACGGCACGTCGTTTATACCGTTTAGCTTATGAAAAACAAAAGCCAAATAGCGAGCGTGAATCGGGTTATCAAGAACGTGATTTACCGCGTATTAAATCGGGTTTAGAGCGTATGTCACGTCGCTTTGATGCAAACGTAGATAAAGCTATATTACTGCACTTTTTAGAGCAATATGCAGCATTACCTAAAGCAGAGCGTTTTAGTGAAATTGATAAAGCTTTTGCTTTAGAAAACGGTTTTGATAAAGCAAAACAAAGTGCATTACTTGATGAAATGTACGCTAAATCAACGCTTGATAACGAAATTGTACGTAATTCATTATTTGAGCAAACGCTTAGCCAATTAAACCAAAGCCAAGACCCATTCATGCAATATGCAAAAGCCATATTCACGGTAATGAAAGCTGAGGAAGATAAGTCAAAAGCCCTTGCAGGTAAGTTACAAGCCGCTCGCCCAGAGTTAATGAGTGCGATTATTGCCTTTAACAAAGCGCAAAACAAACCGGTTTACGCCGATGCAAATAGCACATTACGTGTAACTTACGGCACGGTAGGCGGGTATTCTCCGCAAGATGGTTTAGTGGCCACGCCGTTTACCTCACTTGAAGGGTTGCTGGCTAAAAACACCGATGTTGACCCATTTAATGCGCCTAAAAAGCTGCAAGAGCAAATTAAAGCCAAGCTTTATGGTGATTACACAGGTGGCATGAATACCGTACCGGTTAACTTTTTATCAAACGTTGACACGACTGGCGGTAACTCAGGTTCACCAACACTTAATGGTAAAGCTGAGCTGGTAGGGTTACTGTTTGACGGTGTGTATGAAAGCATTATTGGTGATTGGGATTACAACCCAGAGCTAAATCGCTCAATTCATGTAGATTCACGTTACATGCTGTGGGTAATGGATAAAGTAGATAACGCACAAAACTTATTAGACGAAATGAAAATCGTAAAATAAGAAGCAGTTAAAATAACAAACAGGCGCTTACCTTAATCGGAAGCGCCTTTTTTGGTTTAAACATTTTCTGATTAATTTAACTTAGGGTACGGGCTTCGGGCTAAGAGCTACGAGGTTCGGGTTGCGGGGGGAGCTAATTTGTTTTTAGCAGTAAGTATCTTTAGTAGCAGCGATTTTATATCGCGTCAGAGTTAAGCCTAAATAAGTATTTACCACCGAGAACACAGATTTAACAGAGAAATACTTAAAAGATATCAATCCATCTCTGTGCAGCGCAAAGCGCCTCGGGATTCTCTATGGTGAAAAAACTGTTTTTAGCAGTAAATGTCTTTCGTAGCAGCGGCTTTATATCGCGTCAGAGTTAAGCCTGAATAAGCATTTACCATCGAGAACACAGAGTTAACAGAGAAATACTTAAAAGATATCAATCCACCTCTGTGTGTAGCGCAAAGCGCCTCGAGATTCTCTGTGGTGAAAAAACTGTTTTTAGCAGTAAATATCTTTCGTAGCAGCGATTTTATATCGCGTCAGAGTTAAGCCTAAATAAGTATTTACCATCGAGAACACAGAGTTAACAGAGAAATACTTAAAAGATATCAATCCATCTCTGTGCAGCGCAAAGCGCCTCGAGATTCTCTATGGTGAAAAAATTGTTTTTATCAGTAAATGTCTTTCGTAGCAGCGACATGTATTATTCTCATTACCAACCAGCACTATTTTATGTCTTATTTCTTTTACAATGCTATTAGTGATGTCAGTATTCCATTTTTGGGGAAATGCATTCCCTCTACGCGTAAATCTGCTAACTACTAGATAATCATCGATATCAGCAGTATGCCTAACTTGAATTAATTGCCGGTGCTTACTTTCATTTGTATATGTTGCAATATATTTAAAACCTTCGTTTTCTAATAATTTACTTATTATTTTTGCCAACTCGGAAAAGTCGCCATTTTTAGATAACTTTTCAGAGGTAGTATAAAGGTAGTGATTTTTCTTATCGCCTATTAGAATTAAATTAATTAAATGAGCAAGCATTTCACAGCAACAGTGTAAGCTTTGAATTATAAAATCTAAATTAATAAGACCTTTGAATCTAGCATGTGATATTTCAATATTTACTTTTTCTTCAGCAACACCGAGTACTTGATCAATTAGAACATATTCATCTAGCTCCATGCTTTCGATAACACTTCTAACACTAGAATCAACTTGAGTAGCCGCAATATCAATTAATTTCAGTCTTTCTGGAATTGCAAAAATGCATTGCTCAATATTAAACAGCTTTTCCTCACAAGAAATTTTCGATTTACATAAACTCAATAACTCTTTATTTGACCATGATGCAATGAAAACTCCTAGCCAGTTAACGCCGCCTTAAGGTGCGACAAACATAGCGTGTCATACTGTGAGCGAAGCGAAACCGGCACGCGTTTGGAGTCACTCTTAAACGCTTTGTGTACGCCCGACATGGGCATTGACTTATGAGGTGAAAGTCCTCTGTAGGAAGATCACCGTTTAAATAACACACTGTTATTAAACGATAACTACTAGCGAATGGCAAGAGCTAAATCGCGAGAGATAGCCTAGAGGAAGCCGCTAGCAAATCTGTGAGCTGATGAACAAAAACATCATATGAGGCGTAGGCTGGAGACGAGCTAGCACAAGATAGCGAAGTCATGTGATCTAACGGCCACCGTAAATGATGCAGTTGTGCAGAGAAAGTCGATGCACCTTATTCGGGGAGATCTGATAAACACGCATCCGCGCTAACGCTTGGAGATTACCAGTTAGGGACTGGTTGTTCAACCCTTGGCGCTTTGGTTGCTGCGACCTACAGCGAGCGAAATAGCAGTAAACAAGCGTTAGTTTCGACGCGCTTTATCGAGTAATCGCTAGAGTGATTTATCAGAAGTCAGCAGACGGCATAGTAGCCAAGCGCCCATCGTAATGGAGGGGACACGGTGAAGGCCTGAACATCTTAACCAGAGGAGATACTACAAATGAACTTGAATTCACATAGATCACCGTGTTGTGATAGTGATGAACAGCGTTCGACTGTGAATAATACCTCGAATGAATACAACCAAACAGATCGTGACCTGATGGCAAGGGTACTGAGCAACCACAATATTGGTGCAGCATGGCAACATGTTAAGCGCAATAAAGGGGCTGCGGGTATTGATAATATGAGTATTGAGGAATTTAATCACTTCGCTAAGTTACATTGGCTGGGTATTAAACAACAATTACTTAGCGGCACTTATCAACCCTTGCCAGTCATACGCGTGATGATACCCAAACCCGATGGCGGTGAGCGAATGCTTGGGATCCCTTCTGTTATCGACAGAGTGATCCAACAAGCTATTGCTCAAGTGATTAGCCCTTACTTTGAGCCTCTATTTTCACCACATAGTTATGGTTATCGCCCTCATAAAAGAGCCAGCCAAGCAGTAAATCATGTTCAATCTTGTGTTAAACAAGGTTATAAAACAGCAGTTGATATTGACTTGTCTAAGTTCTTTGATGAAGTAAACCATGACATGCTGATGAATCGTGTTGGTCGTAAAGTCAAAGACAAAGCACTCATGCGCCTACTTGGTAAATACCTCCGAGCGGGGATCGCAGAGCGCGAAACGGGTCTGTGGTTTGAGTCAACCAAAGGAGTCCCTCAAGGTGGGCCATTATCCCCTTTACTTTCCAATATTTTACTCGATGAATTAGATAAGAAGCTAACCTACAAACACCTTAAGTTTGCACGTTACGCTGATGACATAATCATTTTAGTAAAAACGAAAAGCGAAGGACTCATAATCCAACGGGAAATTACTGCGTTTATCACTCAGCGATTAAAACTCAAAGTGAATGAATCGAAAAGTCGAGTCGGTCCCGTATCAGGCTCGAAATTTCTCGGGTTTACCTTCCGTTACGCTCAAGTGCAGATCCACGAACAGGCGCTAAAGAAATTCAAAGCAAATGTAAGAGAACTCACTAACCGCAACTGGGGGATCTCAATGACCCTACAAATTCATAAACTCACGCAGTATTTACGCGGCTGGGGACACTACTACCTAATAGCCAACGCTTATCAACTAACAGTGGATTTAGATCATTGGATCCGTCGTAGGATAAGAATGTGCTACTGGCGGCAATGGCGTAAACCTCGCACCAAAGTACGCAGTTTAATGAAATTGGGTGTTAGCGAGCGACTCGCCATAGCCTGTGATATCACCAGTAAAGGCCCTTGTAGAAGCTCAAAAACAAAAGGAATTAACATTGCGCTAGGTAATGACTATTTAGCATCACAAGGTTTAGTGTCATTGAAAGATATTTGGATCAATATTCATTACGGGAGATGAACCGCCCATTGCGGACCCGCATGATGGGTGGTGTGGGGGCTGGAGGTTAGAGACCTCCGGCTACCCGATTAGCTGCGTTTCAAAACTGGTAATACTTCTGCCGTTTCAGTATCTAGCATTTCTAAAACACTTTCAAAGCCATGTATAGGCGACCAACCTAATTTCTCACGTGCGGACGACGAATCATATACGCGATCTAAGCTTTGAGGTAATTGCCAGCCTCTTTGTTTAAATGCTAGAGCGATTTCTGGGCACTTACGTTTGATAACCTCTCCAGCTTCAGCATATAGAGCTTCGCAATCAGAAAAATGAAAAGGTGTTGCACCTGAGATGATAAAGCGATTAAAACCGTTTAAACGTTTTTCCACTGCACATAAATGAGCATTTGCTACATCGCGAGCATCAATGCCACGAGTCAGACGAAATACTGCCATTAAATCCGCTGGCTCAGGAAAGCATCTCGACACTTGCAGCACAGTCACGGGAAGCTGAAACAGATTTGAAATTTCTTTTAGCTTAGTTTCAGCAGCAATTTTACTTTTATGATAAATCGACTTGGGTTGTGGAGTAACTTCCTCATCAATCCAACCTGTAATATTTTTAGGTGTCGAAGCATAACCGTACAACGCAGTTGTACTGGTAAAAATAAAGTGTTTAACACCTGCTTTTACACCAGCCAAAGCCAGTTTTTCAGTCGCGTCTACGTTGATAGATTGAAACTCTAAATCAGGTACTAAACCAACATGAGGAGCATGAAGAGCCGCTGTATGAACGATGACATCAATATTTTCAAGAACCCCACCAATCAGGGCACTGTCACGGATATCACCAATGTAATCGGCTGTTGAGCAAGGTGTTTTATCAATGCCAACTACGTCATGTGTACGCATTAATTTAATATAGATCGCACGCCCGACCCTACCCGCAGAGCCTGTTACCAAAATTCTCATTCCGACACCTTACTAATGATTAACCTCAAAGCAGCTAACGCCGCCAGCAGGGGCGGACAAAACGCGTAGCGGTTTGGCTGTCCCTCTGGCTGGCCTTGATACTCATTGAGCCTCCTCCCCAGCATCGTGATTATTCGCTACGCTGAAAAGGCAACCAACCTTACAGGAGAAAGCTCAATGAACTTTTACAATAACATGTATCCATATTATTGCGGAATCGATTTACACGCGCGATTACTTTACGTCTGTATCATTGATAATACAGGACTTATCCTTGTTCACAAGAAAATTAAAGATGACCCAGAAGCACTACTAAAACTACTTAAACCGTATGCCGGTGACATTGTCGTTGGCGTAGAATGCATGCACTGTTTGTATTGGGTCGCTGATTTTTGCAAAGAACACACTATCGACTTTATTCTCGGTCATGCCCTATACATGAAGGCAATTCATGGCGGTAAAGCTAAAAACGATAAAATTGATTCGTATAAAATTGCTAAACTCATCCGTGGCGGTAACTTCCCGCTTGCTTATGTCTATGACAAAGATATGCGTGCTACGCGCGACTTATTACGCCGAAGAACTAAAATTGTTCGCCACGGGGCTGATTTAAAAGCCCATGTCGCCAATACCGCCAGCCAGTACAATTTACCTGCCCACAACATGAATTTAAAGAACGTCTGCGACAGAGAAAAAGATGCGCTATTACTTTAAACAAGGCCATACTCGATTGCTACCACAATGAGCTTAAGCCTTTAGAGCATTATATTGAACAAATGGCCAAGCAACACAATCCTGTCCACCTTAATATCGTGCAAACAATTAATGGTATAGGCCGCATTCTCGCACTTACCATTATTTATGCAAATTGGTGACATCAATCGCTTTTCAAGCGTACAAAAGTTCGCTTCATATAGACGGTTAGTCAAATGTAAAGCAGAGTCTGCCGGCAAAACCTATGCCACCCAAGGTAACAAAATTGGCAATGCACATCTAAAATGGGCGTTCTCCGAAGCGGCTGTATTGCTGCTGCGTCACAATCACAACGCCAACAAATACCTCGAAAAACTACAAAAACGAATGAGCAAAGCCAAAGCACTGTCAGCGCTTGCGCATAAGCTTGGTCGCTGTGTTTATTATATGCTTAAAAAAGAGACGGTATTCGATGAAGCAAAATTCTTAAAGAGTTAGTCACGGTACTGAGTGAGCTGAACATCTAACTGGATATAAGGCTGAGCATCAATCAATTGGGTGAGTTAATAATCAACAAGGTTTAACCTGATTATATGCCTACAGACCTAAGCCACTTGTCTTGATTAGACGCTCAGTACGCGTGCATTAATACAATAAACAAAGTCGCTTACACCTGACTTGAGCCTGAAACTAACTGGATCATAATGATGAAACCAGCCGCCTTGAATAGTGCCATGATGAGGTTAACCGATGAATGTCTAGTGTCCCAGCAACCCCAAAAAGACATGGGAAAAACCTGGCTGCGATGAGATCGCAATAAGAGAGCCTCTATATGTGTTTGCCGTAAGCTACTTGCTTAACAGCCGTATCGACAGACGAAGTAAACGAATTTGTTTATTGGTTTAGAATTGACCGTCAATTTATAAAAATGGTCAAAAAGAATACTAATGCCTATTGACAGAGTTAAGGCTCATATGTGTTATGTGCTAGTTGCAACGCATAGTACCGAAAGAATCAGTACGGCAAGTTGTTCCATCACTACCACGAGTTGTTCCGAAGGAGTCGGTGCGCCAGCTATTGCCCTGATTGTCTCTGGTTGTACCAAAGGAATCTGTACGATATGTGGAACCGTCACTACCTCGGGTTGTGCCGAATGAATCTGTACGCCACGAGTTACCCTGGCTATCTCTTGTGGTTCCGAAGGAGTCAGTGCGGTAAGTTGTGCCATCACTGCATCTCGTAGTACCAAATGAATCAGTTCGGCAAGTGAGATCAGCGAGCGCTAACGGCGCACCTGTAAGAAGAGCTAAAGCGATAACTACATTTTTAATTTTCATGGTGACCTCCTTGGGTCTGATTGCACATAACGCCCTGTTAAGGTGTGAGCAACGCAATACCGATGCTTCCGCATACCACCTTAAACACTAAAATCAACGCATAGTAAAAATGCCACGCGTTGCGAATCACTCTTAAACAGTTTGTTACACGGTGGATTATACTATTCCAAGTTTTCAAATTTTTCGTCGAATTGTTCTTTTGCTTTGAGCAAATACTCCGAAACCCACTCGAGACAAAGTCCTGTGTATTGAATCTCTACTTGTGATTCGACACCACGACCTCTATTACCATCCGTCATTCTATAGAACCCCATTGGAAAAGTATGGGTATGGTTAGATGCGAATATGTATTTGAACCTGAAGTCTGAGACATCACCACCACTAGCAGTCAGAATTTCATCCTGACTTTTGAAAAAGGCATTTTTACCTTTTAAAAAATGTGCTTGTTGTTTATCAGATAAGTTACGAAACCATTTGTTTGATTTTAGATTTTCTATAACTTCATTTTTTACGCTCTTAGCTTCTTCCTTTTCCTCGTAGTCCATGCCTAACGCATTGAACATTTTAACCCTTGACAGATGGTCGTGTAGATTCATCAATTGCCACCGAGCATTCCATTCTTCACTTGAGCATTTATCAATACACAGATAATAAAAAGTAAGATAACACTCAATTAGATCTCTAGTTAAAGATGCAACAGAACTGTAATCCCAGTGAGCATCCTTACCTATCTGGTCGGGTTTTGGAGCCAAGTGACCTATGGAGTGAGCGCAATTACACAACTTCGTAAACAACAGCGAAGCATAAAAATGAGAACTGGTTGGTGATGGTATTCCAGCGCACTCTTGAGACAACTTTGTACACTCTAAAAGCGCAGACTCATATTTTTTAAAAGATTCGTGATAATTTTCCATTGAACCACTTTAGCCGTGTAACATTTTAGTATTTATGCGACACGCTGTTTGTGTTGCATAATCGCTTGTTGGACTGAGCCGCTACCTGCTCGGTG
>NZ_JALNTH010000058.1:0-35054 GCF_023161935.1 Pseudoalteromonas sp. 2CM28B
CTCAAATGATAAGAATAGGATCTCCGCGTAGCGGCTTAGTTCAACAATTTAATAGTGCGCTCATCGCGCATATTTCTTCCGACTGAACGCTCATTATCTACTTTATATAGTTTTAACAAATAACCTAAAGCATTACTATCACTAAGTTTTCTAAAATTTTTAGGTAAAGTTAAATGAACCAATTTGCGCGCGTCGCTCATTTTCATGAATATATGCGCAAAGAGTAGTTTGACGAATTAGTTAACTCTTATATTTAGCTAATCTCAATGACTGGTTATCGCTCAAGTAAGACCCTGAAAAGTAGCTCATATAGCTATCTAGGTTAACAACGCTATCAAAAAACAGAAGTATATTTCCGATAGCTACCTTTGAAGCCCTAGAAACGGAAGTTTACTTCCGAAATATGGCAATGTAGGTTTGAAATCGGAAGTTTACTTCCGTTTTGTACTTTAAGATTATAAGCCGGTGTCTAGTGAAAGCTGGGAAATCCAAACTCGTTTCTGCCCCAAAATGAGTCAGCGACTGTATGAGCCATTACTCTCCATACCATCATTTGGAATATTTTTTCTAACCCAAATCAAGGGGGCTAATCTGCCTTGAGAAACATAGATATTTTAAACCTTAGTGCCCTCGTAGCTATGACTTTATGCAATCTATTTGATTTCAATGTAACCCTTACAATTTTGTTGTGCTAGCATCGGAAGCATAATTCTGATTTGCTTAAAGGAGAAATGCATTGGCCAGACGAGGAAATGGTTTAAGGACGGCTATAAAGGTTGTTAAAGCTATAGATAGAGCCAACAAACAAGCCACCCGCGAAGCTCAGCGTAGAGAGAAAGCTCGGCAACGTGCTGAAGCTCAAGCACTTAGAGAGCATGAAAGAGGTGTGCGTGAAGCTCAGCGAGAACTAGAGCGGCAAGTAAGACAGCAACAATCCGCAGCAAAGCAAGCATTTAAAAATGCGCTATCAAATACAAATGAAGAGTACCAAGACCGCTGCGAAGAACGAGCCGCCCTTAGAAAACAATTCATACAAGAGGTTTTAAAGTAAACAATGGATAGTAATTTACTAATATTAGCAGGCATATCTTTGTTAGCAGTTTTGCTGACCTATGTAGTGGCGAAACGCTCTGCGGATAAAAAAGTTGGACAGTACAAGTCAATTGATGAAGCATTAACGAAAGCCAAAGTAGAGCACGAGACATTAAAGAAAGCAAATGAATCACTACAGAAAACTACTGAGATAGCAAAGCAGGCGCTTTCCAAAATTAACGCTGAAACTGCCGACCTACAAGCTTTGAAAGGACAAGATGACTCTCTTAAAGTTAGTATTCTAGAGCAGCAACAGTCTCTTGACGCAGCCCAAAACGCTCTAAATGAACTTAGTGCCAATATTGAAAAGAGCGAACAGGATCTGAACGAGCTAATGGGTGGGATAGACTTGTATTCACGACTCGATGAATATACTGCGCATGGCCATTTTGAAATGCCACAATATCTCTACGAAACATCAACTCGCTATTCTGAAGAGATCAAAGACATACGGCAGCAACAAAAAGACATGATTAAAGCTAAGACCGCAGTCACCTTCCCAAAAACGACCGTTATTTCTAATGATAAGTCTTTGAATAAAAAAATCCTCAATGGTCAAGTTAAGCTAATGCTAACTGCGTTCAATATTGAATGTGACATGCTTATTGGCAAGGTTTCTCCAAGCTCATTTGGTCGTACGCTGGAGCGAATTGAGAAACTAGCAAACAATCTAGAAAAGTCAGCTGCGACACTGGAGTGTGGCTTTGATATTGACTACATCGAACTAAAATTTGAAGAATGTAAGCTTCAGTATCAATATACCCTGAAGAAGCAGGAAGAAATTGCCGAGCAGAAGCTCATCAAAGAGCAAATTCGTGAAGAGCAGAGAGCAATAAAGGAGTTTGAAAAAGCTATTGCTGAAGCTGAGAAAGAAGAAAAAATGTATCGAAGCCTTCTTGATAAAGCTCAGCAAGAGCTTGCTCAAGCTAATGAACAAGAACGTAGTGAAATGGAACAAAGAATAGCCATTCTAGAGCAGCAATTGGCCGAAGCTGAAGCCAAAGAAGAACGTGCCAAGAGTATGGCGGAACAAACTCGTAAGGGCCATGTGTACGTGATAAGTAACATTGGTTCCTTTGGAGAAGATGTTTACAAGATAGGTTTAACGCGCAGGCTAGAGCCTATGGACAGAGTTAAAGAGCTTGGTGATGCCAGTGTACCATTCCCATTTGACGTACATGCCATGATTTATACTGATGATGCACCTGCACTCGAAACAGCTTTGCACCGTGAATTCCATTCTCAACGTGTTAATGCAATTAATCTTCGTAAGGAGTTCTTCAATGTCGATCTAGAGGAAATTAAAGATGCCGTTGAGAAGATCGCTGGAGTAGATGCTGAGTTCAAAATGACCGCTCTGGCGGAAGACTATTACGAAAGCCTTCGTCTTAGTGATGCCGCATGATTTAATAGTTTTATCCGCCTTCGAGTCAGCCAGATCAGCGCTGGCTCACCTTTGCCCCAAAGCGTGCCAGAGAAACTTTTTGCCGTCCTTACAGAATTTCTGTCAGTTGACCAAATCTTTGTAATGTTACAACGCTTAGATTAGTTCGCAGCATAAGCGTAGTGTTTTTTGCACTTAATTCTTCTTGGAAACTCACGCTCTTCATACAGAAAATCTATCTCTAACGCTGACTACAAACTCACCAGTTCTCGCGACGCATACACGATCTTTAATGACGAATCCTTCAACCCAATGATCACCGGTGTAGGAAGTAGATTCTGTTCTATAAATTTCGTCTGAGGCCGTATTCGATTGAGGAGATATTTCGCCTCTAAGCTGCCCTACATTCGCCGCCTCTTGCCCTGTATTTACTACCTGCCAATAAACGTCGAATGGTGCAGGAACATCAGTCTTTAATTTGAACTTTAGTTCCTTTCCTTTGAGTAAATGCTGTCCAGATTTAAACTCTTTCCAATATATGTTGGATTTATAACTTGCTTTAATATCCGCTGAATATATGTTTGGAACGATAGGGTATCTCAGTTGTTCCTTATGTGGCACATTAAAGCTTAGTGCAGGTAAATTTGTTGGTTTGTATACATCAACAAGTGACTTAATAAACTTATCTTCTTCGATAAAGTTTTCAGTATTGATGAAGTCGTCTCTAAGCCAACCCACCCATTGGAAAAAAGCATTTGCTCTTGCATTATTATCCTCATGCCATCGGTCAGCGAAGTTTTCATCTGGATTAGCTGGGTTGGGGATAAGCCACTTTCCATCAGGCGTGCGAGTTATCAATGTATAGGTATTTCTTGCGTAGTAATCATTAAAAACAAAGCTATTGCTTAATTGATGAGAATGCTGATTTAAAGATGATATTAGATTTCTCAACGTGTCATAGATAGTTGCTTCATTGTTATAACAATTGGCAGCTAATACAGTAATGATCATTGAGATTGGCTTAAAGTTTTCTATATCTGATTGCGAGAATCTTACGTCACGATGTCTTTTTAATAATTGAACTGCCCTTTGTAACGGCGTTTTAACGTGAATATTGGGAACATCGTTAATTGAATTGTACAATTGTCTTTGATTGTTGAAGATACGTTGCTTCTGACTATATTTTTCTAGTTCAAATGCAGCGCCATTTCTTTCGTAAAACCATTCAGCAAATCCTTTCGGGTTGCTCGTTGTCCAAGAGTAGCGGTTTTCTTGATCTTTATTTGTAGCTGCAATTGATTGGGGTCGCGCCAATAAACTGTTTTCTGCTACTGAAGGGAGAATATCCATATGGAATCCAACACCATCATCTTCAGCATAATTGAGAGTCCAGCAGCGCTTTCCTTCATCATCTAACAATCGGGCATAAGTGCCATTCTCTCTAATACGTTGCCCAACCTGATTTTTCACAGTGGAGGCTAGTACTGCTTGTTTTAAATGCCCCAAGTTGCAGACCAAATCAATGTCATAATCTGCATCTTTACTATTTTTGAATGGGCGAATTTCTGTTCCAAGCTTAAAAGAGCCTTGAAGGTATACCTCTGGGACACGAAATGTGCCGGGATAGTTACCTTGCTCTAGATGTGTTCTCATTGAATTAAAGCGATCAATTGCTTGTTTGTATTTAGTTGGAGAGATGTCCAACTTTTTCGCCGCTGTTAACAGGGCCTCTTCCCTAGAAACTATTTGAGTCACGATACACTCCCTCCCAAGACAAAGTTGCTAATCTCTTTACTTCCATATGTAAAATCCTTGTCGGCTAAACTAATCAAATTATCGATTTCAGAAACTTCATCAAGTGGGAGATCAGTATCTGACTCAAAATCAATTCTTAATATTTGCTCAGGCTTCAAATGAAGCTTTAGATAATTTAACGCGCTTTGGCTCTGAAGCGATAACATGAAATTTATGAATTCTTTATGCCGCCAGCCCGTTGCTAAACCCCAGCCTCCCTTATGCTTTAAACCATAGGCGACTTTGGAATGACCGGTGCCGATGGACACCACTTGTATATCATCATAATTTATCCCTAGTCGTTTTTGGGCATCGATAACGGCCACTAATGCGGGGTTGTTTGCCCACAGGCCTCCATCTGATAACAAGTACTCATCAACTTTATGAGGATCAAAAAATGTTGGGGCTGAGCAAGATGCTAGAACAGCATCTTTTACTTTTACCGACTTATCACGAATAAAATCTGGGTGGTAAGGCGATTTAAATACATGGACTCCGCCGTTACCTACATCTGTTGCTGGCAGAATTAGTGGCTTGGCTACTTGCCCAAGCGTAATATCGTTAAAAACACCGTTAAGAACATTAGATAAACTGCCACTATCATAAACGCTTTCTAGCAACGGCTGCGCAACATTTTTTAGCTTCTTAAAGGGGATTCTCGACTTTTTCTTTTTGAAAATATCCACGCCATATTCTTTGTACATGTTAACCATTTCGGCTGGGCGGATGTTACATGCAACACCAGCCGCTATTATGGAACCCGTACTAGTGCCGGCTATCATGTCGAATGACTCTAAGAGATTGATTCCAAGTTTTTCTTCAAAACATTTAAGTATGTGCGCAGGGTAAACACCACGTATTCCCCCGCCATCGATGCTCAATATCTTAAAAGTCATATGTATTCTTACTCCTCTATAAACCGCCAGTTGACCAATTTTTAGTAATGCTACAGAGTGGCTCTTCTAACGATGGCTACTCATTGAGGTATTGATAAATTAACTTTTCCTTTTACATGACTTATCGACAGCTTAGATATCATTTCGTCTCCATCGAAGTCATATACGAGAAGCGCTGGCTGATAGAGATCGAAGGCTTGACCTACGAATACACAAGCAGCGTTAGATGCACAGATGAGCAAGTGAACACGCTCAACAGCAAATTGGTCATGAAGTTTTTGCAGTATTACATGAAGTTCACTTTTTAATTCTAACCCGTTTTCTGGATGCGGGATCGCAGCATTACCCATTTGCTTGGCTACGATTTCAATCTCAGGATAACCGAGCACTGTTGCAGTCTTTTTCATTGCTTCGGGATATTGGGTTAATGCTATAGTGATCGTGACTTCAGATGATTTTCCTATCTCGCTCTTCCAATTCACCTTGTAAGGTGTTTCTGATCGAGAATCCTGAGGCCAAACCCAGCAGTTTCCATCTCGGTATCTGAGCATTGGCGTGATTTCAGATTTATTTCCTAGGCATGCCCCTAATCCGACCAAAGCTGGCATTGGCCCAAATGCGAATAGCGCCGCTCGATATCCATAATTTTTTGTCTGATTGATTATGGTTTCTGCTTCTTCTGTGACAATTTCATCCATTTCTTTGGCAAACCGTTCAGGTTTGGCTCTGTATCGGCGTTCATTGTCACTAAGGTTATTCAATGCTCCTCTAATGCGAGTTCTTAACCTAGATAAACTTCCTGCAATGTCTCTTGACTCCGGGGGAGAAACAACATGCCCGCCTACCGGCCAAAGAACTGAAAATACAGGAATAGGTTGGAAACTCAGTCCTTCAAGTAATTTCTCAGTATTAATTAAAAACTCCGTTCGCATTTGAGTAAGTCTGGATGCAGGATAATCAGCACACGCAACTCGATCTATTAATCGGTGATGTTTGTCGCATAAAAGTAGAATATTAGCTGGCTCATTCGAAAGTTCTTCGGATAGATAAGGAATACCCCTTGGGCCATTCTCGGAAGACGCAACATTGTGAGCCAAGTATGAATAGTTACCAGATGCCCCAGTCAGACAATCAATATCCAACCTATCCCCGCAGCCTTCAAACATACAATAGCCATGACTATCACGCATAACTTGATTAATTGTCGGCTGTGTGAAATCTTTACCACGACCTTTATTAAATCGCTGTTCGATATTCCTGGAGATATAGTCAACAACGTCATTGACTGACAAGACTGTAGATTGACTAACACAGGAATCCCATATTTTTGATAGTGACTCCATTGTTCCATATTCGTCTTGAGAAAGATTTCGGCCCTGGAGGTGGCGAACCTCAAGATTATCCCCACAACCCATCAATGTTAGAGCATCCTTAAGCTCAACATCAGTTACGTTAAGTCGAAAACTGGCTCGTAACTCATGTGAATACAATATATATATCTGGTTTTTTACACGCTCATCGGTAAGTAATCCAACATGCTCCCACACAAAAGAGGTCTTAATGCTCGATAGAAACTCTGCGAGCTTGTCAATTGACTCTATGGGATAAAAACATGCTTGATGAAAAGGTAGCCTCTCGTCAGTCATCGATTTGTTCCTTAAAAATTCGTTTAAATGACCCGTTAATTTCCCGAAAGATACAGACGTCTTTCTGACCAACAATTACAAAGACTAATTCTCTGTCCGGGTTACGTTTTATGCATTTCCTCCAATCTACAATATCTATATACGATGGGGTGGGTGTTTCTTCAGGGTGAGTATGCCATGTACCCAAGTAGCCTAGTTTTCCATGCGAACTTTCGTAATAAGAATTAACCGTTTTCTGGTGGTGAGGGTCACGCATATAAAAGTTAAGTCTGGTGGCTGAATCTTCTTTCTGAGGAATAGTACAATGCTCTAGCCAAAATTCATTAGCGTCAGCGGACTGAGAGCCAATTAATGATCCAAAAGCTTCACTTCTATCACGAGACATCTGCCTGTAAGAATACCAAAGATCAATTAGCTCTTCAGAAAGGTAAATTTTTGTATCTTTTATGCCCGTAGTTTGCTTAATGAGTGCAGACATCGCAGTCCTCATCAACCAAAGGTAAGTATTCAAGCGAACTGCTGAAATTGTAGTAGCGATGAGTCAGCCTGATGCCCTCTGCCATTGCATCTTCATCTAAACCCTTCCAACTAACTTTGCAGGACTTAGTTTGTTTGCCTTCCAAATACCGAATGGCCAAATTTGCTGCCATGACACCAGTTTGAGCCGAACTTGCTGCGCCATATGAGATAAATTGTTCTCCACAGCCAGCGATGTTTTTCATGGTTATCTGGTTGGGTTCGATAAAATTCATGTTCGACACTAGCCCTCTTGCACCTGTTTCTTGGCAAACGTAAGAGCACAATAAGCATCCCTCCGTACTAGGGATATCTAATGTTGCATGGCCACCAACGCCAAAACCTTCTAACCAACTGTTAATGACGGCAACTTTTGAGTTGTTATCCAAAAGGTATTGTTTAAACAACCGTTCCTGGGTCGGATTTCCGATAGCAATGACGATCAGGTCAAAATCATTCATACGGTTACTGCGAGCAAACTCCATCAGTTTATCTAATTTCCATTGTGCACAAGACCATGGAAATTGTCGTTGAAGAGCGACACTTAGGGCTACGGTTTTGAATGCTCCCACCCAATGCTGTTCTAAAATATGGCGATACAGATTATTGATTTCGTATAGATCAGGATCTACTAACGTTAAATATCTGACTCCAGCAGCAGACAACTTATGCGCAATTTCACTGCCTACTGAACCAATGCCTATCACGGCTACCTTTTTGTCTGCTAACGGCAGAATGCCACCACCACGTTCCACAGTATTCTCTTGATTGAATAGCCGTATAGGTAAAGCTTCCAATTTCCAGTTTTTTAGCTTTTCATCTGATAGTGGTAGCGCCTTTTTGGCTTTACCGCTAAGTTTCAGTGCGAACCAAGTTCGTTCATCATTAACAGTTTTGGCGGTAAACACGACCCAATAAGCAGTTTCACGCCATTGACCGTATTTTTGTTGTAATTCACTTCTAACCTTTATCGGGAGCGAAGATATTGTATTTAAATACCATTCTTCGAGAGCATCTGAATTTTTAGGTGCAGGAGTTAGTGTTTCGATTGGAATCACAACTGCTTTTCCTGCTATGCGTCGATTATCCTTAGCTATAGACAACCGAATATCACTGATACCCGAAAGCGAATCATCAGCCGGATGAACCATATAGTGGCTTTCGATGCCAAATTGTTTGCCATCCACTGGGCTATATACCGATAACGTTTGTAGGGCTGGCCTTGCGATATTTGCCAATAAGGGTTTAAAGCTATCTGGATCACAGATTCGCAACCATTCACTGGAGAACTCACGAAGCAATTCACTATGGTTCCAATCTGGATTCGTTATGCACTTCTCTAACAACGAGATATGCCTCCGAAGCGATTCTTCTACAACCAATAGTGGTTGTTCGAAATTTACTGACAGTGACTCTGGAGCATTAACACACACAGTGCCAATCTGAATCCCTGAATCTTCATGAACAGAGACATGAGCCAACCTGCCAATGGAATCAGGGTTAATTAAGAAAAATTCGGGCAGGCTGTAGTAGGGAGGATCGGCTACTAGCATTAATTGTATCTCATGATTAAGGATCGTAGTTTCCACTACGATCCTCTCTCCTCCAGCTACTTCACTGATTGTGCAGTAGAACCCCTGGTTGATAAGGTGCTGTTTTATTTCGCTTAGCACACTATGCCCCCTGTGACGTTCCAACTACACCAGCGCTACTGTAAGCCACTTTTTTGGCATTACTATCTTGCTCCTTTTCTGGCACTTCAAAGTCATCACCGAATAGCCCCTGCAAGATTTCACATTGTTTGCGCAAAGAGTCTTCGTTTAAAGCTTGATCAAGTTTAGTCAGCATCGCATTCAGTTTGTTATATAGCTGTGTTCCCGTATCAATGCTACTGTTTTCAAAAACATTTCTATATGGTTGAACAGGTAACTGCACATTGACTTTGTACTTACCATAATCAACGCTTTGAAAATAATTGGCATTCAAAATAGCTGAAATAGTGTCGCGTAGCGATTGCAAGTCATTGACTTTACCGTCATAGCTGATAGATGGACGGAACTTGTCTTTCAACATTAGTGTAAGTCCAATTGAAAACACTTTTTTGCCAACATTTTGGCCGAACTTTTCATCCCTCCAGCGTTTTACATATCTGACCAAACGTTTAACCTGTCTGTTTTTCAGGTCTGCTGAGCCGATATACTGGCTGCTATCATTAATATGTTCTATCAGTTTTTTGGGCTCAGCAGGAGACCACTCACGGTTTTCTACATTTGAGTTCAACTTACCGACTGCCAGTTCATACTGCTGACCTCGCTTCCTGTATATGACAATATCGATATGCAGGTTTAAATTTATATAATCAGCAGTGACACAAGGCTTTTTGATTCTTGCATTTGTAAAACCGCGCTTTTCCAAGACTTTAAGTACAAGTTTTTTTACTTCAACCGGATCATTAGGAGCATTATCTGCATCAATAACAACAGCTCTATCGATATCAAAGTCAGCCACTGGGTGCTTTATGCCTGTGTGCGTGCTGAAAGATCCCTGAATAAACGTGTCTATTATTGGATAACCGGCATTTTTAAATTCATCCCTTAAATCATCGAGGATGCTAGAGTCCTTCGTCCTGGCCTCCCGATAACTATCATCCTCTCGTCCTAATTTAATTTTGTCGTGAAATTTTGAGAATTGGTTTTGCAAAGACATAGTTAGCTACCTCTTATAAATTAGTTCACTGCGTATTTCTCTAAGACAAACTCACAGGTGAACAAGGTCTGCACCTACACCTATGTCGTTCTTGATGGCAATTAACAGAAGTTAATAAATTAACCATCGTTTATAACGATACGCCTTCTAGCCAAACATATCAACTACTGTTAATATAAAAATTAACGGAGGGTTATTTTATGGCTGACAAACTTCAGCAAGCCGCACTTATCAGTAAAAACATAAAGCACATGCGAGAATTACTTGGTTGGACACAGGCGAGGCTCGCTAGTGAGGCAGGGATAACAGCGGCTGCTCTAAGCAAGATCGAAAAAGACGAAGGCCGAATGCCGACTATTGTTGTGCTAAGAAAAATCGCTTCGGCACTAGGTGTAAAACCCTATGAAATAACGGGAGAAGATGCGCCGGAAAATTCAGGAGACAAAACTACAGAGTTCTATCGAAAGTGGGGAGAACTTGATAAGCTGCCAGAACAGGATCAGCGTATATTGCGAGAAATGATGGAACGCTTCACCAAGAAGTAAGGATTTGGTATGGAAGAACAAAAAGGAGCAAAGGAGGCCGAATCTTTACTTGAAGATCTGGGCTTTGATCAGTTACCTATCAAAGTAAATCAATTTATTAATACCATTTCAGATGAGAGCTTTCCTATCAGAGTGGAATTCCATGCATTTGTATCCGACCAATTTTTGGGTAAGGCAATCGGCAATCAAGACGGGGCAGGAATTATTATTAATAGCAATATTCCAGATTCCCGGCGGCTAAATTTCACTGCTGCACATGAAACAGGCCACGTTTGTATGCACATTATGCAGGGCCACTCTAAAGACTTTGAGTGTGGTAACTCTGAGCTTGGGGATTATTTTAAAGATCCGCTAGAACGCCAAGCTAATGGTTTTGCATCTGGACTACTAATGCCAAAGCGATTGGTTAAGCCTTTGACTGATGGCGATGTAAACTGGCATAACATCAAACAAATATCCGATTTATGCGACACCTCTTTGGAGGCTGTTTTTAGAAGACTATCATGGCTGGAGAAAGCACCTGTAGCGATGGTTATCCACCAAAACAAGCAATTTAAGCGTTTTGTTCCTACAAAGCATTTCAATTTTTATATAAACCAAACCAACTTATCCTCAGAGCAATTAGCTTCTTGTACAAATGTCAGCCAAGAGGCATTTCCTAGTGACTTTGACGTTGTAGACCCGATAGATTGGGTTACACCAGAGCGAGATGGTATGAAGTTACTGGAATTATATGCAAGCTCAATAGTACTCAAAGACGGGTTTATTTATACATTACTTAGTTACGATGATGACTGCCTAGAAGAAGTTGACACCTACTTGTAACGATTTGCAAACCTGATAGGCCGGTTACACAGTCACCGCAACAAACGTGGTTTTCTCTGAGTCGTAAACGACTGTAAGGTTAAAATTTCAATACGGGACATAGTGTTGATTGGGATCTCAAAGATACCCATTTAGGAGTTTGCTTTTCTATTGATTTAAGAGGGCATTATCCCATAGAATTTTTCTGTGAAATTAACGAATTAGATTTAAGACTTTAACTCGGAATTGTCCAAAAACGAGTTTATCTGACCGTCTGCTTCTCGCTCATAGCGGCCTGCCAGATGAAACCTAAGCCTAACAATTAAAACTCTCTGAACTGATGTGAATTACTTCAAATTAACTTACTAAAAACGTCTCTATCACCCGCTCTCTAAACCCGCCAAAGGCCTGTAAAAAGCTTGCTTCCTGAGGCTCTGTTTGCAGCTGATTTGCTCCATTTTTGCCCCATGAAAATAATAAATCATCAATTTCAGCAATTGGCTGACTATCGGGACGCGTGGAGCCTGTCTTTTTATGAGTCTCTGTTCCAAAATATTCATTTGCTATAGCGTTATTTCTTATTAGTACGCAAGTGTTAGGTAGCTCTTGGTCGATTCTATTTGCAAAAGTGCTTAGTGTTTCTTCGGCTAAGGTGAATAACCAAGCTTCTTGGTTGGGCGAGCTATTTACTCTTAATATACGGCCAAGCACCTGCCTAAAATAAAGTTCGGTTTTAACTCTGCTTAAATGGCAACATATTTGTAGTCTTGGTATGTCAGTACCTTCCGACACCATGCCAACGCTTACAATCCATTGTGTGTTGCTTAAGCGAAAATGGCTGATTCTCTCGCCAGCATCACTTTCTTTGTAAGTAACTATGGTTGCTGATTGATGAAAAAGGTCGGTGAGTACAGTCACTATTTGCTCTGCATGTTCAACAGAAGAGGCAACAATTAACCCTGCGGCATTACTATTCTGCTGCCTAATAGTGGCAAGTTTACTTACCCCTTGAGCAACAATGTAATTAATCACAGCTTCGTGCTTAATCAAATCTTGGTAGGAAATCGATGGATCTTTTAGCAAAGACTTTAATGAGTTATAGGTTTTAGTTTCCTGTTTCGTGGTTGTTACCGAAATTTCTTCATTATCAATTAAAACAATTTTAGGGTTACGACAAACACCATCATTTACCGCCTGTTGCAGCGAGTAAGTGTAATTACATATTATTATATTATCAGGGTCGCTATAAGTTGCCAGCGCGATAGGAAGAAGGTCAGAGCGCCAAGGTGTGCCTGTCAACGCTAACGTAAAAGCAGCGTGCTGTTGAATGTTTTTAACAATATCTTGCCCCCATACATTGGCATCCTCAATGCTTGAACCAGCACAGTGGTGTATTTCATCAAACACCACTAACACGCGGTTATTCCTTAATAACTTCCAGTAGTCGTCATTAAAAAAGCGCATGTTTTGGTAAGTATACGAGCAACCAACTGAGCCAATAACACCGTCAAAATTACAATTTAACCGTTTAGCAAACGTCTTTCTAATACCATTGGCCACCTCACTAGAGGGTGAAAAACAAATCACAAATTCTATTTGCTTAGTTTCAAATAAATATGCTGCAACTTCTGCCGCCAATACAGTTTTACCGGCCCCAGGTGTAGCTAAACAAAAAAAGTGCTTATGGCTTTGAGAGTAGTGCTTTTTAATTGCCAGTAAGCAGGCTGTTTGCCAAGCCCTTAGCATGGTTGCTTTTCTGTTATTTTATTACCCAATAAAGTCTGCAAAGCGTTTATTTTGCCAAGTAATTTAATCGACTTTTCCTTAGCTTGAGTGTGATGTAGCTGCAATTGTTCTTGCAGCTTAGGGTAGCGTGCAGAAAGGCGCTGATACTCTTTAGCTTCTTCAAGTACAGTATTTAAATCAATCTCGTATGTTAATAAATCTTTTTTAAGTTCTTCTTGGTACTCAATAACTTTAACTGTTTCGGTCGAAATATCAGGAACGCTAATATTTGCAGTATCTATTTGTTTTACTTTGCCTCGCCTTGAAGTAGGAATGATTTCTAAACTTGAAAAAAGCTCTGTTGTTGAATATATAACCTCTTTAGATCCCTTATTTAATTTATTGGTTCGTCTTAAGAGTCCATTTGCAACATTGCGAGTTAATTGGCGATATACAAACTTTCGGGTTTCTACTGGATCAGTAAACTCAGATTGTTCACGCAATAATGCCTCTTTCGCTTGCGTCACAGTGAAATTATTCATCTGTTTGATTACCAAAAGAAAATGTAAAAATACATTCATATTCGCTTTTTTACTCATTGCTAAACCTTACCACTCACCATAAACTTAGGATTCCTAAGTATACATGCTCATGTAAAAACTAGACAATCATTTAAATGTGAGAGTTACCAAGATGAAGCAACGGTGCAGGTTAAATCCTTTTTTACAGAGCGTCTTAAAGAGGCTCGAAAGCGAATGAAAATAAGCCAAAAAGAGTTAGGTATTAAAATAGGGATGGACCCAAGCTCTGCTAGCGGCAGGATGAATCATTACGAAACAGGTCGCCATATGCCCGACTTAGCAACTTTAAAAAAGCTAGCGATCGAGCTAAACGTTCCCGTAAATTACTTTTTTTGTGAATCAGAAGAAAGCGCAACTCTGGCATGTTTAATCGAAAAGCTTGATGACGAAGGAAAGCGTAAGCTCATTGAGCTATTGGAAGAAAAGAATTGATAATTTGTTGAACTAATGAACTAATGAACTAATACACAAAACATAGTTTATGAAGCGCTCAAAGTATTAATAAACCATTTGATAACGGTTGGAAAGAGTATGTCGGTTTTAGGTTTATCAATAAAACCAGTAAGACTAATAAGGGCTCTTTAAAATTGGGAAGCTCTAAAGACGAAATATAAGATTGAAATATCTCAACGCTAGTAAAA
This sequence comes from Pseudoalteromonas sp. 2CM28B, assembly GCF_023161935.1. Classification (NCBI taxonomy): domain Bacteria; kingdom Pseudomonadati; phylum Pseudomonadota; class Gammaproteobacteria; order Alteromonadales; family Pseudoalteromonadaceae; genus Pseudoalteromonas; species Pseudoalteromonas sp. 2CM28B. Next base: position 14,331 of record NZ_JALNTH010000058.1, read on the forward strand.
AAACTCCCTGATCAATTCTTTTTAATCGAGAAACTAAATTAACTAGAGCTTTATCAAATTAGCGCACCTAATATACATCGCAGTGGCCATAGATATAGGCTTTATACTATACATGACGAACATTTCAACAACGGAAATTTATTTGTATAGAAATGATGAAAATTTTTATGATGAAGTAATTGATAAATAATTTTAAAGTTATTAAATAACAAAGTTTTACACTTAAATATATAATTGATTTTAGAAACGAGATGTATTTATGAGCCCGTGTTTTCTCCTTATATTATAAGAATTGATTATGAAGCCTTGTGATTAGAGTTGGGGTAAAGCTCTCTATACTTGATTCTATTCCTTAAATACGTGATATGAAGTCAATCACTCTATAACTTCAAAAGCATTTACAAGGCCAAATTAATATTCTAGCATTTATAGTAAAGCCCTTACTTTGAAATAATTAACAATAATAGCAGGGAGATAAAATATGCAACGCTATAACTCAGTCAAATCTAGCTCAAAATGGCGCTTAAAAATAGTGGGTTTAGCTGGGGGGGTGGGGTTTTTAGCATACGTAATGTGGTATTTATTTAGAAATGCACTTCTAAATGCGAATGAGCTTACACTTTCACTTGTGCTTGGGGTACTCATCTTAACTTTATGTCTTACAATGACGTATATCTTAAATTACATTTCAAAAAAGGCTACCGCTCACGTGATGTCCGACTCCTTGAATAACTTTCTTTAATTGAGAAATTAAATCAACGAAAGCATTATCCGATTAGCGTACAGTTTCGTGTATTCAATGTGTATCGTAGCAACTAAAAATATTGGCCTATACGGGATACAGCACCGACACCAGAGCAAGTAAGGTTAGAAACTGAAGTTAAAGCCACACATAGAATGAGAGACGGTTCAGCTAGGGCAACGACAATCGCAACGAATAACTATTTTGAATTAAGCCGTTATTGCGCCGCTAAACTGATAGTTAAACTAAAGTTAGGAGCTGCCAAGTACCACAATATCAATATAAACGTGCTGGTAATGAATACCTTTAAATCCTAGATTTGTTTGATAGGTAGTTTGATAGGTAGTTTGATAGGTAGTTTGATAGGTAGTTTGATAGGTAGTTTGATAGGTAGTTTGATAGGTTGAGCTGAATAGGACATGGTGCGCTGATGTAACATATATTTTGACAAGCAATCGATGGTATTATTTAGCGGTTGTTATTGATTTATTTGCACGCAAAGTTGTGGGTTGGGCCATGTCATTGTCACCGGATTCTAACTTAACGCTAAAAGCGCTTGAGCTAACTACGAAAGTAGAGGCAGATCAAGTTGATGGATGTTTCACTCAGACTAGGGAGTCACTATACAAGCTTGAAGTACCGCCAACGTTTATGGCGTTATAAAATCACACAAAGCATGACGCGGTGTCGGTGGTGTTATTATCTTGTTACTATCTTGTTGTTGGTAGTGTAATTTAGTTACTAGTTAAATATTATTATGCATTGTATTAATTTACTAACCCTTTTACACTGCAAGAAACGTAGCTTGATAAATCGATTCACATTATATGCACTTTAAAGTAACAAATAGCGCGGCGAGTATTTTCTATAGTGCTATCATTTATTTTCATTTCATTATTTTCGTTTTAGGTATAATCGAGCTCCTATTTTATAAATATGAGCTGATGCACGTTATTGGCCTTAAAACAGCACTAAACTCGCTATTGATTATGGCAGTACTCATACTGATAAAAAGGGTGAGCCTAAACGTAATAACAAAAAAGTACAAAGTTTTAATAGTTGCAGCTTGCTTCTTGTGCTTCCTTTTAATGCAGGTTTCCGTTTGGTTTCATATGCTGCAAAACTTTCATATTGGCTTGATTGACTCGAATCCATTTACTTTTTCTTTATCTGCTGTTTTCTTGTTTACGCTTTTTGCTGCAATTTTTGTGAAAGCTTTTCACAAAAATGTCCAAATTATCGAAATGAAGAGAATAAAGTTAGTTGTATTCATTGCAGTCTCTATTGGAACAGCCGTTTGGCATCAAGCTTCATTAAGTGTGGTAAAAGCTGAAGAGGCTAATGCGAGGGCGAAGATTAATTTGATAGAAACAATGATAAATAAATCTATTGAAGCACAAATAAAAGCCCTTTCCAGAATCAAAGCACGAGTTAACAATGAGAGTTTTGATGATTTCAAGCGCCTTCTAGATATAGACCAAAAAACCTATACCAACGATTACAATATTATTAAGGGGGTATTAGTTCTTGATAGCGAACTTAACTTCGTTTCAGGGGATACTTTTTCAAGACATTTCTACTTAAACGGTATGCTAGAAAAACCAATAATAAAAGCATGGTTGACGCGAGATCTTGATGACATTCAGTTTGCAGCAAATTCACTCACCCTAAACTCAGCAGCCCCCACTCTTATGCTGTTAGCCACTGTTGAATTAGCGACAAAAAATAAATACTACATATTAAATTTGCTGGATATTAATTTATTGCTAGATAAAGACTATTTACACTATTTAAGTCAATACGATACTTATTTAGAATTGACAAAAAGTGTTTATTTTTCAGTGGATTATAATAATGAAAATAAAACAGACTTAAGCGAACTAATTAATGGTTATAATCACTTTATCACACAGAAAATCAATGTCATGGATCTAGTTGAGCATGAGGTTTATAGTTTTATTAATGATTATGACTCTATACATACTGACACAATAATTGATCAGTCAATACTTTGGCTCACTTCTATTTTTATATTTATTTTTGTTCAAGTAGCAGACTCCTCTAGGGTCATTCAGTTTAGAGCAAAACATGACGAGCTCACGGGGTTACTCAAATTAACAGCTTTAGAAGACGAGTTTATCAAGGTCACTTCTGAAAAGCATTTTAATAATTTTTCAACCGTTATTTTGAAAGTAGATTTCTTTGAAGCGATTTACATTTCTTTAGGGTATAAAATCTGCGATGAACTTATAAATAATGTATCCTTAAGAGTACGCGAAAGCACTAATAATATAGCGTTGATTGCTAGAGGGGCGAGTGATAGCTTCGTTTTATATTTTTTTGATATTTCCCCAGAGTCATTAGAACAAAAAATAAAGTCTCTAATTGTCGAGCTTACTGAAGCTCACATTATTGATGATAATGAAATTAACCTTTCAGTCAGCGCTGGAGCTGCAACCTACAGACACCTTGATTCATTTAATCTTCGGTTAAATCTTCAGCAAGCGAATGTTGCTCTTGAAAAAGCGAAAGAGCTTGGTGGTAATCAATTTCATTTCTACCAACAGTCTATGGAAGATAAGTATAATGAAACCGTTACTATCAGAAATGACTTACAAAATGCACTTAAGAACGATGTATTAGAAGTATTTTACCAACCAGTGCATTGCTTAAATGATAGTACGATCACCGGAGTTGAAGCACTAGTTAGATGGACAAACGGTAATGAGTGGGTTTCACCAGCTAAATTTATACCCATAGCTGAAACTACAGGTCAAATAACTCAAGTCGGCGAGCAGGTCCTTAAAAAAGTGATCGAAGATATAAAAAAATATCCCCAACTACAAAATATGACTGTTGCAGTTAACTTTTCGACGAAACAAATAATTAAAGATAACTTTGCAAGTAATTTGCTTTCATTATTAACTGAAAATAACATTATTCTTGAAAATTTTACGGTAGAAGTTACTGAATCGTACTTTCAAGAACGGGGGGTTATTGTAAGCAAACTTATTGAATTGGTTGATTATGGGCTCAATGTTGCAATAGATGACTTTGGAACCGGCTACTCAAGCCTATCCTATCTGACACATCAGCCAGCAAATATAATTAAACTCGATCGCGAATTTACAATAGGCGCACACTTATTAAATACTAAAGAGCAAAAGCTGTTAGATACTATTATTAGGTTTTGCTACGATCTAGATAAAAGCGTAATAGTTGAGGGTGTTGAAGGTGAAGGGTTAATTAAGCACTTATCTAAATTCGAAGGTATTAAGGTTCAGGGGTATTTTTTTTCCAAGCCACTACCTATACATAGCCTCATAGACTATATAGAAAATAACAAAATTAAAGATTAACACAGACTACTCAAGTGACTGAACAGGACTTAAATGTGTTTTTATTGCAATTTCCTAATTAAGCGTCATCAAAAAGCTTCTGAATTTAAGTTATTATGAAGGGGCTGCGTGGTTTGTTTGTTTTCAAGGTTAATTTGCAGATCTATACGCTATCTTCAGGCATGTATACTCTGTATTGAGTGTTACTTCCAACAAATAGACTATAACGTAGCGCGTAGGGTTCTTAGTAGTAGCAATTAACCTTTGAAGAACAACTTTTACTCTCGCCGCGATTAAACCACTCCAGGGTATGTCCGCTTTAATCATAAAATACCGGCTAGACTCCAATTATTTTCCCTTTGATATGTATTATAAAAATATACAAATAGTTTCCTACTCGGCTCTTTTTCGTTGATAATATAAACAAGTGACTATTAGGTGTTTATAGCCACTTTTATAAGTTTAATGTGAAGCACTAATAAGTGTTACACAGTTGATAGCCTTTTTTGAGATAATAATAATTGAAAGCAATGTTTGATGAATTGAATACACATGACGTGCAGCTTTTTTATGTAAATTTTGGGGAAGCCTTAGTTAAACATCACGATGGCAGGCTTAATTTATTTTATATGTTGCAATATAACGACTTACGTTGTCGGATAAAAAATGATTATAACCTTCTTTTACAAAAGCTGGACTTTAGTAGCGCACTAGATCTTTCAAATACTCAAGTCGCTCATCATCAAAGGTTAGTTAATATTCAGAGAAATCTTTCAAATCTACTGGATTATGTAAGGTACACTTTGGATGAGTTAGAGTGCAACGATATCAAGAAAAATAGTTATCGTCATTTAATCACACTAATGAAAAGACTCGATAGGAGTATAGAAACCTTTAGAAAAGAAATTTCTAATAATTTAACATATTTGGATGAACTCACAGGCTTACTAAATCGCTCAGCAATGGAGAAAGATTTAACCGAACTCATAGAGTTGAATAATGAACAACCTATAATTACTAGCTTATCACTTATCGATATAGATTATTTTAAACTAATTAATGATGAGTATGGGCATGCTGTTGGAGATGAAATTCTTGAATCTATAGCAGATATTATACAATCATCACTACGAGACACAGACAGTGCATATAGATATGGTGGTGAGGAAATTTTAATTGTGTTAAAAGACTCACCAATCGATGATTCGGTAGCAGCAATGCAGAGGCTTAGAGAGAAAATAAGTGACTATGTATTTATTTCCTACGAGATTGAGCTTTCCGTTACTGTGTCTATTGGTGTGACACCTATAAAATCAAGCGATAAAGTATCTAGAGATACACTTATCAGAGCTGATGAATGCCTATACAGTGCTAAAGATAATGGTCGGAATCAAGTTGTATATAAAATATAACTGAGGCGGTGACTAAATCTTTATACTCTCCATCCAAGAGTTTTAAGATTTAAAGTTACCTAGCCTTTAATTTAATAGCACTATAACCTGATTTTAGCCGTTTATAGTGGACATTTGGATAATCAACATTTAGTAGTTCAGACTTCTCATTCCCTAGGTAGCCAACTTTGCTGTAATCAATTTTTATATATTCAAATACAAGCTGCCTACCCTACGAGCTGACGCTTCAAAGGCGCACTCTGGTTAGTTAACAATTTTCTCTATCCGACGTGGATGCTTCTTTCAAATCAGCATTTTGCTAATATTAAAGCCGAGATTTGGAGATACTTAGCTCTCTGAGTGCTTTAGCGCCTTCCACTTTTAATCTTCTAGATAGGATTTACGTTTGTTTTTTTACCACGATTTACCTCTATGAGTTAGTTTTCTCATTTAATGAGGTAGCCAAACTACTGATTCAGAACACCAATAACTAAGTGGAGACGTGTGAATGAATGTGAAGTAACGGTTAATTTATAAAAATTGAACAATGGCAATTATTACCTTGGATATGTAAAATCGATAGGCGTCTGAAAATAATAGTTTTGGCATAGTTTTAATAGGGTAGGCTCAGAATTTTGTTGGGTATTTTATAAATATTAATTTGGAATTTTATGAGATTTAGGTTGAAAAAGGAGCAATATGCTTCATTAAAGTATAGTTTATTTTGGACTAGCTTGACTTTTTTATTTGTCAGCATTCCATTTCTAGGGGTTAAGAAGTTTCAGCACCTTAGTGACAGTGGTTTTAGCACCTCCTTACCTATCAATACTATGCTCTTACTAGCCTTAACTGCTGTGTCACTGATTTCTATTGTGCGAAAAAGGAACATTCTCTTTACGTTTAGCCTTGGCGTTATGGCTACTATATTGTTTATGAGCACACTTAGTTATACAAATAAATTAATTACAAATTTTACTATGCCTTGGCTTCAGTTTTTCTGTTGGGCTCTGGTCTTAATTGGTTTGATTAGTGCCTATAAAAAGCAAAGTCTTTTTTTTAGAAAGTGCAGTTTGATCAGTTTTAGTATTCTGGTAGTTGTAGCCATATCTTTACTCTCTGTTAACACTGGGTTTTTAGGCAGCTTGCAATTTAGTACAACTCCTTCTGAATCCTCAAACACTTCTATTTTTCTCCTTTTTGGTGCTGTTGCTGGGTTGACTATACCATCGGCTTCTCTCTTTGATATTAAAGCTCATAGCCGTAGTTTAGGGAGTTGGCTTGTACTACTACTCACAACTTTCACATTTTTGCTATGGTTAGATTTTATGCATCAAATAGAAGATGCTAATGGAAAAGTAGCCAAGGAAACTTTATCAAAAATTCAGCAACAAACAGAACAAACTATAAAAGAACAAAAAAGTTTGATGCAAAGGTTAAGCGATCGTATTACTGGAAGTGATTTTATTTACCCTCCAAAACAGTTAAGTTTAGATTTTAACACCTACTTACGTGATTTTAACTATCTTGACTATATTTCTATTTTAAACAGTTCGGGAAATTTGCACTACTCCGCAGCACAAACTATAGCTATTAAAAAATGGTACGACGACTATGTTGCTACTAAATCAACTTGGTCGCCAGAACAACGTGATAACGAGAATGACGAAAGCGCTTATTTTTATTATGACAATCGAATAGATCATACCTTTTTTACTCTACCACTACGCCAGCCTAACACTCATGAGTTATCTGTCATTGTTGCAGGAATAAACTTCAAACAACTGATGCAGTCAATAATTCCTCTAATTGTACCCAGAGGTTATGCCGTTACTTTAGCCCATGAAAATAGTCAAGAAGTCTTAATAAGTCAGCTTGACCCTACGCGACAATACTTTTTATTAAGTAAAAACAACATTCACAATTCGCAAAGTGAAATGAGATGGCAGTTATCTTTGTATCAAGATTTTGATATCCGACCTAACTATGTCCAGCAGGAATCAGGGTTGATATTAATTGCTGGATGGTTAGCCTGCTTTTTAGCACTGCTATCTCAACAGTATCAGCAACAAATTCATAGGCATAAAAAGCGTTTAATTTCCGGAAACAGAAAACTTCGCAAAAGCCTTAGTTTACAAAAAAAATTGCAAACACATCATATGAAGTTTATGGAAAATTCGGCCGATCTATTATTTATTGTTGATGAGGATGGGAGAATTTTAGAGGCCAGTCATTCCAGTTATACAATATTAGGCTATACCGCAGAGGAACTTAATGGCAGGTTGTTTATGGATTTTGTACATCCAGATGATCAACAAGCCACTGAACATGAAGCTCAAAACATTATTGAAGGGCAACATACTAAGCAATTTCGGAATAGGTATATTCGCAAAAGTGGTGATGAGGTGCATTTAATGTGGTCAGCACAATATGTGCCTAGCATACAAACATTGTATGCAGCAGGGAGAGATATCAGTGAATTAACTAAAGCAGAGAGCTATCAAAAAGCGCAACAGCAAATTTTACACCTGATTTCGGTCGATGCCCCACTTGACGAAATATTAAAGAAAATATGCTTAATGGCGCAAATTCATTATCCGGCGGTTAAGGCATGTGTGATGCTCAAAGTTGGTCAGAAACTAAAGATTGCCTCAGCCCCCTCATTTAGTAAGCAATATCATTCAGCGTTAGCTAATATCGATATAGATGATAATGTGGGTTCATGTGGTACAGCAGCTTTTCACAATAAGTTAGTAATTACAAAAGATATTAGCAATGATAAAAATTGGCTGGGTTATGCAGAGGCTGTTTTAACTGAACAACTATTGGCCTGTTGGTCATTACCAATGGTAACAAAAGAACATAATATACTAGGCACGTTTGCGCTTTACTGCAAAGAAAGTAGAGCGCCGAGTTCGGAAGAGCTGGAGTTATTAAGTAGTTGCTGTCGCTATGCCGCCAATGCAATAGAGCGTACAGAGCAAAAACGTTTATTGTCAGAAAGCGAGCAACGCTTTCGCTCGTTGTATCAGTTTAATCCTGATCCGGTTTATATTTTAGACCAGCAAGGTTATTTTACAGCAATGAACAGATCTGGCTGTGAATTATTACAGCGGCCGTTACCTGATTTACAACACATTCACTTTGCTGATGTTATTGTTGAAGAACATCTATCTCGGGTTACGAAATATTTTAAGAATGCTTTAACAGGTAATTCGGAAAGCTTTGAAGCGAGTATAGTAAGTAGTAATAGTTCGCAACACGAATTACACATAACAATAATCCCCACCTGGGTTAATGGCAGAGTAGTTGGTGTGATTGGTATTGCTAAAGATATCACTGAGCGCTTAAAAATTGAAAAACAACTTAAGTTGTTCAAAAGAGCGGTTGATGCTAGCTCGAATGGGGTCGTCATCAGTGATATTACCCAAATAGATATGCCTATAAGCTATGTTAATTATGGATTCGAGAAACTCACAGGCTATAGCAAAGCAGAGGTTGAAGGTAAAAACTGTCGCTTCCTACAAGGTAAAGAGCGGGACGAGATAGTTACTAAGCAAATTCGTAATGCCATCGCGGCAGAACAGGAAGTTAGCGTAGTACTGAGGAATTACCGTAAAGATGGTAGTGGCTTTTGGAATAGTTTATTTTTATCACCAGTACCCAATGATGATGGGGTCATTACTCACTATATTGGTATTCAAACTGATATAAGTGGGCAAAAAAATTATGAAGATGAACTTGCTTTTAATGCGTTTCATGACTTATTAACTGGCTTACCCAACCGAAAGTTATTACATGACAGACTATCGCAAAGTATCAAGATCAGTTCACGTCATAAAGAGAAAGTCGCAATACTCTTTATTAATCTAGATGGCTTTAAATTAATTAACGACAGTCTCGGGCATTTAGTTGGTGATGAGGTTCTCTGTAAAGTAAGTGCACAAATTAATAAACAAATTCGTTCAGGCGATACACTAGCTAGAGTTGGTGGGGATGAATTCATATTAATGCTTCCGGATTTAAATGAACTTAATCAATTAACAATTATGGCTGAACGGGTTCTTGGTGTAATCTCTGAACCATTTTTAATAAGTGGTAAAGAGCTAGAGTTAACTGCGAGTATTGGTGTTAGTGTTTTTGATGAGAACATACATGGGCCTATAGAGCTTATTAAACGGGCTGATTTAGCTATGCAGAGAGCAAAACAAGTCGGTCGTAATAATATTCAGTTTTACGAATCTGACATGGAACAAACTCTTAATAAACGACTCAGTCTCAGAACAATGCTAAAGCAAGCGGTAGCAAATCAAGAATTTGAGCTCTTTTACCAACCACAAGTAGCAGCAGACAACGGGCATATTATAGGCATAGAAGCGTTATTACGGTGGCAACACCCAGAACTTGGGTTTATTGGACCTGATGAATTTATCCCAATAGCAGAGGAAATGGGGTTAATCGTTGAAATCGGTCAATGGGTGATTGAGGAAGCTTCCAATTACAACCGCTCTTTGCAACAGCGAGGCTTGGCTAAGGTTATAATGGCGGTTAACTTGTCTTCACTGCAATTTCAACGTGTGAGCTTTGTAGAGCAATTAGAAGCAACATTGAACCAAGCAAAATTAGAACCTAAGTGGTTCGAGTTAGAATTAACCGAATCACTATTATTAGAAAACATTGAACAAGTTGTAGATAAACTACAGCACCTGAAGCAATTAGGTATCAGTATTGCTATCGATGATTTTGGAACTGGTTATTCCAGTTTAAACTATTTAAAGCGCCTACCGATTGATAAGCTAAAAATAGACAAGTCATTTATACGAGAGCTAGTAACTGATCAAAAAGATACAGCCATTACCCGTGCGATTATTGCGATGGGGCACCAATTAAATTTAAAAGTGGTTGCGGAAGGGATCGAGACGTTATCGCAAGCGAATTTGCTAAACAAGTATGGCTGCGATGAACTACAGGGCTATTATTATTCCAAACCGTTACCTAAAGATAAGTTTGAATCTTTTTTAGAGCAATATTCTCCGATACATGCCTTTGAAACTAACGCTTGTTTACCTAATTTGCTTCTTGTAGATGACGAAGAAAACATACTACATTCTTTAAAAAGAGTTTTACGCAAAGAGCCAATAAATATTCTCACTTGTAATAGTGCCTTAGAGGCATTTAATCTACTTGCGTTACACGATATACAAGTGATTGTCTCAGATCAGAGAATGCCTGAAATGAGTGGCACTGATTTTTTTAAAGAAGTGAAAGAAATGTATCCTGACACAATTAGGATGATTTTATCTGGCTATACTGATCTTCGCTCCGTAACAGAAGCGATTAACAAAGGTGCTATTTATAAATTTCTCACTAAGCCTTGGAGTGATGAAGAGCTTAAAAGAGAAATCTTATCTGCTTTTCGTATGCACAAGCAACGTTTTAATAAAAGTAATCAGGGGGCTATTAATGTCAATAGAACAGAGTGAGCTGGAACGTCTAAGAAAACAGGTTGCACAGTTAAATGATCAGCTCATGCACTCAGAAAAGCTAGCATCACTAGGGCAGCTTGCAGCTGGTGTAGCACATGAGATAAATAACCCAATAGGCTATGTCGCTTCAAACTTATCCGCTTTAAATGAGTACATAAATAGCCTTATGATGTTAATTAAGCAATTAGGTAAAGAGTTACCCATAGAGAAAACTAACAGACTGAAGCTGGCACATGACTTTGATTATATAAATAAAGATTTACCCATTTTATTATCTCAATCTGAATCTGGGCTAAAAAGAGTTATTGAAATCGTTCATGATTTAAAAGATTTCTCATACTTGGATGATGCAGAATTCGAAGAAGCTGATATCCATTTAGGAATTCAAAGTACGTTAAATATTCTTGGTAATGAGTTAAAATACAAAGCAAAGGTTAATACATCTTTTGCTGATTTACCTTTAGTTAGGTGTATAGCCTCTCAAATCAACCAAGTCGTTTTAAACTTAATATTAAATGCGGTACAAGAAATAGAACACAATGGAGAAATAACAATTACAACCGGTTATGATGATATGTGGGTTTGGTTTAGTATAGAAGACAATGGTCCTGGTATAGAGCAAAGTATATTAGAGTTGATTTTCCAACCTTTTTTTACTACGAAAGAAAAGCATAAAGGTACTGGTCTTGGGTTAGCTTTATCTAGAAGTATTATTGATAAGCATCAAGGTGTAATTGAAGTTAAAAGTAAACTAGGTTCAGGTAGTTGCTTTACAGTTAAATTACCTATATCAATCAAAACTGAAAAAAGGTGAATTTATTTTCTTTGCAATTTATTCGTCTATGTTTGAAAAGCGGTTTTATATTTTGAAAACAAATAAAAGGATTCCTATTTTAATGGTGACGTATTATGTTGCTTAATAATTTTAATATATTAGTGGTTGATGATGCACCTTTAATATGTAATTTTTTATATAGTGTTGCCTATAAAATCCCGGGCTTCAATGCGTATAAGGCATTTGATTATAAAGCAGCTATTGATATATTGGAGACACAAGAAATAAACTTATTAATTACAGATATAGAGTTAAAAAAAGAAAGTGGTTTAGAATTATTATCTCGTATCAGGTCTGGTAGTTTTACCCTTACAGCTCATGATATTCCAATTATTGTTCTTTCTGTAAACTCATATAAAGAATTGATACATCAATGTGTGAAATTTGATGTAAATGACTTTTTGGTAAAACCTATCTCTTCAGTTAAATTAACAGAAAAGATACATGAGCATAAACGGGCTGAGAGAACTATAAAACCCGCAGAGTACTATTTAGAGAAAATTAAGGGCGCTACGGATAATCATCAATCCTTTAAAGAATATAGTCACCGTGGTGTAGCAATTGTTTTAGGTTCAAACAAGAAAGATATAGAGCCAGAGGTAGATAAACAACAATCTGATATATCAGTAAAAAATCGCGATTTTTTAGAGTGGCCAGATAGTGCTACGACAGGGCATCATCAAATAGATCGTCGCTTAAAGAAAGTAGCCTATACAATAAGTTATTTTTATAATTCGATTATTGAAAATCGGAAATATGTTGCAATTGAAAATGCGCGAAGTCGGGTATGTGAGTCTGCCGATTACTTAATATATATTGGAAAGAATATTAAGCAGTATGATCATAGACCTGATTTTTTAAAAGCATTCCAGATATGTCTTGATAGACTTGAAATCTTAATAGCTCAAATTGCTTCCGCTAACTTAAAGAATCGAAACCAAGTACTCGCTTTACTAAGGAAGCTATCGGCATGGTGGGCGCAAACATGTAACCGGCCACTAATACAGGCGTAAATATCTGAATGGAAGATAAATTATATGACTCTAAGATAATAAACCTTAAACATCTGATTGAAATTTTTGACGATGATAGCGTTGAAACAATTACGTCTGCTTTATCTGACTTTTCTTATTCTGCTAAGAACAATATCGAATCTATCGAAAAATATTTTTTAGTGGGCAACTTAGAGGAAATATCCTATTGTGCACATAATTTAAGTGGCTTGTGCCGTTTTTGTGGCGTGATATTACTTAGTTCATTGAGCGACGAATTATACTTAGCGGCTAAAAATAAAAAAATGTCATTAATCAAATGCTTGGTTTTAGATATATCGCTTCATTGGCCTATATTGGAAATACAAATTAATCACATTATAAAAAACTATAGAGGCTTTAATGGCTAAGGTATTATTCATTGACGATGAGCCTTTTATTTTAGACGCGTATGCAAGAATGTTGAAAAGTTCGGCTTTTGAATGCTTTACATTATCAGATAGTACTCAAGTGTTTCAGCACCCAGAACTACTTAATTTAGATATTATTGTTGTTGATCACCTGATGCCACAAGTAACAGGTGTTGAGATTTTGATAGCACTAGAAAAAAAATTCCCTACTATAAAAAAAGTTCTTATAAGTGGAGATACTCATAAATTAAAAAACGCTCCATGCGACAAGCTATTGCAAAAGCCAGTCAAAAAAATATATCTATTAGATTGTTTATCTTCTTTAATTTGAGCCTCCCATTAACTGGTAACTGGCTCCCAAGTACCTGACAGAGCTCTAGCTTTCTACGGCCAAATACAAGCTTACAGGCTGTTAAAATTTAGTCTTTTGTAAATTAGTGATGGTTTGGTGGGCCTCATTGAATGAGTATCATATTAAGTCTTATCTAACCAACTAGTGCGTGATTCATAGACATCATTTCACTTTTCGTAGTTGAAGATCACGCTGATAATTCGATAACTGAATGCGTTCATTTTCAGTTTCGTAGTTAGCGTGAGCGTCTTCCCAAAGCGGTGTTTTTTCAAGGCGTTCACATACAACATCCATTGAAGTTTTACCTTTGAATGAGCCGTGAGCGCGTTGTCAATTATAGTAATACTGCCACTTAGGTAACGTTTCATTTTTGAGTTCGTCCAAATCCAAATTAACGGTCGAATAAAACTCTTCTTTATCAGTTCTTTGTGACCTTTCAACTTTGCTATTTAAGCGAGGATAGCCTGGCTTATTGGGGCGAAATTTAATGCCATGCTCCATCAATTTGAGCTGTACTTTTTCAGCAAAAAACTCCGTTCTGAGATCCGTTTAAACTCGCTGTAGCGGGAATGGCATTTCTTCTATTACCTTATCGATGAAGGTAAGAGTATTGGCTGACGTTTTACGCTTAAAAACGTCCACACGCGATACCTAGAGCAATCATCAACAGCAGTATATTGATAAATCCCTAGTGCAATTTTACATGTATCCATCTGAACTCGCTCACTAGGAGTAGGTCTTTGGTATCGAATGAAGTCTTTTTTCTTCCGCTGAAAAACTATTGGTTTTACTTCATGTTTGGTCAGCTCTTTGTGAATTGAAGCAAGCGATAGCTGAAATTATGCTCGCGAAGAAGCTCATTTTGAATTCTTCTGGCACCAAGTTTTCTATCTTTCTGAGTTTAAGAATCCACTCTTCAATTCGATTATTAATTTTAGAGTTTGGGGAGCTGTGCGGGCGTCTAGAAACGTCCTGTAGGCCGTCTAGTCCTTTCTCTTTGTATTGCTTGTACCACTTTCGAAGAGTGGGTCTAGAAATTCCACACCGACGACAAACTAGGCCCGCATTATTGGTTTCTTCGTAAAGCTCAATCCACTTTAAACGTTGTTTAATTTCTTTGTTCATAGAGTCATAGTATATTGAAACGACCTCTATGAATCGTACAGCTAATAAGAATCAGTAATAGTATATAGGGCAGCTATACAATAATATTATTTATGATGCGGCTTGCATATTAAATGGGATGGCTTTATCTTTTAGCTTAGGATTACTAAGTTTTAAGGTGTTGGATGGCTTTTCTATTTTCTCCCAAGGCTCGGGCATTTTCTGACGAATCGCTGGAAAGTTACTTGTTACGGGTCGTTTCAGAGAATTTTTTTGACTCGTATGAAGGGCTAAGCTTAGCTATTCGCGAAGAGCTGCATGAGCTTGATTTTGAGGCGCATGGTGCATTCCCAGTAGATTTAAAGAGGCTCAATGTTTACCACGCCAAACATAATAGCCATTTTAGGATGCGGGCTTTAGGACTACTCGAAACACTACTAGATTTACCTCGATACGAGCTACAAAAGTTGGCTTTGCTAAAGTCAGATTTTAAATTCAACACCTCAGCCGCCATATATAACAATGGCGTAGACATTCCACAAAGATTTATTCGTTACCATGCAGTAGATGCCATTGATTCGCTCCCTGTATGTCCACAATGTCTTGCAGAAGAAGCTTACATAAAACAAAGTTGGCACATAAAGTGGGTAAATGCGTGCACTAAACATCAGTGTGCTTTGCTACAGAACTGCCCAGAATGCTGCGCTCCAATTAACTATATCGAGAATGAGTCAATCACTCATTGCTTATGCGGTTTTGAGCTTTCTAGCGCTAGTACCTCGCCTGTAAATACTTTAAGCATTGAACACTTAAATAAATTGCTGGATAAAGGTGAGCGCAACGATAGTAACCCGCTATTTAACAACACTACTCTTACAGAACGCTTTGCTGCGATCCTTTGGTATCAGGAGCGGTATTCTCAAACAGATAACTTTTGCTTAGATGATGCTGTGGATTATTTTAGTAAGTGGCCAGCAGTTTTTTACAAAGAGCTTGATGAATTAAGTAAAAATGCAGAAATGAAGCTAATAGATCTGTTCAATAAGACTGAGTTTAAGTTTATTTTTGGTGATGCTATTTTAGCTTGCCCCATTACTCAAATGCAGAGGGAACTTCACTTTATTTATAGGGCTCTATTAGATTATTTAGTTACTTTGGTTGAGAGTAACCCTAAAACTAAAAAGCCCAACGCTGCCGACTTATTAGTAAGTGTATTGGAGGCTGCAACTTTGTTAGGCACTTCAGTAGAGCAGGTTTATAGGTTGTACCAATATGGTATTTTGCAAACGGCATTTCGTCATAAAATGAACCAGCGGATCAACCCTTATAAGGGCGTGTTTTTTTTAAGGCATGTTATAGAGTACAAAACCAGTTTTGGAAATGATAAAGCTAGAATGTATTTGTCGGCATGGTGAGTATATGCATTTAAAAGAACTGCTAGAGATTATAGACACCACTGAGCGAGATAGATTATTACGTCGTGCTTTTAGCCCTTATACGGCAATGATTGATATAACAGGCAGCGAAGCCGTTGCTCTGATTATTTTGTTAAACCTGACTTATCGAAAAAACCAAGTTGATGACTTGCTGGATAAAAAGCTAGCAAAACAGGCTTTAAAAAGTGAAGACCATATTAATAAATGTATTAAGGAAATAGCGTGGTTTCATACTCATAATTTAAAGTACCCTGATATTAGAGTAAGTAAGCAAAATTTAGCCGTAGAGCCTCCACCGCTGCAATCTTATGTTTTGAGTAGTGCTAACTATCCCAAAGCCTATGGGTGGTCGCATGACTCTGCTAAGGTAAATGTAGCTAAATTATTTGTTAGTTACTTTAAATGGCAAGATGAAGATTACTGTTTGGCGCAAGTATTAGCTACGTACTCAGATAACTGGAAAGCCGCATTTACCTCTCTTGGGTTATCCGTTAAGGCATTTAAAAGCTTATGTGTAACCGTTAAAAAATCATTGCCTGAAGAGGCCATTCCCGACTCTGTTGACCGCTATTCTCGCCAAGTAAGAATGCCTTATCATGATGGTTATGTGGCTGTTACGCCTGTTATCAGCCATGTAGTTCAATCAAAAATTCAGCAAGCGGCAATTGAAAAACAAGCTCGATTTAGCAGTGTAGAGTTTACGCGTCCTGCTGCTGTCAGTATGTTAGCTGCTTCCTTAGGTGGGGTTGTTAATGTGCTTAATTACCCTCCTTATATACGAAGTAAATATCATGGTTTAAATAACTCACGAACATTTAAATTACACAATGGGCAAGCAGTATTTAACGTAGGGGCACTATTAAAACCGGAATTCATTAAAGCTTTAGAGGGTATTATATTTAGTAATAATGCTTTGGCTCTTAAACAACGTAGACAACAAAAAGTTAAGAGTATTAAAGAAGTAAGAAACACGCTTTTAGAATGGTTTTCACCTGTATTTGAATGGCGCTTGGACGTTATTGAGAATGGGCATGACTTAGAAAAGCTTGAGAGTGCTTCAGACCAACTAGAGTATAAAATACTATCGCTACCCGACAATGAACTCCCTTCGCTAGCTATTTCTTTATTTAGGTTACTAAATGAAACGCTTGGCGGAGTGAGCATGACACAAAGGTATGCTTTTCATCCTAAATTAATGAGCCCTTTAAAAGCAGCTTTACAATGGGTACTTATTAATCTTACAGATCAGAAACATGAACTGATTGAAGAAGATGATGAACATTATCGCTATCTACATTTAAGCGGTATACGCGTGTTTGATGCGCAAGCATTATCAAACCCTTACTGCTCAGGTATTCCATCTTTAACCGCTGTTTGGGGGATGCTTCATAGCTACCAAAGAAAACTTAATAAGGCGCTAGGGATAAATGTACGGTTCACATCTTTTTCTTGGTTTATTAGAGATTATTCTACTGTAGCAGGAAAAAAACTCCCTGAACTTAGCCTGCAAGGCGCTCAGCAAAATAAGCTTAAGCGCCCAGGAATTATTGATGGCAAATACTGTGACTTGGTATTTGATTTAATAGTACATATTGATGGCTATGATGATGATTTACAGGCAGTAGATAGCGAGCCAGATATTTTGAAAGCGCATTTTCCATCTAACTTTGCAGGTGGTGTTATGCATCAGCCTGAGCTTAATTCAAATATAAATTGGTGCTGTTTGTATAGTAATGAAAATCAGTTATTTGAAAAGTTAAGGCGACTCCCTTTATCTGGTTGCTGGATAATGCCAACTGAGCACAAAATACAGGATTTAGATGAGCTACTCTTATTATTAAATAGTGACTCTAAACTAAGCCCATCTATGATGGGTTATATGTTACTCACTGAACCGATGGTTAAAGTTGGAGCACTTGAAAGACTGCATTGTTATGCTGAACCAGCAATAGGAATGGTGAAATACGAAACGGCCACTAGTGTTAGGTTAAAAGGTATTAGTAACTATTTTAATAGTGCTTTTTGGATGCTAGATGCGCAAGAAAAGTTTATGCTAATGAAAAAAGTTTAACCGGAAAATAGTTAATGGAATTATGTAATATATTAAAATATGATCGCTCGCTTTACCCTGGTAAAGCTGTATTTTTTTATAAAACGGCTGACTCTGATTTTGTTCCTCTAGAGGCTGACGTAAATAAGATCAGAGGCCCAAAATCTGGTTTTACTGAAGCATTTACTCCGCAGTTTTCACCAAAAAATATCTCACCTCAGGACTTAACACATAATAATATATTAACTCTAGAAGAGTGCTATGTACCTCCAAATGTGGAGCATATATTTTGTCGGTTTTCTTTGAGAGTTCAGGCTAACTCATTGGTCCCTTCAGGCTGTAGTGACCCAGATGTTTTTTCTTTATTAAAAGAGTTGGCCTCAACATTTAAAGAATGCGGTGGTTATAAAGAGTTAGCAGTAAGATATTGTCGAAATATTTTGTTAGGTACATGGCTTTGGCGTAATCAAAACACTGGCAACACTCAAATTGAAATTAAAACCAGCAAAGGGAATTGTTACTTAATCGATAACACTCGTAAGCTGGCTTGGGAAAGCAAATGGGCTCCTGCTGATCAAAAAGTATTGGAAGAACTAAGTAATGAAATTGAGAGCGCATTAACTGATCCCAATGTGTTTTGGAGTGCTGATATAAGCGCGAAAATAGAAGCCTCATTTTGCCAAGAGATTTACCCAAGCCAAATCCTTAACGACAAGGTTAAGCAAGGAGAGGCCTCAAAACAGTTTGTAAAAGCTAAGTGTGCAGATGGCCGTTACGCTGTAAGTTTTAATTCAGTAAAAATAGGAGCAGCTCTTCAGTCAATAGATGATTGGTGGGATGAGGATGCAAGTAAAAGATTACGAGTGCATGAGTTTGGTGCAGATAAAGAAATAGGCATTGCCCGACGTCCTCCCGATTCAGAGCAGAACTTTTATTCTATTTTCAAAAACACAGAATGGTATTTATCAGCTCTTAAAAATTGCATTACTAATAAAAATGAAAATATAGACCCAGCTATTTATTATTTATTTTCTGTATTGATTAAGGGTGGAATGTTTCAGAAAAAAGCAGAGGCTAAAAAGGCGTAATTATGCAAAGGTATTACTTCTCAGTCCACTTTTTACCAAAACAAGCTAATCTAGCGCTGCTTACTGGCCGTTGTATTTCTATCATGCATGGGTTTATTTTGAAGCATAATATTGAAGGAATGGGAGTTACGTTTCCTGCATGGTCAGACTCATCAATTGGTAATGTAATTGCTTTTGTTCACACGGACAAAGAGATTTTAACCCACCTTAAAGAGCAAGCTTATTTGGTAGATATGCAAGATTGTGGCTTTTTTAAACTAAGCCAAGTTTTAGCCGTTCCTGACAGTTGCGAAGAAGTACGTTTTATACGTAACCAGGCGGTAGCAAAAATATTCACAGGTGAAAGTAGAAGAAGGTTAAAGCGCCTGCAAAAAAGAGCGTCAGCAAGAGGTGAAGACTTTAATCCTAAAAAGATCGAAGCTCCCCGAGAGATTGATATTTTCCATAGAGTGGCTATGACTAGTAAGAGCTCACAAGAGGATTATATTCTGCATATTCAAAAGCAAGATGTCGACTGCCAAGCAGAGCCAGACTTTAGTAATTATGGGCTTGCCTCAAATGAAAAGTTTAAAGGCACGGTTCCTGATTTATCACCCTTAATAGATAGTAATTAACCTTTATTTATAGCGTTATTATAAGTCATTGATATTAATACTCTCTGAGCAAACATATAAAAATATGGGTAAAATTGAACTTGCTTTTTAATTACATGAATTATATATAAGGTTAGCTATTTTTATAGTGACCTGCCGTATAGGCAGCTGAGAATTGCTTAAAGCCCTGCACGCCAAACCTAATGATGTGACCTGCCGTATAGGCAGCTGAAGATAAAAATAATCGATTCGATGTTTAAGTTAATGTAATTCTGCCGAAAAGGCAGTGAGTAGTAATTGAAAAAACCAGTCTTATATCCGAAGGCTGGTTTTTTTGTTTTTAGCGTTATAACTTTTATTTCACTATGTCACTGTATGGTTGTACTTTATGTCAGTGAATGGTTGCACGCTCTTTGTAAGTTACTGATACGCCTATTCAGTGTATGTCACCCTTTGCCTGCAGCGACAGCTGAAACCATAGTCTACATAATTAAACCATATGACATAATACAACCATAGTGTGCTTACAGCGACATAAAGTGTTGTCGCTGAAACCAGTGCTTACAGCGACATAAAGGTTAAAGGTTAAAGGTTAAAGGTTAACGGGCTACGAGTGACGGGCTTCGAGCCTAAAACGTGTGCGAGGTAAACTAAGGCTGATGGGATGGCGCACACTATTTTGTAGGCGGGGCTTTATGCCGCGTATAGGGTAAAGGCTCCGAGGGTGTAATTAATGTTGTGTAACTGCCAATTATAATTTGCTTTATCAAGAGTTGAAGGGTTAGGTGATGAATAAATGACGAATTGCTTTTTAATTAATACCAAACACAATCCTGCCGAACCCCGAACCCCGAACCCCGAACCCCGAACCCCGAACCCCGAACCCCGAACCCCGAACCCCGAACCCCGA
>NZ_JALNTH010000059.1:0-34820 GCF_023161935.1 Pseudoalteromonas sp. 2CM28B
AATAGGCCACAACTTTTGTTGTAGCCTATTATGAAGCCTCTGAAAGATCGTTCAATTAACTTAAACGATCCGCATTAAACAATGATGTTCGCCTTTTTTGTACCTTGTTGGAGCTGTATTGTAATTACAGCCACTTTTTATTTTTAAAGTAAATACCAATCCCACCAGTCAAAACAATTAAAAACACCACAAATGCAGTGAATGCATAAGGGCTTTCTGTTCCAGGTATACCGCCGACATTGACCCCCAATAATCCCGTTAGAAAGCCTAGCGGTAAAAATAAAGCAGCCACCACCGACATTACATACATCCGCTGATTTAATTGCTCAGATACCTGATTTGTAATGGTTTGTTGGATAACAAGTGCGCGCTCTATTGAACTATCGAGCTCTTCTAAATAGCGAATAAGTAAATTGGTGGTTTCATTTAGCTTGGCTTTATCATCGTCAAAAAGCCATGGGTAATGATTATTAACCATGCTACTGAGTGCTTCTTTTTGTGGTTTTAAGTAACGTTTTAGCGCGATGGTTTGACGGCGAAGTTGCGACAAGCCTTGGTTATCAAACTTTTTACTGGGCTCATCAATTTCCTCTTCAAAATCATCTAAGCTTTCATCTAGCTCATCAATTACTGTTTGCATACGTGAAGTGAGCTTGTGCGCTAATGTACACACCAATTCAGAAATACTGCATGGCCCCTCATTATTATTCAACGAGGCTAGAATATCTTGCACTGATAATAATCGGCGCTTACGCGTGGTGATCACCACATCGTTATTTATAAATAACCGAATAGATACCATGTCTTCAGGGCTTTGTGCTGGGTTTAAGTTGATCCCGCGTAAAAATAACATATGGCCATTCGTTGTTGGCGTTATTCGTGGGCGCGGTTCATCAGCAGTGAGTGATTCCAGTTCATAGTCGTTTAACAGCCCGCAGTTTTTTAACCAATCCACCGCATCTGTTTGGCTGTAGTCCATATGCACCCACAGTTTTCCATCAGTAGGTTGCCATTGGTGTAATTGCTTGCTGTTTTCTATGGGGCGTGCACCGCCTTTTTCATCAAGAATAAGTGCATGAAGTAAGCCATTAATCATAATAATTTCTCATCGATAGTATGTTTTTAATACAGTTAACTGTAATGTATTTAGGATCTGTTTATCTTTCAAGGTTAAATTTTCAGCAATCTATTTGATATTTAGGCAAGGCAGAGTGTGGTTATTCCCCATAAATAGGCGATAACACAGCATCAATGCCAAATAAGCGCTGCCCGAAGGGTTCTGCCTAGGGGCAATTAACTCTTTGTTGCCTACATGGATGTAGGTAAGGGGCGTGAGCAGGACGCGGAAGCTTTGCTCGATTTTTACTTAGCCCACTAGGTTACAAACCTCGCGCCGCGATTAAATTGCCCCTAGTTTGAACAAATATTAATTCGTAAAGGTCCACAGACCCTAGTTAAATAAAATTTAGCTTTACTTTGTATATGTTAAACTGAGTTTAGCAACAAAAACTTATGTTTTAGCCTATGGTTAAATGCATACGTAAGAACTGCATTGTTAAACGAGTTAACTTAAAAGGTCAATCAAATCGGCTTATCGAGTAGATGAATTTATTTTGTTGGTGTTTTATTTGCTGTAGCGTATAAAACACTTTTTTTACTAAGGGCACATTTATGACGACAAAAATAACAGTTGGTTGGCGTGAGTGGTTGAGTTTACCCGAGCTGGGCATCGAGCAAATTAAAGCAAAAATAGATACCGGTGCACGTACTTCCTGTATTCATGCAATTAATATTGAAGAATATGAAGTGGAAGGCGAAAAATGGGTTAAATTTATAGCCCAACCATTGCAAGAAGACGAGCAAACGCAAATTACCTGCAATGCCAAAGTTAAAAAAATGAAGTACGTTACCAGCTCTAGTGGCCAAAAAGAACTGCGTTACTTTATTGAAACTACACTACATGCTGGCGAATTTAGTTGGCCAATAGAAATTACATTAACAAGTCGTGCGTCAATGAAGTTTAGAATGTTATTAGGGCGCACAGCTATGGAAAATCGTATAGTCGTTGATCCGGCTTTATCACATTTATTATAAGAATTCGTTGAGTAGCAACATACTTATATGTGCTTACTCAACATAATTTAGTTAAGGTTTTAACTATGAAAATTGGTATTTTATCTCGCAACAAAAATTTATATTCAACGCGTCGTTTAATTGAAGCGGCTGAGCAACGTGGTCATGAAGTAAAAGTGATTAACGCGCTACGTTGTTATATGAATATAAACTCAGATCAACCTGAAATCCATTACCGCGGCGAAAACCTAAAAGATTTTGATGCCATTGTTCCGCGTATTGGCGCATCAGTTACTTTTTATGGCTGTTCTGTATTACGCCAGTTTGAAATGATGGGTGTTTATCCGGTTAATGAATCTGTGGCTATTTCTCGTTCGCGCGATAAATTACGTTCTCTACAATTATTATCACGCAAAGGCGTAGGCATGCCGGTAACAGGCTTTGCTAGCAAGCCAGATGACGTAAAAGACTTACTCGAAATGGTAGGTGGCGCACCGGTCGTTATTAAGCTACTTGAGGGTACTCAAGGTATTGGTGTGGTACTTGCTGAAACACGTAAAGCGGCTGAAAGTGTTATTGAAGCGTTTATGGGTTTAAAAGCCAATATCATGGTACAAGAATATATTAAAGAAGCGGGTGGTGCGGATATTCGTTGCTTTGTACTCGGAGATAAAGTGATTGCTGCAATGAAACGCCAAGCACAGGAAGGCGAGTTCCGCTCAAACCTTCACCGTGGTGGTAGCGCTACACTGGTGCGTATTACGCCAGAAGAGCGTAAAACAGCGGTTGCAGCGGCAAAAGCAATGGGCTTAAACGTTGCTGGCGTTGACTTACTTCGCTCATCTCGTGGTCCTTTGGTTATGGAAGTAAATTCATCGCCAGGTCTTGAAGGGATTGAAGTGGCAACAGGTAAAGACATTGCGGGCATGGTGATTGATTTCATCGAGAAAAATGCTGCAAGTAAAGGAACGGCAACTCGTGGCAAAGGTTAAAATTAACCGACCTTTCACCCTATTAGGTGAAAGTATTGGTGTAGGTGAACGTAAAACACTCGCGCTAGAAGCTGCAAAGCTTTACACCCATTCACCGCTTAATATTCCTATTGAAGTGGTTAACGGTGTAATGGAAGGCCCTGTATTGATGGTGTGTGCGGCTATACACGGCGACGAACTAAATGGGGTTGAGGTTGTGCGCCAGTTACTGGCTAAAATCGACCCTAATCAGCTGCGTGGTACATTAATAGCGGTCCCGATTGTGAATGTATTTGGTTTTATTCATAAATCGCGTTATCTGCCCGATCGCCGTGATATGAACCGAAGTTTTCCGGGGTCTGAGCGTGGTTCATTAGCAGGTCGTATGGCGTATATGTTTTTTAACCAAGTAGCTGTGCATTGTACGCATATTATTGATTTGCATACGGGGGCGATTCACCGTACTAACTTACCGCAAATTCGCGCTAATTTAGCCGATGAAGCAACAGCGCAAATGGCTAAAGCCTTTGGTACGCCTGCGGTTATAGATGCGTCATTACGTAATGGCTCGCTGCGTAGTGAAGCCGCTAATTTAGGTATACCTGTTATTACTTATGAGGCGGGTGAAGCACTGCGCTTTGACCCTATTGCGATTGCTGCAGGCGTGCAAGGGGTTGATTATGTTATGCGACATTTAAAAATGATACGCGGTAAACGTCCTAAAAAACTGCCTGATCCTGTGATTGCAAGTTCCACTAGTTGGGTGCGTGCAGAAGTAGACGGCATAGTAAGAGCGCAAGTATCGTTAGGTGAGCGAGTAATGAAAAGCCAAGTGCTTGCTTATATTAGCAGTCCGCTTGGCGATTCAGAGCTTGAACTCCTTGCTCCTCGAAGCGGTATTATTATTGGCCAGCAAACTATGCCACTGGTAAATGAAGGCGATGCCGTATTCCATATTGCTTATTTTGCACATGCAAATAGCTTGGTAGAGCAGCAGTTAGAAACGTTTATTGATGAGATAAATGATTTAGATGATGAGCTGAAAACGGCTGAACTAAATAATTAATACCAATTTGCTCAATTAAGTGAATTGGTATGACTCTATCTGTCGATATAAAAAACCGCCTTAGTTTTAAGCTAACGCGGTTTAGGGCCAATAATGCGTTTAATTTTAGGCGCTTTTGTTGGTTTAGGCTCCGTATTAAGCACTAACACCGGGCGGGTAACAAATAAGTTATTAGGGTAAATCACTCTGTGGCCATCAACGTGTTCGAGTAAGACATTCATCAGCCCCATTTCAATAATACGCCCTTCAATGGCGTTGGCTCCATCCACAATTCTTACCCAATAGCCTACACGGCAGTCATTTTGAATAAACATCAGTAAAAACGCGGTTAAGTTACTCAGTAATGACCACGCCGCAAATAATGCAACGCCTAGCATGGCAAATAAAGAAGAGCCTAATACCAGTAAACCACGCAGTTCTATTCCCCAAAAAACTAATACTAAACACAGCATCACAAAGGCGAGTATTATTTTTAGTAGTAGCTCTGCACGGTACTTTCGGTGTAAATCTATTTTACCTCTGATAGCTTTTTCGAGTAATTTTTTAGTTACTTTTAATAGTAGCGGAAAGCTCAAAAGGGCAATCACGGTCACGATAAGTTTATATTGTGTGCCCAAAAGCTTTAAAAGGGTGATTAATTCCAAAATCTATTCTCACAATAATGATAGGCGCAAAGTGTAACGTTTAACGTAGGCGCGCAGTAGTGATTTTAAAAAGAATTTTTGACGCTGAGCAGCCATTGTACCGAGTCAACATCATCATATTTATTTAGCGGCGCGGCTATATCAAGGTGGATCATGGTACCCGCATTGGCGCGACTTGGCGCAAGGCGCAAACCTAAGCCCACATTTTTTAGCACTGGGGTGTTCTCAACTTGATACTGAGTGTTCGAGTCGTTGTTATACCAAGCTCGACCAATATCTAAAAAGGCTGCCCCTCCCACTTTAAACAGCTGTAGTAAGTCATATTCCCAGTAATAGCGCTTTTCTAAACTGACTAAAAAACTCCGATCCCCATGTTGAAATTCCATAGGATAGCCACGAAGTCCAGTTTCGCCCCCTAGGGTGAGCTGTTTATCATTAGTGAGGTTTTTTGCGTATTGCAGCCTTGCTTTTACATACCAAGATTGATCAATACTGGTATTTAAATAATATTGAATTTGGCTAGTAGTGAGCAAGTTTTCGAGCTGTTTTTTCTCGTTATTCCAATAGCCTTGAATATCTGCATGAAAACGCCAAAGGGTATGGTTAGTGCTAAAATGGGCTTTGTTAAAATTAAACGAGTACACAGCGCGGCTATCGTCGTTACTTATTGATTCATCGGAGTAGCCCAGGGTGGCTTTGATATTCCAACCTAAATTTAAATCCTCAGTACGATAAATACTGTCAAAGTTACGTACTTTTATAAAGTTATCTTCAAACCAATGGCCGCTGATGTAGGGGTAACTTAAGCTTCTGTTTTCAGCCACTGCTGTAGTGGTAGAGTCAATCGCTTTGAAAGTGTGTTGCTCATCAATATAACCAAGGCTCAAGCGCTGGGTCCAGTTATGACTAAGGGCTTTAGAATGGCCAAAAAATACCTGGTTTAGGTCGGTTTTTTGTTCAAACTCACTAAACTTTTCACCTCTGATGTATAAGGCTTCTTCTCGTTGGGTTGAGTAACTCAGGGCGCCATAACTATAGGGCGTATGGATGGCATAAAACGGGTAGGTTAGTTCAACTAAATGACTTTTGCCGTCGCTGTTGTCGGCATACTCTAAACGCCCTCGGTAGCGAGTTGATAAGATATTAGGATCATCGTAAACAAATAAATAACCATTTCGGTCACTGTTTGTTTTACGTGCAAACGATAACCGTTTGCCCCAACCAAATAAGTTAGATTCGCGAAAACCAATACTTGATTTATTTTCACCACCACTACGGCTAAAACTAAGTTCGGGCAGTAAAGTCCATAAGTCTCGAGTAATTACTGTTACATCAATATTTCCATCACAATTTTCGTCAGCAATAATTTGTGCATCATATAAATAACTTTGTTTTCTCAGTAACCGCTCAGATTCGGCCAGCGCTTTTGGATTAAAGGTATCGCCTGACTTAAACAGTAAAATACTCTTAATTACCTCAGGCTCGGTTTGTATGTGTGCCCGATTGGCGAAACGAAATAATGCATTGTTTTCAGCCTCTAGTTCAGTATTAAATACATTAAGCTGTTGCAAAGTGATGGAGGCAATTTTAGTGTTACTTTGTGCTGTGAGTGTTGGAGTTTGAGATGTAATTTGACGACGCAAATTATTTTCATGAGTTTGTGATGAGTCGTCACTAGGGCAGCCTTGGGCTAGTGGCGCTTCTTGCGCACAAACGCTGAGCATAAACATACTCGAAATAGAAAGGCTAAAACAACTACGTGCAATCCATTTTCTATTTAACATTGACCCTCTTTAGCGCTATTTTGCAAAATAAAACACTTACTCTTAGCTTACATCATTGTTATTGATATGTAAGTAAAAGACAGATTTAGTTTTATTTTTATAGCGATTATAAGGTATTAGCTATGCATTTAAGTTAAATAAAATGTTAACGCTGCCAATAGGTTGTCGGCATCTTGCCCTTCACCATTAATCCACACACTTTGGCTATAATGCTCAAAATTTAAATTAAACGTGTGGTTAGCATAGTTAAAACGCAGTTGATGACGATCTGCCCCAGCGGCATACTCATTAATGCTAATTTTATCGCTGTGCAAAAATAACGTTCCCCACAATTCAAAGTCTTCATCGTGCGGCAGCTCTGTCGGTTTAACAATAATACATTGATGTGTGTGATCGTATTCAAGTTCGGTCATAAGGGGCTTATTGCGTTGCTAGGTAATGTCGAATTGCGGTTAAAAACTCACCGCCATACTTGTTTAATTTAGTAAAACCAACCCCCGACACTTTTAAAAATTCACTGTCGTTAGTGGGCATAAGCTGCGCCATTTCGGCTAGCGTTTTATCGTTAAATACTACATAAGGCGGCACATCATCGGCATCGGCTAACTCTTTACGCAATGCACGCAGGCGAGCGAATAGTTTTTTATCGTAATTAAACTGCGCTAACTTATCCTGATAAACGTGTTTAGCTTGTAAGCGAGGCTCGGCCAATTGCAGTGCATATTCACCTTTTAAAATAGCGCGTGCAGCTTCAGTTAAACGCAATGAAGCGCCTTGGGTTATATCTTGGCTTAATAGCCCTTGATGAATAAGTTGGCGTAAAATACTGAGCCAAAACTCACTGCTTTTATCTTTACCTATGCCATAGGTGCTGAGTTCATGGTGGTTGTTATCACGAATGCGGCTAGTATTCGCGCCACGTAATAATTCTACAATGTAACCTAACCCAAATCGTTGCTGTGCGCGATACACACACGAAAGTGCTTGCTGTGCGACCAATGTGCCATCAAAACTTTTAGGTGGATTTAAGCAAATGTCACAGTTACCACAGGGCTCGCGTTGGTACTCACTAAAGTAGTTCAATAATATTTGACGGCGACAGGTTTGTGCTTCGGCAAAGCTGGCCATGGCATTAAAGCGCTGCTCTTCTACGCGGCGGCGCTGTTCATCGTCAATATCTTCAAAAAAGCGTCTAACCCGACCTATATCGGCAGGGTCAAAATACATGATGGCCTCTGCAGCAAGCCCATCTCGTCCAGCACGGCCTGTTTCTTGGTAATAAGCTTCAATACTTTTTGGAATGTCGTAATGCAGAACAAAGCGTACGTTAGGCTTGTTAATTCCCATACCAAAGGCAACGGTGGCAACCACAATTTGAATATCGTCACGGGCAAACCCGGTTTGCACAAACTGACGTTGCTCGTTACTCATTCCCGCATGGTAAGCGGCAGCATTAAGGCCTGCATCAGCAAGCTTTTCAGCTATATCATCAACACGTTTACGACTGGTGCAATAAATAATACCACTTTGATTTTTTTGCTCTTTTAAATAACGCAGTAATTGCACCATAGGTTTAAATTTTTCTTCTATGGTGTAACGAATATTAGGGCGATCAAAACTGCCGGTATGTATGTAGGGCTGTTGTAGCTTGAGTTGCTCAACAATATCAAAGCGAGTCGCTTTATCGGCAGTGGCAGTGAGTGCCATCATAGGCACATGTGCAAAGCGTTGTTTAAGCTCATTTAAACGAAAATAATGCGGTCTAAAATCGTGACCCCAATGAGAAACACAGTGTGCTTCATCAATAGCAAACAAGCTAACATTCAAATGAGAGAGCCGCTCTAAAAAGTCGCGTTGTAGCACTTTTTCAGGAGCTACATAAAGTAGCTTTATCAGCCCTTGATGCAATTGCTGATACACTAATTGTTGTTCTTCGCGAGCTAGGCTGTTATTGACATAAGCGGCCTTAACTCCCAGTGCTTGTAACTGGGTGACTTGATCTTGCATTAAAGAGATCAGCGGAGAAATAACAATGGTGACTCCCTCTAATACCAGCGCGGGTATTTGGTAACACACCGATTTACCACCACCGGTGGGCAGTAATACTAATGAATCTTGGCCATTAATGGCGGCATCAATTACTGCACTTTGACCGTCGCGAAATTCACTGTAACCAAACACTTGTTTGAGTACAGTTTCGGGTTTACGCACAAGCGTATTAGGAGAAGGAGTTAGTGTATTCATCGGCGCTATTTTAGTGGTTTTTTATCAGGATGTCTTTAGCTTTCATTACTTGGTACACACATCTGTAGTGATAAACTAAAATCTGCAGGGGGTTACAATAGCCTCAAGCTGTGCTTTACTCATCGTACCACTGAAAACATAGAGAATAATAATGAATAAAGAAATGTTGATCGATCAAGTAGGGGCGCTGTTTGTTAATAACATGCCCTTTAACCAGTTTTTAAAAATAGCAGTAGAGTCACTTAGTACTGAACAAGCTAAAATATCATTTCCTTGGCAAGACGTATTAATTGGTAATCCGGCGCAAAAGATTCTTCACGGTGGAGTGATTTCTGCGGTGCTCGACAATGTAGGCGGAATGCTTGCTGCAGCAAGTGTAATAGGAAAACTAGACGATGCCGACTTACCCAGTGTGCATAAAAAGTTAGCCACACTGGGCACTATAGATTTACGTACTGATTATTTACGCCCAGGTAAAGGGGAGGTATTTATTGCCAGCGCCACACTTATTCGCTCAGGAAATAAAGTGTGCGTGTGCCGAATGGAGTTACATAACGAGCAGTCGGTACAAATAGCGTTTGGAACGGGCACGTATTTAGTTGGCTAAAAAGTGAGAGGGGGTTAAACTTACGGCCTTTTAAATCATCAAGTGGTTACTATGTCGATTGATACCGAGCAGCGAAAGGGCGCCATTTTTGCCTGCCTCGCCTTTTTTATGTGGGGCCTAGCACCCATTTATTTTAAGATGATCCACCATGTATCAGCATTTGAAATTTTAATG
Source organism: Pseudoalteromonas sp. 2CM28B (assembly GCF_023161935.1). NCBI lineage: Bacteria > Pseudomonadati > Pseudomonadota > Gammaproteobacteria > Alteromonadales > Pseudoalteromonadaceae > Pseudoalteromonas > Pseudoalteromonas sp. 2CM28B. The sequence goes on from NZ_JALNTH010000059.1 coordinate 9,564, forward strand.
CATCGTGTTATTTGGTCAGTGATGTTTCTTATTTTGGTGGTGAGTGTGCTCAACTACTGGGATAAAATTAAACGCATTTTAATACAACCTAAATTAATTCTGATGCTAGTTGTTACCTCTACCTTACTGGGATTTAACTGGGGGTTGTTTATATGGGCCATTAATAACAACCACATGCTAGATGCCAGCTTAGGCTACTATATCAATCCTTTGTTAAATGTATTACTTGGCATGGTGTTTTTAAACGAGCGGTTACGTAAGTTGCAAGGAGCTGCTGTTGCCTTGGCTTTTACAGGTGTTTTATTACAGTTAATTAGTTTTGGTTCATTTCCGGTTGTGGCATTTTCGTTAGCGACTTCTTTTGCGTTATATGGCCTATTACGAAAAAAACTACAGGTTGATGCCCTGCCAGGCATTTTAATTGAGGCATTAATATTATTACCGGTGGCACTGACCTATTGGTGGTTAATGGTGCCGACTGAAACGTCTAATTTACCAGCGAATGATTGGCTAACTAATGCGCTATTAGTAAGTGCAGGTATAGTGACTACACTGCCATTGCTGTGTTTTACCGGCGCGGCTAAGCGATTGCAATACACTACGCTTGGGTTTTTTCAGTACATAGGGCCTAGCTTAATGTTTATTTTAGCCGTGGTGTTTTATGGTGAAGTGTTTGATGCTGAGCGTGTAATTACCTTTGCGTGTATTTGGAGTGCACTGGCTATTTTTAGTTGGGATTCATATCATCAGTCGCGTAAACGCAGAAAAGCAGCCATTGTCGCCTCAGGTGTGGTTTAGTTAAACTAAACCACTTTATTACGCCCCGATTCTTTTGCTTTGTAGAGCTTTAAGTCGGCTTGTTTTAATAGTTCGTCAATTTGATAGGTTTCACTGTGGCTGAAGCCTATCGACAGCGTAAACTTGATTTGTGCTTGGCTAAACTCATGGCTATTAAGCTCAATAAATAATCGAAAACTTTCTAGTCGTTTTAGTGCTTCTTGCTCGGTCAGTTCAGTAAAAAATACCGCAAATTCTTCTCCGCCTAAACGGGCAACCAATTGGTTTTCAAAATATTTATTAAAGCATACCGCCAGCCCTTTAAGCACTTCATCTCCGGCATCATGGCCATAGGTATCATTAATAGCTTTAAAATGGTCAATATCAAGCATAGCTAACATGGCTGGTGCTTTTGCTTTTTTAAACTGCTTTAATGACTTGTTAGCCTCTTCAAAAAAGTAACGACGATTAGGGAGTTTAGTTAAGTAATCTGTATTGGCTTGTCGTTTTATAGTTTCGATATGCTCTAGCATATCGACGTTTTGGCTTAACCGGCAGTAAAATTCTTCACTGTTAAATGGTTTGTATAAATAGTCATTTGCTCCATTTTTTAAAAATAAAGCAGATAAATTAGACGAAGTGATACCTGAAATACCAATTATGGCTTTTTCGTCATTACTATAAATGCGTCTAATTTCATTACACAGCTCAATGCCGTCCATGTTAGGCATTTCTTTGTCGGTAATAATCACAGAAATATCGGGGGTGCTTTCAAGCTCTTTAAGTGCTTCAATGCCATCGGCTGCTTGTAATATTTGATATTTGTGACGTGTTAATAAACTACATATGTGTTGGCGTGTTGACGCAGAGTCATCAACAACCAATACTTTTACATGCTTATTGCGTGGTAGGCGGTAAAGCTGCTTTTCTAAATACTCATAGGCTTGTTTATTGCCTTTGATGATGTAATCAATTATGGGGTATTTTTCAACGGTATCACGGGTATGCTTATCGATATTGCCTGTCATCACTATGGTAGGAATATCTGCTGCAATGGTACATGGAACCGCTTCACCTTGTGGCGCGTCAGGTAATATAAAGTCGACCACTGCGCAAAAATAATGGTGCTTACTTATAAGCTCTTTAGTCTCAGCCAACGATTGAGCAATATCAACCTCGTAGCCGACTTTTTGCGCGATATGCTTTTGCACTCGCGCAATAGTCGGAGTGTCTTCAACAATAAGTATTCTGTGCGTCACGTAACAGCCTTGTTTAAATTTTGCAAAATTGTTTGCTTATACAAGTTGTAACTGCTAAAACGCCAAAAAGCAACTATTGTAGTGACTTATAGATTGTCTGCCTCAGAATAATAATCTTGGCTTATTGGTGTTGGCCCTGAAATTTTTGAGCGTCCAAATAATGTATGGAATTTTGTTTTGCAGGTTGTTAACTTTAAATATTTAACCCATGCTCGCTCAATTGGGTTACTTGGCTCTATTATGCCACTGACAGCATTTACAAATTGTTGCTGATGTTCGTTTTGTGGCTCAACTGTTTTGTTATACAGGCTTTTTAAAACAACACCATGCTGTTCTAAAATACTTGCCTCTAACAGGGTAAAGTGTCCGCTGCGGCTAAATCCGCGTGGAAAGTTTTGGTCATCATAAAATTGACGTTGACTTACGAATGCTTGACGAAGTAGTGAAATATCATTGCTCATAGCTGTACCCTCATACCAATTATTAGCTGGAGTATGGGACATAATCGCTATTTTTTTAAACAAAAAATTTTTATCGTGAGGATAAAAAATTGGACATAGATTTATTAAAAACATTTGTTGAAGTGGTGCGTACTCGCCATTTTGGTAAAGCGGCAGAAAACCTATACATAACGCAGTCTGCGGTGAGTTTTAGAATTCGCCAATTAGAGCAGGGCTTAGGCGTAAATTTATTTATTCGTCAGCGTAATAATATTCAACTCACCGCCCCAGGTGAGCGTTTGTTACCGCATGCGCAAATGATTATTACCGGGATGCAAAGAGCCAAAGTGGATGTTGCACTTGCAGATAATATGCATAAGCAAATTAGTTTAGCAGGTACGCCTAATATTTGGGATGCATTTTTACAGTTTGGTATTACAAATATTGTATCGGCTATGCCTGGTGTATCGCTGGTGGCAGAAGTGAAGGCGCAACAAGAAAGTACTCGCTTATTGTTGGAGCGCACACTTGATTTAGCCATTTTGTTTGATCCCCCTAAAGTTGATGAACTTGTGGTTGAACGTATTTGTGAACTGCCTATTATTCCGGTGAGTGGTTACGATACGGCAACCAGTGATAACTTTTTTGATAATCAATATGTGTATGTTGATTGGGGAACCACGTTTTCTCTTTGGCATGCGCGTCAGTTTACCGGTAAAACACCGCCTTATTTTAGAACCAGTACAGGACGAATTGCGCTTGATTTAATACTGCAATGTGGCGGCAGTGCGTTTATTCCACAGGTATTAGTTAAAGATCATTTAGAAAAAGGCGAACTTTTTCATGTTAAAGGGGTAGAAAATACTTCAAGAGATGTATTTGTTGCCTATCATAGAGATAACGAACAGAAAGACTTGATAGAAACCTTGGTTAATTTACTGTCGCGAATGACACCGAGTTTATTGAAACAAAGTAGGTAGTCAGTAGGCAGTTTATTTTACATGTTATTTTGATTTCAAATTTAATGCAGTTTTATTAACTTAAAAAGACAAAAATGTGTCCTTTGTAATATTTTTGTCATTTAGTAGTGACACACTGCCGCTGTTTTAAAAATTAGTCTCTTGTGATTATCGAGGAAATAACATGAAATTTGCAAAATCGAGCTTATGCTTAGCCCTACTTAGTGGTTTATCTTTTAATGCACTTGCAGAGGTAGATATTTACGGTAAAGCAAATGTAACCGTTCAATCATCTGATGATGGTGAAGGGTCTTTCACTGAAATTAAAAGTAATGCATCTCGCTTTGGCCTAAAAGGATCTGAAAAGATTACTGATGGATTAGAAGCAGTTTATAAGTTTGAGTTTCAAGTTGATGTATCTGATGCTGACTCGAAAGGTGATAATGACGACAATATTTCTGCACGTAACCAGTATGTAGGTTTAAAAGGTGCCTATGGTCAAGTTGTTGTGGGTCGTAACGATACAGCGCTTAAACAATCACAAGGTAAGTTAGATTTATTTAATGACCTTGAAGGCGATATTAAAAATGTTTTTAAAGGTGAAAACCGCTTAGGTGATTCGATCACTTATACATCTAAAAGCTACGAAGGCTTTAAAGTACTTGCTACATTTATTGCCGAAGACGATGTAGATGCAGATAACGGTTATTCAATGGCAGTGACCTACGGTGACTCAGCACTTAAAAAGAGCGCAGTATATGCTGCCATTGCTGCTGATAGCGAAGTCAATGGTTACGATGTAGTACGTGCAACAGTTCAAGGTAAAATTGAAGATTTTAGAGTTGGCGCTATGTACCAAACACAAGAAAAAGTAGATGGCAGCGCTGAGGCTGACGGTTACTTAGTGAATGCAGCTTACCTTATGGGTAGCAACACTTTCAAAATGCAATACCAAACAATGGATTTTGATGACAGCGATGATAAAAGCGCGATATCGGTAGGTGTTGACCATAAGCTAAACAAAAACCTTAAAATATTTGGTTTTTACTCAAGCTTTGATATGGACAACAACGTTGACCAAGATTACCTAGGTTTAGGTATGGAATATAAGTTTTAACTAAACCTTAGTTAAAACACTCCCTTTTAACCGCACTCAGTTGAGTGCGGTTTTTTTGCTTTAAATTATTTACTTATCTGCGCATAATAGCCAAGCATTTGGAATGAGGTGGAACTCCTCAACTATTCCCGTAATTGTGATCAGTTTTACTGTAAGTCAAATACAAATGCCTTAAAACTTCATATAACGAGCGGGTTAACTCATTTTCTTTTTGGTACGTATTAGTACTGAGTGTGGGTGTTTCCCTGCCTAGGATAATTTTTTGCACACTCACACCTCTTTAAACTTACCGCTTTTAACCGTTAACAACGTTTCTTGGCGAGTGGACAATACATTAATTCTTAAGCACATTAATGTGAGCATTGAGCGTGGTAAATTTATTGGTTTAATTGGCCCTAATGGGGCAGGAAAGTCGAGTTTACTGCGGTGCTTATATCGATTTAATCAGCCATCAGCAGGCGACATTAAATTTAACGATACCGATATTTGGCAGCTAAAAAGCGAAGACTATGCCAAGCAAGTTGCGGTAGTGCTACAAGAAACACCGTCGCAATTTAATCTCTCGTTATTCGATGTTGTAGCTCTAGGGCTTACCCCGCATAAAACGCTATTTAGCTCGACCACCCAAGCAGATAAACAAAAAATAGCGCAGGCTATTAGTCGTGTTGGGCTTGAATCTCATAGCAATCAGTCATTTGACTCACTATCTGGCGGTGAAAAGCAACGAGCGCTTATTGCCAGAGCGATTGTGCAGCAACCAAAGCTACTCATTATGGATGAACCCACAAGCCACCTTGACGTTAAATATCAAATTCAATTAATGGAGCTGGCTAAATCTTTGGGCATTACTGTGTTTGCTTCATTTCATGATTTAAATTTAGCGGCAGCTATGTGCGATGAGTTAGTGGTTATTAAAAACGGAGAAATCGCTAGCGCGGGAAAGCCTAATAAGGTGATTACCGAGCAAATGCTTGATGAGGTTTTTGGTGTTTGCGCGCAAGTTAGTACTCACCCTCAAGCAGCGTCCAATGGTGAGTCTATTCCCCATATTACCTATTATTATGGATACCAATAACATGACGATTATGTCTAACCATGGTGTGGCGTTAATTATTGCACTGTTATGCGCTGTATTTAGTTTATTTGTGGCATTGAGCTTTGGTGCTGCCCCTACCTCGCTCGCAGATGTATACCATAGCTTAACTTTTTCAAGCGAGGCCTCATTTACCAGCCGCATTATTATTGAATTAAGAATGCCACGTACGTTACTGGCTTTTTTGGCCGGCAGCGGTTTAGCGATTGCTGGATTGATATTACAAACAGTTACTCGTAATCCATTGGCTGACCCTTATTTGTTTGGTATTTCGTCGGGAGCATCATTAGGAGTCGTAGTATTAATGGCTTTTGTTGGAATAGGCGCAGGCATTGCGCTATCAGCAGCAGCCTTAATTGGCAGTTTAGTAGCAATGGGGTTATTAATTTTAATTGCTGGCAGTCAACGCAACGCCCAAGTTGAGTCGATGTTATTGGCTGGGGTGGCCTTATCATTTTTATTTAGCGCCTTTACCAGTTTGTTACTTTATTGGAGCGATCCGCAGGCCGTCGCGGCTATTTTATTTTGGACTTTGGGAAGTTTTGCTAGGGCGCAATGGCCGTCACTGTTATTACCTGCCTTGGTCATCATTACATGTACAGTCATTATGTTAGGTTTTAGACGTCAACTTAATGCCATGTTGTTAGGTGATGAAAGCGCAACAACGCTTGGTGTTCGGGTGCATCGCTTTCGAATTTTAATGCTTATTTTAAGCTCATTGATCACTGCCGTGTTGGTTGCTATGTGTGGCGGAATTGGCTTTGTTGGCTTAATGGTGCCGCACATAGTGCGCTTTTTTATCTCTCAAGGCAGTAGTGTTGGATTGTTAATGACCGGATTAGTCGGGGGTGTATTTATGGTATGGGTCGATGTACTGGCACGTTCATTACTCGCTAACCAAGAGCTGCCAATAGGGGTGATCACGGCGGCCATTGGTAGTCTATTCTTTTTAAGTATCTTGTATTTTCGTAAGCGCCAGCTGGTGGGTAAATAATGAAAACATTAATGGTACAAGGTACCACCTCCGATGCGGGTAAAAGCACCTTAGTGGCAGCACTTTGCAGAGTGTTTGCTAACCAAGGGGTTAATGTTGCACCGTTTAAACCACAAAATATGGCGCTCAATAGTGCCGTAACGCACGATGGTGGCGAAATTGGCAGAGCCCAAGCATTACAAGCCATAGCCGCAAAAATTGAACCTGAAATCGACTTTAACCCTATATTACTCAAACCCAATAGTGATACCGGCGCACAAGTTATTATTCATGGTAGAGCTATCAGCAATATGGAAGCCGATGCTTACCATGACTACAAAAAAATGGCTATGGATGCAGTATTAACCTCGCATAAGCGTTTAGCTAAACGCTTTGATTTATTACTGGTAGAAGGGGCTGGCAGCCCAGCCGAAATTAATTTACGCGCAAACGATATTGCAAATATGGGTTACGCCGAGCAAGTGGATTGCCCTGTTATTATTATTGCCGATATTGATAAAGGAGGAGTATTTGCGCACTTAGTCGGGACTTTGGCGTTATTAAGCGAGTCTGAGCAAGCACGGGTAAAAGGCTTTGTGATTAACCGTTTTCGTGGTGATATTAGTTTATTACAAGGTGGGCTAGATTGGCTCGAGGAGTACACCGGTAAACCTGTATTAGGGGTATTACCTTACTTGCACGATTTAGCACTTGATGCAGAAGATGCTGTGGCCATAGATAATAATGTGACCGATGCCAGTATAAATATTGCTGTACTGTTAGTGCCACATATTAGTAACCATACCGATTTTGATGCTCTGCGATTACACCCGAATATAAATATAACCTATGTGCGCCATACACAAGCAATTCCTGCTGTTGATTTAATTATTGTACCTGGCAGTAAAAATGTACTCAGCGATCTCGCGTTTTTAAAAAATGAAAGCTGGGATCAGCAAATTAAGCGCCATCTACGTTATGGTGGCAAAGTATTGGGTATTTGCGGTGGTATGCAAATGCTGGGCAATACTATCAGTGATCCAAATAGGGTGGAGTCATCGTTGGGGCAAGTGGCGGGTTTAGCGCTTAGCGATTTTGATACCCTATTGGGTGAGCAAAAAGTGTTAAGCCGAGTGAGCGCAGTGCTTAATTTAAATGAGCAACAGGTTGCATGTGATGGCTACGAAATACATGCAGGTATTAGTCAAGGTAAGGCGCTCTACAAGCCACTCATTCGCTTTAATAAACACCCCAATGACTTTAAAACCGATGGTTTTGTGAGTGACGATAATGCCATTGCTGGTACCTATTTACATGGCTTGTTTGATAGCCCTGCAGCCACAGAGCAGCTGTTAAAGTGGGTGAAACCAGAAAGTGCAATTAGTGCGATTAGTATAAATGAGCATCGTGAACGCCAATTAGAACGCCTAGCTGATATGTGTAAAGCGCATTTAAATATTGAACAAATTATTAAAATTTATCAAGGACATAACAATGACTGAATCAACTAACGACAAGCACCAACAGCGTCAACAAAAAGTAAAAGAACAGGTTGATGCGCGAGTAGCCGCAGCGCAACGAGAAAAAGGTATTTTTCAGGTTATTACTGGTAACGGTAAAGGCAAATCGACTTCTGGTTTTGGTGTGGTTGCACGCTGTGTTGGGCACGGTAAAAAAGCTGCGGTATGTCAGTTTATTAAAGGCACATGGGAGTGTGGTGAGCGTAATTTACTGCAAGGTGCTGGGGTTGAATTTGCTGTTATGAACACCGGGTTTACGTGGGATACGCAAAATAAAAAGGCCGATACCGCGGCAGCGCAAGCAACATGGCAAGAGTCAAAGCGGATGCTAAGCGACAGCAGTATCGATGTGGTATTACTCGATGAACTCACCTATATGGTGACCTATGGTTATATCGACCTAGAGGAAGTGGTTGTTGCTGTAAATAATAGACCGCCTATGCAATCGGTAATTATTACTGGTCGTGCTGCGCATCGCACCTTAATAGAGCTTGCCGATACGGTAAGTGAAGTACGTAATGTAAAACATGCGTTTGAGTCGGGCGTAAAAGCATTGAAAGGCTTTGATTACTAATGTTCAAGCGTATTGTTTTTGGGCTGTTATTGTTTGCTGTTAATGTACCTCAAGCCCTAGCTGACAAGCCGCTTCGTATAGTGGCTTTAGCACCACACATAGTTGAAAATTTATATGCTATTGGGGCGGGTGATTTAATAGTGGGCACGTTGGATTACGCAGATTACCCGCAAGAGGCGACTAAAATTGAGCGTATTGGTGGCTACAATGGCATTTCTATTGAAAAGTTACTCATGCTAAAACCTGACATGGTGATTGCGTGGAAAAGTGGTAATCAGGCTGAAGATTTAGCAAAAATAAAGCGTTTAGGAATTGAATTATATTTAAGTGATCCACGTTTTATTGAAGGGGTTGCTTCGGAAATACTAAAACTAGGTCAAATAACGGGTCATATTGAGCAAAGTAAACAAGTAGCCGAGACATTTACGGCCAAACTCAACGCAATTAAAGTTACACAGAAAGATAAAACCACGCTTACTGGGTTTTATCAGTTGTGGCCTGAGCCTATGATGACTGTATCAAAAAATACATGGATCAATCAGTTAATCGAAACTTGCCAAGTAACCAATGTATTTGCAAACAGCGACACAGATTACCCACAAATTAGCATCGAAAATGTGATAGTTACTAAGCCACAAGTTATTATTATTCCTGATGAAAAATCAAAAAGGGTAATGCCTACGGTAAATTGGCAGCAATGGCCTGAAATCCCTGCGGTAAAGTATGAGCAATTTATTAGCGTCAATGCTGATTTATTACATCGGTTTACCCCCAGAATGTTGGATGGATTAGCGCAGATGTGTGACAAAGTAGATATATCTAGAGAATTTATTAAGAGTCAATTATGAGCAACTGGTCATCTTTTTTAAACCATGAACTTAGCCAAACATATATGCAGCAAACCCTTGAATATATTGCGAATAAACGAGGTGAAGGCACTGCAGTATATCCGCCAAAATCACAGGTGTTTAGCGCATTTGATGCAACTCCACTTAGCGACATTAAAGTGGTTATATTAGGTCAAGACCCTTACCATGGAGAAGGGCAAGCGCATGGTTTGTGTTTTTCAGTATTGCCTGAGGTTAAAAAGCTCCCGCCTTCGCTTAAAAACATTTATAAAGAGTTAGTAACTGATATTAATGGCTTTACCACGCCAGAACACGGCTATTTACAAGGCTGGGCAAAGCAAGGTGTATTTTTGCTCAATACAGTATTAACTGTAGAGCAAGGGCAAGCCCATTCCCATAAACACTTAGGTTGGGAGCAATTTACCGATAACGTGATTGCTCATATAAATGAGCACTGCCAAGGTGTGGTGTTTATTTTATGGGGCGCACATGCACAAAAAAAAGGTAAAAGTATTGATCGCCAGCGCCATCATGTATTGGCAGGGCCTCATCCTTCGCCGCTTTCAGCGCATCGCGGCTTTTTTGGTTGCCAGCACTTTTCCAAAACCAATGAACTGTTAATAGCGCAAGGGGCGCAGCCCATTAATTGGCAGGTATAGGGTAATAGGCATTAAAAAAGGCTTTCATTAATGAAAGCCTTTTTAGTTGCTTATGTTGGTTAAAACTCTAACTCATCTATAGCAACACTATCTGCAAAATAGTCAAGCTCCTGTAGTTCTTTGCGCAAACGTTGCTTATCTTTTATTGCTTCTATTTCGCGCCATTTTCTTTTTTTATTTTTTTGAGAGGTTTTTTTCGATGTATCAGAACCTTCTAATATCTCTATTATTTCGTTTAGGCTATCCATTGATTATCTCCTATTGACCACTTTTTGAACCTCGGCAGTATCAATACCACAGCTATTAATAAAATAGAATATAAATGTGACGAAACTATTACTAACGGGTGGTATTTTGATGAAGAACAATGAGAACAGCAATTAAAGGGGTACAAGGCGAGTATTTAAAATAAAATTGTAGGTATAAAAAAACGCCGCAATAAGCGACGTTTTTAAACTCTTAAAACAGCGGTTAGCTACATCGCTTTAAAGCGTGCTTCTAATTGTTCCTGTGCATCTGCAAATGAGCGAATACCTTCAGCGAGTTTTTCAGTCGCCATGGCATCTTGGTTATGTAACCAACGGAACTGTGTTTCGCTAAGTGGCTCAGGTTTTGGCTCTTTAGCAATATCACTTGCTAGCAAGTATTCTTCAGCACCTTCTAAATTACCCAAATCTTCTAAAAGATTAGGGCTAATTGTTAGCTTATCGCATCCTGTAAGTGCAATAATTTCACCGGTATTACGAAAGCTTGCGCCCATAACTACGGTTTTGTAGTCGTGACGTTTGTAAAACTCAAAAATGCTACGTACAGATTGCACACCTGGATCTTGAAGCGGATCGGTTGGTTTTTCCATACCGTTTGCCACGTGCCAATCTAAAATACGGCCAACAAATGGAGAGATTAAAAATACGTTTGCATCAGCACAAGCGCGCGCTTGGGCATCGCTGAATAATAAAGTAAGGTTACACTTAGTGCCTTCTTTTTCTAATTGCTCAGCCGCTTTAATACCTTCCCACGTTGACGCTATTTTAATTAAAATTTTGTCTTTGCTTACGCCTTCTTTTTCGTAAAGGCTCAATAGCGTGTGTGCTTTATTAATTGTTGCTTGGGTATCAAATGACAAACGTGCATCAACTTCGGTAGAAATATAACCCGGTACAATTTCACTAATTTCTTTACCAAGTAATACTGCAAAATAATCACAAGCTAGCTCTAGCTGTTTTGCAGGCTGCTGCTCTGTTTCTTTTGCATACTGCCATGCTTTATCCAGATAAGGTTTGTAAGCTTCAATCTCGCTCGCTTTTAAAAGTAGCGATGGATTGGTAGTCGCATCTTCAGGTTGATATTTTTTTATGGCTTCTATATCGCCCGTGTCGGCCACGATAGAAGAATGTTGTTTAAGCCTTTGTAGAGCGCTAGTCATTTGCTTTTCCTCATTCCAAGCAAGTTAAAAGAAAATCTAAACTACCTTAATATAGCTATACTGCAACAGTGTGATAATGCTTGATAGGTCTTATGTCCTTATCAATAAAAAAACGGTAACGGTTGAGTTTTAGGTAGGATAATTTTAAACAAAACGTGCTTTTCGTTTCATTTAATGTTGAAATTGACATTAAATAATTTACAAGTCAATAGCTAACTATGATCACTGTTATTTCACCAGCAAAGAATCTTGATTACGACACGCCACCCGCAACAGATAAGTTCACTCAACCTGAATTACTTGAGCACAGCGAAGCGCTCATGAAAGTATGCCGTGAACTAACTCCTGCGCAAATTGGCAGTTTAATGAAAATTAGCGATAAACTCGCAGGCCTCAACGCAGCGCGTTTTAGTGAGTGGGCACAACCATTCACTACTAATAATGCTAAACAGGCCGTGCTTGCCTTTAACGGCGATGTATACGGCGGGTTAGATGCTAATACCCTCACTACTAAGCAGCTTGATTACGCTCAAGACCATTTACGTATACTTTCGGGATTATACGGAGTATTAAAGCCGCTTGATCTAATGCAGGCTTATCGCTTAGAAATGGGTACAAAACTTGAAAATAGCCGGGGTAAAAACTTATATGAGTTTTGGGGCAGTATTATTGCTAATAAACTTAACGACGTATTAGCGGCACAAGATGCACAATACTTAGTAAATCTAGCCTCTAACGAATACTTTAAAGCAGTAGATAAAAAAACGCTTAACGCACACATTATTACACCACACTTTAAAGACTGTAAAAACGGCCAATATAAAGTGATTAGCTTTTACGCTAAAAAAGCGCGCGGCATGATGGCACGCTACATCATTGAAAATCAAGTGACTCAATTAAGCCAACTCAAAGAGTTTACTGTGGCCGGCTATTACTTTAGCCCAGAGGCAACCACCAAAGAACTTGAACCGGTATTTTTACGCGAAGAGCAAAACTAACTCATCGTTTAAAGTATTTAATAAGCCATGCATTGCATGGCTTTTTTATACTGGCGTTATTTTTGCAGGCCTTAGATTACTAACCCTAACTAAGGTATAAAATAAATGCTCTCAATTCCCTCAATTACAGAAGCCGAAAAGTTGATAGAAGAAAAGCTTGGCGGTTGGTTTGATGTAGTTATAAGTCATATCCCAAACTTTATCGTTGCAGTAATTATTGCCATTATATTTTCATTTATTGCCCGTTTGGCAGGCAAAGGAATGAAAAATGTTTTACGTCGCTCGCTCGACTCTACGCAAATTGCCGATTTAATGGCCTCAATATTTAAAGTTATTGTACTGAGTGTGGGGGTATTTATTGCCCTTGATTTTATGGGCTTAAAAAGTACCGTCACTTCTCTGCTTGCTGGTGCAGGTATTGTTGGTCTTGCCATTGGTTTTGCTTTTCAAGATATGACCGAAAACCTGATAGCGGGTATTGCCATGGGAATTCGTAAACCGTTTAAAGCGGGTGATGTCATAGAAACCGATAATGTGTTTGGTTCGGTACACTCAATAAACTTGCGCAACACACTAATAGAGAGCTTTTACGGGCAATTGATACTGGTACCTAATAAAATACTATTTAGAAATGTACTGCGTAATTACAGTACCTTAGGGGTAAGACGAATCGAAGTGCCGGTGGGTATTTCTTACGCTGACGACATAGAAAAAGCCAGTGAGGTCATTGTCGACAAAATTAACCAATTTGACTTTGTGATCCGCAAAAATGAAACCGCTGTTTATGCCGAAGGCTTTGGTGATAGCAGTATAAACTTGTTGGTGTGGTTTTGGATCAAATACCCTGGTGAGCCTGATTTTATGACAGTGCGTCACAAAGGAGTTGTGGCCGTTAAGCAAGCACTCGATGCCGCTGATATTAGTATTCCGTTTCCTATTCGTACGTTGGATTTTGGTATTAAGGGCGGTGAAAAACTCGATGCCATGATAAGCGATAAAATAAATCTGCAGTCAGCAAATAAAGAGGGTAACAATAATACTGATACAAGCCAAGGTGAGTAAATAATTTAAAACCCCGAAGGTAAAAGCATTGGGAAATAGTTACTGACTATCAGCGCGTTTTTACAAAGTAAAAGGCGCTATTTATAATAAGTAATATAAGGGTCTGTTGACCTTTGCGGATTAAAATTAGTTCAAACAAAGAGCTATTTAATCGCGACGCGAGGTTTGTTGACTAGTGGGCTCGATAACTGCTCCTGCTTTATTCTACTGGCTTACATCCATGTAAGAATAAGTAAAAAACGAGCAAAGCTTCCGTGTCCAGCTCACACTCCTTGCCACCATCCATATAGACAACAAAGAGTAAATGTCCCTGGGCAGAACCTTTGGCTAAATACCAAACAGACTGCTGTAAATTCAACCTTGAAAGAACAACAGACTCAATTGATAACCTGAAGTAATTAAAGCCTTGCGCTAACTGCCTTAAAAACGCCTCAATTAGAAAACTATATCGATAAGGTTTCTCATCTCAAAATAGATTATTTAATCAACCGAACTAGAGCCCAAGCTTGATGTAAGCGCTTTATAAATAAAGGTTTCAAAAGTATAAGCAGCTGCAATGAGCGTCGCGATTGATGCGTAAACTAAAAGGCATTTAATTAAGTATTTAAACTGGCTTGGGAATATGCTCTGCAGTGAATTATATTGTGCAAACTATAAAAAAGCGCCGCTTGTGTTGGAGAAACAAGCAGCGCTGAGGGATAAGTTAAGTATATTAGTTAAGAAAAAGTTATATTAAATGACACTAATTTTGTTATGAATGATTTTAACCCCATCCATATTTTCTAAAAACTTTTGTGCAAGAGCGCGTTCAAAACCGTTATTGGCTTCGCCTTTAAGTTCAACGTCACCGTCATTAACGTGTACGTTTAGTTTTTCTAACTTTAAATTTGGGTTAGTGCGCAATTCATGAGTAATAGATTGTTGTAAATTAGGTTGTGTAGCCACACTGCTAACTACAGCTAAATGCGTTGCTGCACTGACTTTAAAAGCAGAGGCTAATAAAAATAAACAACAAAACGAAATAAAACCGATAGTAAATTTAATGCGACTCATAACTATATCCTTAGTGTGTTACTAAAAAACAATGCCATTACTCGGCGTTTTAATACTCGTATATTCGATAGGGTTACAAGTTTCATTCCAAGATTAACTATTTGAAATAAATTACTATTTTATTAATTAGTTATTCAGCTAAGTATTTTTTACATATTACTATGAATAGCTTACTCACTGTTTTTAAGCCACAAAAAAGCCGACAAACGTCGGCTCAATTAAATGTGTTAAAGCTAAAGCTATTTTTTCTTTTTAGCTTTGGCTTTTTTCTTTGCTTTCATTTTTACTGGATCTTTACGCTTTTTAACCGGTGGTTTGGCTTCTTTATGCTTTGGCTCTAATCCTTTAAATACACGGCGTTTTAGCTTTTGCTCTATGTAACGTTCTACTTTGTAAAGTATGCCAATGTCGTGCGCTTCAATGAGTGAAATTGCAATACCTTTTTTACCAGCACGACCCGTACGGCCAATACGGTGTACGTATACATCCGCAGTGCGAGGCATATCAAAATTAATTACGTGGCTTATATCAGCTACATCAATACCGCGCGCGGCGACATCAGTTGCTACCAAAATGCGAGTTTTGCCACTGTGGAAATTTTCCATGGCTTTCATGCGTTTGTCTTGTGGCATTTCACCACGTAGCCACGCAGCTTTTACGCCGTTATTGGTTAGTTCACCAATAAGGGTTTCAAGACGCTCACGGGTTTTTACAAACACAATCGCTTTACTAACATCAGGGCCATTTAAGGTGTTAACTAATAGCTCAAGTTTATGATGATAATCATCCGCTAAATGAACCCATTGATGTATTTTAGCTTTTTCTTTGCGTGATGATTCGGCTTCAAGTAGCGCGGGGTCGTTTAAAATACGCTCAGCAAATAATTCTACGCTGTCACCTTCAAGGGTGGCTGAGAATAAAAAGCACTGACGACGGTTTTTAGCTTCATCACAAATGCGCAGCATTTCTTTACGAAAACCCATGTCGAGCATGCGGTCGGCTTCATCAAGAATGAGCATTTCTACGTTTTCTGCGTGGAAGTTTTCGGTTTCCAAATACTCCATTAAACGCCCAGGTGTGGCGATTAAAATGTCGTTATTATTTTCAAAAATTTCTTTGTGTGTACCGTAGTTTATACCGCCGGTAACCACCCCAATTTTTAACTGGGTTTGCTTTGCAAGTAACTCACATTGTTCATGAATTTGATAAGCAAGCTCGCGCGTTGGGGTCATAATTAATACCCGTGCAAAGCCCGGATCACGACGCGGAAAATCCATTAAATATTGAATTGCCGGAATTAAAAATGCCGCCGTTTTACCTGTACCTGTTGGTGCAGACGCTAAAATATCGCGTCCTTGCAACGCCTCAGGAATGGCTTGTTGTTGAATGCTAGTGGGAGTTTCATAGCCCATTTTATTAATAGCATTGAGTAGCTTATCATCAAGATCAAATTCAGAAAATTGCATAGAGTGTCAAAAATAGGGGACAATTGCCGTTAATTATACGCACTTAAACCTGCTTGGTGAATGAAAAGGTGAAAAAATGTCTGGTTTTGCATTTAAACAATTTAAGGTTGAGCACGACCAGTGCGCCATGAAGGTCTCTACCGATGGTATTTTACTGGGGGCATGGGCTGATTTAAGTGGGGCAAATACGTTACTTGATATAGGAACAGGTACAGGGTTACTGGCTCTAATGTGTAAGCAACGAGCGCCACATTTAAAGGTGAGTGCGGTTGAAGTTGATGAAGCAGCCTATCAGCAGGCTTTACAAAATTGCCAGCAAAGTCCTTGGCCGGATATTAATACTTACCATCAGTCTATTCAGCAGTTTGAGGCTGCTGGTTTATTTGATTGTGTTATAGCTAATCCGCCTTATTTCAATCACAGTTTAAAAGGTGATAATGCAGCGCGAAATATCGCTCGACATACCGATGGTTTAAGCTTTGCAGAACTGCTTGGTGCGTTTAGGCACCTAAGTCATCAACATTCGCGTTTTAATCTTATTTTACCCACCACTGAGGCGCAGTTATTTATAACATTAGCACAGCAGCAAGGGCTGTATTTAAATCGTCACTGCCAAGTACAAGCTATGCCAAATAAGCCCTTTAGCCGCAGTTTGATGACTTTTAGTTTTGATGATTGCGAAGTAAGTAAAAGCACCCTATGCATAAGGGAGTTAAGTAATGCTTACAGTCAAGACTACATTGCACTGTGCAAGGCGTTTTATTTAAATATGTAATACCACGCTGTATGCCTAAAGCATTTTTACGTAGAGTGTTTTATAAAGGATTGTTAGTATGGCGACATTATTGACTCATGTTTAAAGTAATCTGATGAATTTATTAACTAAAAAAACAAAAAAAATACTATTACTAGCCCTTTTAGCGGGTAGCTTATTTAACACCTCTGAGATTTTTGCTAACCCCACACCGGTTGGGCTTTGGAAAACTATTAACGAAGAGACTAACGAGGCTAAGTCGTACGTACGCATTACTGAGCAAGATGGTGTGCTGACTGGTAAAATTGAAAAAATACTCAATAAAGCCAAGCAAGATGCACTTTGCGCCGAGTGTGATGGTGATAAAAAGAATCAGCCTATGTTGGGGATGACCATTATTGAAGATGTGACCTATGCGGGTGACGGTAGTTGGGAAGACGGTGAAATACTCGACCCAAATAATGGTAAAACCTACAGCGTGCGTTTAACACCGCAGCAAAATGGCGAAAAACTTGAAGTGCGTGGTTATGTGGGCTTTTTTTACCGTAACCAATACTGGTTAAAAGTAGAATAGTTAAGAATTAAAAAGCGCTGCATGGCAGCGCTCTTTGCAATAGTGAGTTATAGGGTTTCAGCGTACTCTGTCATCACTTGTTGTACCCAAGTGGCAATACGCTCGTCGCTTAGCTCGTACTGACTGTCTTCATCTAATGCTAAACCTACAAACTGTTTACCGTCTTCGGTAAGTGCTTTTGATGCTTCAAATTCGTAATTACTGTCGTTCGGCCAAAAGCCTAATTGAGTAATGGCTTGGGCATTTATTTCGTCGTGAAGCATGCCTAATGCGTCTTGAAACCACTGACCATACCCTTGCTGGTCGCCCATGCCAAACAAAGCAATGGTTTTACCATTTAAGTCGACATCTTTTATGTCGTCCCACTTTGATTCCCAGTCTTCTTGAATTTCGCCAAAGTCCCACGTAGAAATACCAAAAATGATAAAGTCGTATTGCTCAGCATTTTTAAGGGGTTCGTCTTTAATATTGTGTAAACTGACGATATCGGCGCCAATAATGTCGCGTATTTTTTCTGCCGCCATTTCGGTATAGCAGGTAGTAGAACCAAAAAATAAACCAATCTGCATCGTATTTATCACTGTGTAATTGCCTGTTATGATAGGCTCAAGTTTACCGTAAGGTATTTTTAATTGATACCTTCTCCCGTGGTATTACCAACATGAGATCACAACGTGACAACGCTATCTGACGATTTACCTGAACAAAACACTGAGCTAAGCAGCAATAGCGACTTTTTAGAAACCTTTTTAGATAGCCTATATTTAGAGCAAGGCGTAAGTGAAAACACACTGAGCGCTTATCGCAGTGACTTAGATAAGTTTTGCCAATTTTTAAAAGGCGAAAACTTAATGACGGTAACCAGCCTCGACGTTGAAAGTTACCTAGCACACCGCGTTGATTTAGGGCTAAAACCACGCAGTACTGCACGCAGTATTAGTGCATTAAAACGTTTTTATCAGTACTTTGTACGCGAAAAAATAATTAGCGACTCACCTATGGTTAATATTGCTCAGCCTAAAGCGGGGCAGTCGTTACCAAAAACGCTTTCTGAGGCCGAAGTAGAGGCGCTATTAAGTGCGCCCAACATTGAAGAGCCAATGGGTCTGCGCGACAAAGCCATGCTGGAGTTACTGTATGCAACAGGGCTGCGGGTAACCGAGCTGGTGGGGCTTAGAATGGAGCAAATAAATTTGCGCCAAGCTGTGGTGTTTGTAAAAGGTAAAGGTAACAAAGAGCGATTAGTGCCATTAGGTGAAGAGGCCATGTACTGGCTCGAGCAATTTTTAAAGCTTGGGCGAGCACAAATGATAAAACATGCCACCGATTTTGTGTTTCCTTCTAAACGAGGGGTAGGCATGACACGACAAACTTTTTGGCATCGGATCAAACACTATGCTATTTTGGCATCCGTTGAGTCGCCGTTATCACCCCATACCTTGCGACATGCATTTGCAACGCATTTATTAAATCATGGGGCTGACTTGCGTGTGGTGCAGATGATGCTTGGCCACAGCGACCTATCAACTACCCAAATTTATACGCATGTAGCGAATGAACGATTAAAATCGGTACATGCTGAGCATCATCCTCGTGCTTAAGCGAATTTTTTTGTCACTAAGCCGGTCATATAGACACGATAAGATAAGTATTTTTAAGATAGAGAACCCGTTATGAAAAAATTAATGTTAGCAGGTGCCATGTTGTGCACTAGTTTGAGCGCCTTTGCTAATGGCGTTGCAGTAACACCCGATGCCAATGATCCTATCGTGACGAAATTTGCCGCGCTAGGGGTAACCGTTAAACAAATTAATCCAAGCCCAGTTGCAGGCTTAAAAGAATTGATCACCAATAAAGGTGTGCTGTATGCAAGTCCTGACGGTCAATTTTTAATGCAAGGTACGCTAATCGATTTAAACAACCGTAGTAACCTAACCGAGCAAGCACTTAATGGTGTGCGCCAATCAGGGTTAAAAGAATACGAAGACTCAATGATTGTTTACAAAGCGCCTGAAGAGAAGCACAGCATTACTGTATTTACCGATATTAGCTGTGGTTACTGTCGTAAATTACACCGTGAACTAGATGACTTACTTGATGCGGGTATTACCGTTAAGTATTTAGCGTTTCCGCGTGGCGGTCTGCAAGGATCTGGTTACGCTGATTTAATGAATGTATGGTGTGCGAAAGATCAGCAAGAAGCATTAACTGAAGCTAAATCAGGTGCAGATACCCACATTGTTAAAGGCTGTAGCGCACCTGTTGCTGAGCATTATCAGTTAGGCCAGAGTTTTGGTATTAGCGGTACACCGGCTATTATTTTAGAAGATGGCACGATGATCCCAGGTTATCAGCCTGCTGCGGCATTAAGCGCAGCGCTTGAGGCTAACAAAGCGGGCTAAGCAATACCGCGAGTATGTGTTTAAAAAGGCCTTTATGGCCTTTTTTTGTCTTATTATCATGAACATCATAAGTTAAAAACTAGCATGAAAAAAATGATCATTGCGCGAGAACCCGTTGACGACTCTCATCTGCCGAGCCATCTTCACCCTGTTATTAAGCAAATTTATGCCACGCGAAATGTGTCCCATGCCGATGAGCTAAACAATAGCGCAGCTACACTCCACGACTTCAAACTTTTTAAAGATATAGACAAAGCCAGCCAACTGTTAATTGAAGCCCTACACGCACAAAGCAAAATACTTATTGTGGGCGACTTTGACGCCGATGGCGCAACCAGCACCGCCACCTTAATGCAAGGGCTGGCCATGTTTGGCTTTACCCACTTAGATTACTTAGTACCAGACCGCTTTAGTTTAGGATACGGCTTAAGCCCAGCATTGGCTGAGCAAATAGTGACAATGAAGCCCGATTTAGTGATCACCGTCGATAATGGCATATCGTGTATCGCAGGCATTGATATTGTTAAAGCCGCAGGCATTAAAGTACTGGTAACAGATCACCACTTGCAAGGCGAACAACTGCCTAACGCCGATGCTATTGTTAACCCTAACCGTCATGACTGTGATTTTCCTTCTAAGTCGATAGCCGGTGTTGGTGTGGCGTTTTATTTACTTATCGCACTGAGAAGTGCGCTGCGTGAACAAGGCTACTTTAACCAACATCCTATGCCGAATATTGCTGATTTGCTTGATATTGTAGCCCTTGGTACGGTGGCCGATGTGGTAGCCCTTGATTCAAATAACCGTACGTTAGTACATCAAGGGCTGGCTCGAATTCGCAGCGGTAAAACCCGCCCAGGTATAACCGCGCTGATTGAAGTGGCTAATCGCAATGCAGCTCGTTTGAGTGCCAGTGATTTTGGCTTTTCATTGGCACCACGTTTAAATGCAGCAGGGCGTTTAGATGACATGAGTTTAGGTATAGCCTGCTTACTCAGTACCGACATAAATCAAGCAAGGCGCATAGCCGGTGAGCTTGATAGCTTAAACTTTGCCAGACGTGAAATAGAGCAAGGCATGCAAGTAGAAGCGCAAGCGGTGCTCGATAGGCTCGCCTTTAAAGAAGACAGTGTGCCCGATGCCATTTGTTTGTACCAAGACGATTGGCACCAAGGGGTAATTGGTATTTTAGCCGGGCGCTTAAAAGAAAAGTACCACCGGCCAACTGTGATATTTGCCGGTGGTGAAAACGGTGAAATTAAAGGCTCATGTCGCTCTATTGAAGGCTTGCATATGCGCGACTTACTTGAGGGATTAAACACCGCGCAGCCTGGTTTAATTAATAAATTTGGCGGCCACGCAATGGCGGCAGGGTTAAGTATTAACGAGCAGCAATTTACTGAGTTTAAACGTGCGTTTGAAAGTGCGGTCAGCGCGCAACTAAGTGAAGAAAGTAAACGTTGCATTGTGTTTACCGATGGTGAGCTACCTAACGACTGCTTTAGCATGGATTTTGCACAATTATTAAAGCAATCAGGCCCGTGGGGGCAGCAATTTCCTGAGCCGATATTTGAACACACCTTTGAAGTGATACAGCAGCGCATTGTGGGTGAAAAACACCTAAAGTTAGTCCTTAAACACCAATCTGCACGTTTAGTTGACGCCATAGCTTTTGGCATTGATGTAAAAGCGTGGCCAGATACCGAGGCGCAGTTTGTTAAAGTAGCGTACCAGCTCGATATAAATGAATTTAGAGGTAAATTTAGCTTACAACTGATTGTAAGAGAGCTTGAAAAAGTGGGCTAAAAAATATCTTCAAACCATGCATAAAAGGCTAATAAAACGCGCGGTTTTTTGTTAAAATCGGGCGTTTTTATTATTTGATGATTTTTAATTGCGCTCAGTCTCTTTTTTAAGTGCGCAATAACCTAGCCATTTTGGAGTAA
Organism: Pseudoalteromonas sp. 2CM28B; assembly: GCF_023161935.1. Lineage (NCBI taxonomy): Bacteria > Pseudomonadati > Pseudomonadota > Gammaproteobacteria > Alteromonadales > Pseudoalteromonadaceae > Pseudoalteromonas > Pseudoalteromonas sp. 2CM28B. The sequence continues at coordinate 31,464 of NZ_JALNTH010000059.1, forward strand.
TGTACATGTTTGAAGTGAATCCTGTGATTAATCAAATCAAGGAAATTCGCGAACGTACTGAACTGCTTCGGGGGTACCTTTGACTACGCTCTTAAACAAGAACGTTTAGAAGAAGTTAACGCCGAACTTGAAGATTCAGCCGTATGGAATGAACCTGAGCGCGCACAAGCCCTTGGTCGTGAAAAGTCAGCACTAGAAGCCGTTGTTGAAACCATTGACACCTTAGTGGCGGGTACTGACGACGTTGAAGGGTTAGTAGAGCTTGCTGTTGAAGCCGAAGATCAAGACACCTTTGATGAAGCACAAAGTGAACTAGCTGATTTAAATCAGCAGCTTGAAGGGCTTGAGTTTCGTCGTATGTTTTCAGGTTCTCACGATTCAAACGATGCCTACCTTGATTTACAGTCAGGTTCTGGCGGTACTGAAGCGCAAGACTGGTGTAATATTTTACTTCGCATGTATTTACGCTGGGGTGAAGCAAAAGGCTTTAAAGTAGAGCTTGTTGAAGCGACCGATGGTGATGTTGCCGGTATTAAAGGCGCAACGGTGCGTTTTTCTGGGGAATACGCTTATGGTTGGTTACGCACTGAAACAGGCGTACACCGCCTCGTTCGTAAAAGTCCATTTGACTCAAGTGGTCGTCGTCATACCTCGTTTGCTTCTGCGTTTGTTTACCCAGAAGTTGATGACAATATTGAAATTGACATTAATCCGTCTGATTTGCGTATAGACGTTTACCGTGCATCAGGCGCGGGTGGTCAGCACGTAAATACCACTGAATCAGCGGTACGTATTACTCACGTGCCAACTAATACTGTGGTGCAGTGTCAAAACGAGCGCTCGCAGCATAAAAATAAAGCCCAAGCAATGAAGCAGTTAAAAGCGAAATTATTTGAGCTTGAGCTACAACAGCAAAATGCAGAAAAGCAAAGCCAAGAAGACAACAAGTCTGATATTGGCTGGGGAAGTCAAATTCGTTCTTACGTACTTGATGACTCGCGTATTAAAGATTTACGTACCGGCGTTGAAAACCGTAATACTCAAGCGGTACTCGATGGCGACTTAGACAAATTTATTGAAGCCAGCTTAAAATCTGGCTTATAACCACCAAGCTAAAAAAGAGCTAAAAAATGACTGATCAAATCCAAGACGAAAATAAGTTAATCGCTGAGCGTCGCGGCAAATTAGACGCTATTCGCGCAAATTGCCCAGCCAACGGTCATCCAAACCAATTCCGTCGTGAGCATTACACGGCAGATTTGCAGGCTGAGTTTGGTGATAAGAGTAAAGAAGAATTAATCGAATTACAGCACGTAGTATCGATTGCGGGTCGTATTCTTGCTAAGCGTGGTCCGTTTATGTCTATTCAAGATATGAAAGGCCGTGTACAAGTTTATGCATCAAAAGACGTTCAAAAAGATTTAAAAGCAAAATATGGCCAGCTTGATATTGGCGATATTATTGGTGTTAAAGGGCCACTTAATAAATCGGGTAAAGGTGATTTATACGTAGATATGGCTGAGTACGAACTACTGACTAAGTCACTTCGTCCACTTCCTGAAAAATTCCATGGCCTGTCGGATCAAGAAACGAAATACCGTCAGCGTTATGTTGATTTAATTACTAACGAAGCAACGCGTGAAACATTCCGTATTCGTTCACAAGTGGTTGAAGGTATTCGTCGCTTTTTAGCAGACCGCGATTTTATGGAAGTAGAAACGCCAATGCTACAGGTTATTCCTGGTGGTGCATCTGCGCGTCCGTTTGTGACTCATCATAATGCGCTTGATATCGACATGTACTTACGTATTGCGCCTGAGCTTTACTTAAAGCGTTTAGTAGTAGGTGGTTTTGACCGTGTATTCGAAATTAACCGTAATTTCCGTAACGAAGGGTTATCAACGCGTCACAACCCAGAATTCACCATGATTGAGTTCTACCAAGCATACGCTGACTACATTGATTTAATGAACATCACCGAAGACATGTTACGTACAGTTGCAACTAACGTATTGGGTAGCCCAATCGTTGTTAACACCACTAAAGATGAAAACGGTGAAGTGATTGATTCAGTAGAGTATGACTTTGGTCAACCGTTCACACGTTTAAGCATGAGCGACGCAATCTTAAAATATAACCCTGAGTTTGATGCTGCGGTATTTAACGACCCAGAAAACCACTTTGAAGAATTAAAAGCGTACGCTAAACAAGTGCATGTTAAAATTCCTGAAAACTGCGTATGGGGCCCGGGTAAGTTTTTATGTGAAATATTTGAAGAAACGGCTGAGCATATGCTTATCCAACCTACATTTATCACAGGGTACCCGTGGGAAGTGTCTCCACTTGCACGTCGTAACGACGAAAACCCATTTGTAACTGACCGCTTTGAATTCTTTGTTGGTGGCCGTGAACTAGCAAATGGTTTCTCTGAGCTTAATGATGCACAAGATCAAGCTGAGCGTTTTTCTCGCCAAGTTGAAGAAAAAGACGCAGGTGATGATGAAGCAATGCACTACGACGAAGACTACATTCGCGCGTTAGAGTATGGTTTACCACCAACAGCGGGTGAAGGGATTGGTATTGACCGTTTAGTCATGTTGTTTACTGACTCATCAACTATCAAAGATGTTATTTTATTCCCACATATGCGCCCACAAGCAGACTAAGCTTGAAGGAATAAACTAAAAAATTATCAACGCCGCTAACTAGCGGCGTTTTTTTGCCCTATTGTTTGTGAGACATTGCCTAAACTGCTCATTAAGTCTTTTAATTAATTGTTTTCACATTAATAATGAAGTCTAGGTATAAAGAGCAATTAACCTTTAATTCAGTTTCACTCGCATATGGTTACTCCACTGCTTAGCAACATTACAGCAGTGATATAACTTTTTGGTATGATTGTTTTTTAAACATTGCGTTGTATTTATGTAAATTTTTTAGCTAAAATGTGGCGGAAATTTATACGCTGTCATTCTTAGTCGTAAAAAATAAAAATTTCTAAAGGACTTAGAAAAATAATATGAAAGTTAAACAAGTAGAACCTTTACCTGATGAAAACACCACTGAACAACAGCGACAAGCATATTATCGTGCGTGTATTGCTGAGTTTCAGAAGTTAGGCTATCAAGAGCAATACCTTGCTGAACTTACGGACGAACTAGTACCAGTGATGGGTGTAAACTCAAGCACGCCAAATGCCTAACCCGATTAAATTTCGAACTAATTTCACTGTAAAACTAAACATATGTGCAATCTATAGCCATATAGTCACTTTTGTCAGAAAAGTGTTTGACATATTTTCTGAAATCTTTATTATACGCCCCACAAGACGGAGAGGTGTCCGAGTGGCCGAAGGAG
>NZ_JALNTH010000005.1:0-327383 GCF_023161935.1 Pseudoalteromonas sp. 2CM28B
GGCGCTGCGCGCTACACTGAGAAAGATCTTCTCCTTCTCTTCTCCGTGTTCTCTGTGGTGATAATAATCTCTTAATCTCTTAATCACTTGAATGGGCTTAACCCTAAACTATTTCACCACCGAGAGCACAGAGGCGCTTCGCGCTGCACTGAGAAAGATCTTCTCCCTCTCTTCTCCGTGTTCTCTGTGGTGATAAAATTACTTTCGTTGTTTATTTAAAAACAAATCTACCACCGAGGGCACAGAGGCGCTGCGCGCTACACTGAGAAGTTATTAATAACGCCAGCAAGCTGTGTGTCTACAAGTAATAATTACTTCTCCTTCTCTTCTTTGTATCCTCTGTGGTAATAAAATCACTTTCATCGTTTATTTAAAAACAAATCTACCACCGAGAGCACAGAGGCGCTGCGCGCTGCACTGAGAAGTTATTAACGCCAGCAAGCTGTGCGTCTACAAGTAACTATTGCTTCTCTTTCTCTTCTTTGTGTTCTCTGTGGTGATAATAATCTCTTAATCACTTTGTGCATTTAGCCCAAACCATTTTTACCACCGAGGGCACAGAGGCGCTGCGCGCTGCACTGAGAAAGATCTTCTCCTTCTCTTCTCCGTGTTCTCTGTGGTGATAATAATCTCTTAATCACTTTATGCGTTTAACCCAAAACAATTTTACCACCGAGAGCACAGAGGCGCTGCGCGCTGCACTGAGAAAGATCTTCTCTTTCTCTTCTCTGTGTTCTCTGTGGTGATAATAATCTCTTAATCACTTTATGCGTTTAGCCCAAAACAATTTGACCACCGAGAGCACAGAGAGCACAGAGACGCTTCGCGCTACACTGAGAAAGATCTTCTCCTTCTCTTCTCCGTGTTCTCTGTGGTGATAACAATCTCTTAATCACTTGAATGGGCTTAACCCTAAACTATTTCACCACCGAGAGCACAGAGGCGCTGCGCGCTACACTGAGAAGTTATTAACGCCAGCAAGCTGTGCGTCTACAAGTAACTATTGCTTCTCTTTCTCTTCTTTGTGTTCTCTGTGGTGATAATAATCTCTTAATCACTTTATGCGTTTAACCCAAAACAATTTGACCACCGAGAGCACAGAGGCGCCGCGCGCTACACCGATAAGCTTTTAATAACGCGTCTACGGGTTAAATTTTTAGCGCTAGTTCATCTAACATATCACTTAACTGTGAACGCCAATGTATTGTTTGCACGCCACTCAACTGTTCTGCTTGCGCTTTATTTAACACGCTAAACGCGGGGCGCTTTGCCGGTGTAGGGTAGCTAGTTGCCGGTATAGGGCGTATTGTTATTGCTTTACTTAACAGCCCCTTTTCTATAGCAAGCTCTTGTATTGCTACAGCAAAGTCAAACCATGATGCTACACCTGCATCAGTCCAATTTAAAATTGTTGTTTTATTGCTATTTAGTGTTGAATTTATACCGCTTTTTTGATTTTGTTGAGTAGCTAATGCCCATATCATCTTAGCAAGCCCTGCAGCCCATGTAGGCGTTCCTATTTGGTCTGCCACTATACCTAAATGCTCTTTTTGTTGCATTAAATTCAACATGCTTTTGACAAAATTATTCCCAAAAACAGAGTACACCCACGCAGTGCGCACAATTATAGCTTGGCTGCCTAATACATTGTTTATTGCTTGCTCGCCCGCTAACTTCGATGCACCGTACACACTTAATGGGTTGGTTATGTCGTTTGCTTCGTAGGGGGTGGTTTTTGTTCCATCAAACACAAAATCGGTTGAAACATGAATCAACTTAGCACCAATTGTTTTACACACAGTAGCTAAATTAGCAGCGCCCTGCTCGTTTACAGCATAGGCTTGCTCGGTTTCGGTTTCGGCTTTGTCTACCGCAGTATAGGCTGCTGCGTTAATCACCACATCAGGTGAGTGTGTAATTAACACCTCGTTTAACGCAGCCATATTGGTTATATCTAATTCTTTACTGCTAAATAATTCTAGCTCTACATTCGTAGGGCACAGCTTAGCCAGTTCATTACCCAACTGGCCATTTTTACCTGTTACTAATACTTTCATGTTTTACTAACTTTACTTATAAAAATGTGGGGGCATTATTAAATGCGAGGCCGGCTTCATCTTTTGCTGAAAGCAGAGGCGCTTTACCATTTACTAATGGCCAATCTATCTTAAGCGTTGGATCGTCCCACTTAATTGATACCTCTGCATTTGGGTTGTATACATCGGTACACTTATATACAAATTCAGCGCTTTTACTGGTTACATAAAAGCCGTGAGCAAACCCCTCTGGCACCCAAAGCTGACGTTTATTTTCGGCAGACAGCATTACCCCTACCCATTGCCCATAAGTAGGCGAGCTTTTACGCATATCTACCGCTACGTCAAACACTTCACCTTGGGTAACACGCACTAATTTACCTTGGGTATTTTGTGTTTGGTAGTGTAAGCCACGCAGTATGCCATGCGCCGATTTACTGTGGTTTTCTTGAACAAAGGTGCGCTTGCCACAATGCGCATTAAAAAGCGATGTGCGAAAGGTTTCCATAAAAAAGCCGCGCTCGTCACCAAACACTTGTGGCTCTATTATTTTTACATCTGGTATTTCGGTTTCAATAAATTTCATTTTAATACCTATTAAAATACAGTTTGCTCTAACAGCCCTAGTAAGTACTTACCATAGCCCGACTTTTTAAGCGGCTTTGCTAACTTTTTAAGCTGCTCTGCATTTATGTAACCCATACGGTAGGCTATTTCTTCTGGGCAGTTAATTTTTAAACCTTGGCGTTTTTCTATTGCGCGAATAAAATTAGCTGCATCAAGTAGGTCATCTAATGTGCCGGTATCAAGCCATGCAGTACCTCGGCCCATTATTTCAACATTTAACTCTTTGTTTGCTAAATATTGATCAATCACATCGGTAATCTCAAGTTCACCACGCTCTGATGGCTTTACATTTTTAGCAAACTCAACCACTCGGTTGTCAAAAAAGTATAAACCTGGCACTGCATAATTTGATTTAGGCTTGGTTGGCTTTTCCTCTATTGATATTGCTTTGCCGTTTGTATCAAACTCAACCACACCATAAGAGTCTGGATTAGCTACATGGTAGCCAAATACAGTAGCGCCATTCTCACACTTTGTTGCATTTTGCAACGATACCGATAAGTCGTGACCATAGAATAAGTTGTCGCCTAATACCAATGCTGCACTTCGGCCCTGTAAAAAATCCTCGGCTAATAAAAATGCCTGCGCTAGGCCATCGGGGCTCGGTTGCTCTACGTATTCAAAACTAATTCCCCATGCGCTGCCATCGCCTAATAGCTCTTTAAAGCGAGGTAGCTCAGTTGGAGTGGCAATAATTAAAATTTCGGTTATGCCAGCAACCATTAATGTGGATACAGGGTAAAAAATCATTGGCTTATCGTAAACAGGCATTAACTGTTTGCTTACCACTTTTGTAAGTGGGTACAAACGGGTGCCAGAGCCTCCCGCTAAAATTATACCTTTGCGAGTCGATTCTTGTTTTGGAGCAGTTACTATGTTCATTATGTATCCGATTTATTTTTTCACTTTGTATTTAAGTTTTTGTTAAGCCTACTCCCTTTTAGCTTAACGTTATCTGAGCTCTTTTACTGTTGCTAAAATAATTTTGCCAATACCAAAAAGCATAAGCTGTAACACAGCAAACAGTAAAATATTGTATAGCGTTTTAGGGTATTGATTATCTTGCGGTAGGGTTGGTGCCTCTACCACTATTAAATATTTTAACTGGCGGTAAGCCTCTATACGGGCTTTATCAAGCGACACTTCTGATGCTGTATAACCTTTTATAGCCAGTTCTAGCTCTATTTTTAAATCCGAAAATTGCGCTAGCACTTCACTTACAGCAGTATCGTTTGTATTTACAGGTTTAGCTGTTGCTGAATTACTACCTGTGCCTTGCTGTTGCGAGAGCCTTTCTCGCTCAAGCTCTAACTGAATTTTTAATGCGCTGAGCTCTGCCTCTAACATAACTACTTGAGGTGCTTTTTCGGTCATGGTTGAGCGCAGCCCTTTTAATTGAGCGCTTTTAGTCGCTATTTCGCTTTCTAACCCATACGTAATTTGCTGCAACGCTGCGCCTTCTGCCTCAGGGTCTAGTAAGTTGTTTTTTTGCTGAAAGGCTAAAATTTTACTTTGTGCGTTACGTAGGCGCTGCTCTACTTTAGTATGTTCTGTTTTTATAAATTTAAGCTGCGCATCTGCCAATTGGTGACCTATAGAGTTTATGTACCACTCTGCGCGGTTTACTATGGTTTGCGTTAATTGCTTTGCAAACTCTGGTGTAAACCCCTGAACAAGTATTTTTATAACCCCAGAGTTTTCATCGATTTCAATTGTAGTGTGATCTTGATAATACTTGAGTAAATCTTCAATACTAGCATTAGCACTTAAGCGTGAAAAAATATCGCCCCCTTCATAATAATGCTGCTTTATATTACTGTGAGCTTGTAAATAGTTAAGCATATCTTCAGAGTGAATATAGGCTTTGGCTATTTCTGTATCAGCAGTCGAGCTTGAGCTCACCCCTAAGCCACTGAGTATCGCCATTGATGGGTCCATCGTCGCCATACCATCTGGCTGCTGAATAATAAGCTGTGCTCTGCTTTCGTACCTTGGTGCCGCCCACACAAGCTGATAAAAAGCAAATAACACAAATGGTAATATTAAGAGCAAAAACCATGGCTGAGTGTATGTTTTAAAGCGTGGTTTTTTGCTTAGCTCTGCATAAAAACTGTGTGCTTTTAGAATATGTTTATTTTTATTTAAATTGCCGGCAACATTTTTTTCTGTAGATGAGCTTGTTTGCGTTTGCTTTGCTTTGCCCGCTATTTTTGTTGATAAGCGCTCAAGTTCTTTATTTATTTGCTCGCTTTGGGGTTTTAAGTTACGGGCACGCTGCATAATTCGACGAGCTAAATATATGTCGTTCGGCTCGACTTGTTTGGCAAGGCCAATTAATTCTTCGCCATCATCCCAAATAGCCTTATCGGTTTTTAAACCAATATCTTGAAAACGTTGCTCTATTTTATCTACCGCTTGTTGACTCATAGTTATAATGCCTGGTAATGAGCAATTCCTTGCTCTAAATCGTTGTAAAAAGTAAGTTCGCCTTTATGGAGCACAATTGCACTGTCGCAAAAGTGGCGCAGTTCGTCCATCTCGTGGCTAACCATAATAACATTGGCGCTTTTACTTTTTTGAGTAAGCGCTTGGCGCGTTTTGTTTCTAAAATTAGCATCCCCAACAGAAGTGACTTCGTCGATTAAGTAAACATCAAAATCTATACCTATTGAGCATGCAAATGCTAGCCGAGGCTTCATACCACTTGAGTACGTATTTACAGGTAGGTCAAATTTAGGGCCTAATTCAGCAAAGTGCCGCACCCTGCGAACATATAGGTCTAAATCGGCTACACCGTTGATCATGCCTATAAAGCGGGCATTTTCGGCGCCACTCATTTGCGGGTGTATTCCCGTGGCCAATGCTACCGGCCACGAAAGGTGTAAATCGGTGATAATTTCGCCTTTATTGGGGTATTCACTGCCTGCTAACATTTTAAATAAAGTTGATTTACCCGCACCGTTTGAGCCTAAAATAGCAATGTTGTGCCCACTGGGTATTTCAAAGGTTACATTTTTAAAAATGTACTGGTTACCTAGTGTTGAGGGATAATATTTAGTTACGTTGTTTAGCTTAATCATTATTTAGCCTTGTATCCGTCATCGGCTAATTGCCTGTTTCCACGACACGTGATATGTCGCTAATGCAAAAAACAGTAAAACTAGCGCTGATGAAAACAAGTAGAATTCGCTAACGCCATCGGTAGGGTATGTTTTGTATGCTGCATGACGTGAAAGCTCTATTGCGTGCAAAATAGGATTCCAATCAAGGTAGGGCCAATACTCCTTAGGTATATCCTGCATCGAAAAAAACACACCAGATATAAAAAATAAGGGCCTAGATATTACGGTTTTCAATTTACCCAGCTCAGGTACATAGCACTGCCCAATAGCAAATAATAATCCCACCGAAAAGCCAATGATCCATAATCCTAAAATGTTAAGCATTAAATAAAGCGGATCGTTAACCTCAAAATCCATCCCTAAAAAATACATGATCACAAATATTAATAAAAACACAGCTAATTTAACCAAAAAATAAAAGCTACCTACCGCTATTGCACTGCTAATAGGCTGCACTTGCCTAAAGGCAAATAACGCTTTATTTTTTTGTAGGGAGTTAGATACATTCATAAACGAATCTAAAAACAGTTGCACAAGTAGCATGCCATACATCATAAACTCGAAGGTAGGTATGCCATGGCTTAAACCCCCATCCATTCGGCCACGAATATACGATAGCATAAATATAAAGCTGAGCGGCTGAAAAACCGCCCAGGCTAATCCCAGCCTATCATTAAAGCCTGTGCGTATTTCGCGTACAAACAGGGCAAATATAACATCGCGCCATATTGCCCAATTATTGCGTTTAATTACTGCAGTCATTATTTAGGTAGCTACGTTTGCTGCTATAGCAATTTGGTAAATAATTTGCGTAATATCTTTAACCGATTGCATTAGCTTAGTATCTACTTTAGGGAGCACTAAAATTTGGTCGCCCGCTTTTAGTGGTCCTGTGGCATCAAGGTCTATCATGCCATTAGGGTGAATTACCATTATTTGTTCATAGTTGGCTCGCTCGCTGTAGCCACCGGCCCACGCAACATAATCTTTAATTGTAGCTTGCTCGTTATAAACTAATGACTGTGGCATTAGTACCTCACCACTTACATGTACTAAATCGGTTTTTGCAGGTATATGAATAATATCCCCTTGCTCTAAGCGAACATTAGCCACTTTGCCACCATCAGAAATAACAACTTTACCTAATGGCACAGCTTTACGCGCTCGCTCGGTAAATTCCAATATCATTCGGCCTTCTTCAGCTCTTATTTTTGCTTCACCGTCTGATGATGCTGGCGCCGTAAATATACTACGTTCTAGCCTATCGAGAGATTGCTCAATCATTTCTTTTTGTTTAGCAGCCACACTTTTACGCTGAATATAAATCGACTGATAATCTGCAAGCTCGTTGTTAATTTCTATATTTGCAAGCAAATCGTGTAAGCGAGTGTCTTTTTTAACGGCATAGTACGAAGGCCCTAAATAACTACCTGTGAGTTGTATATCAAGTACTTGAGCACGTATATCGTCATTAAAGATTAAACGATCACCATCTTTTAAAGTAAACGTTTTAAATTCACCATAGGGTAAGTACACCGAAAAGGGGCCATCAACCCTATCACCTACAATACCTACATGGCTTACTTTGCTCAAAGGAAGCGCAAAGTTAGCGAGTTGGGCACCGGTTGCTTGGGAATTTTTAAATTCGAACCTAAATGGGGCGCGTACACTTCCCGATACTACAACTGTTGCTTTTTGACGCTCGACCAATATTACATCGTTATCTTTAAAGTTAAATTTAGGCAAATAACCTTTTAAGATAAAATCGTATAAATCTATGTCTTGGATTACTTTATTGTCTCGTAGTACTTTTATGCTGCGGTAACTACCACGCTCTGAATCTATACCGCCTGCTCGCTTAAGGTAATATAATATGCTGTCTGATGCGATACCGGCATATTGCCCTGGGCGTGCAACACTGCCGCTTATGTATACACTTACCGGCGTTGCGGTAAGTAAATTTACGTATATTTCGACACTTTTTTTGTAAACCTGCTTAATTTTGTTGGTAACGTAACTATTAAGCTGACTCGCTTTTACATCGGCAACATGCACCGGGCCAATATTAGTTATGAATAAATTACCTTGGTTATCGACCGTGATAACTTCAGACTGGTTAATTGCACCCCATAACCATATTGATACTTTATCGCCCGGGGCTATTGTATAGTCATCATTTAATCCGTCTTGACGCTCACTTTCGTAACCGCCTGCAAATAAATTTGCGCCATAGGGGGGGGGCAAACCAGCCTCAGCTGAAGGTAACAGCTGCGAAGCAGACATTTCGCCTGGTAATAATGTGCCTGAGCGGTTTGCTTTGTTATAAGTGCCATTTTCAAGTGATGCATTTGAAGCATTTGCTTGTGCAGCCCCTGCTTGCTCTAACTGGTTAAGCGATACCGCTTGTGCTGCACTTGCCTGACTACTAAGCATTGCAATAGTTGCAAAAATTATTACCGTGCTTATGAGTCGATGACTGTAGTTTAATATGTTCATATTATTTAAACTCCAAAGCTTATGTGGCTATTTTTGTTATCGCTTACTTGAGGAGTAACTGACCATTGGTTTGAAGTTTGGTCTTTACATACTGTTCTGCGCTCTTTTTTAACTTTATTATTTTCGTTGCTTAAATAAAGTGCACGGCACTCCAATCCTAGAGCCGATGTGTATTTTTTTCCTAACGAAAATAGCACGCCTTTATAAATACTGGCATAGCCTTGAGGACGGGTTTGTAATGCCTCATTAAGTGCCGGCGGAAGTGTTAGGTTAGTTGGTTGTGATTGTATCGGCTTGTCAATTAAAGCAACAGATGCCTTAATAACTGGAGGTGACGAAGCACAGCCAAGCATAAAAACGATTGGTGAAAACAATATGATTAAACTATTTTTTTTCATATTAAAATTTTAATCCTTTGGGGGGGGGAACTAGAACCTAGTAACTTTAATTTTGACTTAAAATAACTTTATAACGTAGTACTAATAAGTAATACGACAGAGTTATTTATAGAATCCGTTCTTGAACTAAGCATATCTTAGCTACGATACCAACAAAGCCAATTATACTTATATTAGCCGTCTATATCCAGCACCTAACAATTCTAATCTAGTGACGAACAGGTACTCATTTTGAAAAATCAGCCTGAACATAATATTAACAATAACAATTTAAATTATGCTTTTTACTTTTACATTCAAAATAACAATACTATAAGACTAACCTTAAGTTTTCACTCAATAAATTTGCTACACGTTCGGCATTATAACGCTGCACTGATTCACGTGTATTATTAGCTAAACTAAAATAATCTGACTCACTCATTTGTAATATCGCAATGATTTGTTCTGCTATTTGGTGTGCATTTTCTTTCTCAAACAGCAGACCATTAACACCATTTACAACAACCTCATTAACAGGAGTGATATTGGATGCAAGTACAGGTGTACCACATGCTAACGATTCTACAGCCACTAAGCCAAAACTTTCACGGTGGGTAGGAAATATAAACGCATTCATTTCATTGTATTTTTCGATAAGCTGAAGAGGCTCTAATGCACCATAGTAAGTAACGACTGAGGTAAGATTTAGTTGTTCGATTTTACTTTTAAGTAATTCGACTTCAGCACCAGTGCCATACATTTTTAACTGAAATTGCTTTAGTAACTCAGGCTGATTAGATTTAATTAAAGCAACTGCTTCTAATAGCTCTGGCCACCCTTTTCCCTCATCAATACGTGAAACGTAGCCTAAAATAAAGCGATCTTTACTTCGCTCTTTTAATGGTTTAAAAGCATTAAAGTCAACACCTCCTGAAGGAGACACTATAACTTTATGCTCACTGTACCAAGGATACAAATTAAGGAGTGTACTTTTAAAAAATGCAGAAGGAACCACAACAGCTGCACTATGCCTTAAAATTAATGATGTGCCTACTCCCATTACTTTATGTATTAGAGAAGTGCCAACTAAGTCATCTCCGTGTATATTTACTACATATTTTGGCTTTCGAATCATTAAATAAGGCAGTAAGCAAATAGTTGAATAAGTTAGATAATGAAAATATATAAAGTCGTAGTCTCTCTTGCCTATAGCGTACAAACCTTTAAGTAAAAAACGTACATAACTTAAGAGTTTTTTGATTCCGTGTGTACGACGGTCTATTACCACTTTACTTGTTATTTGATAACCCTGATCTTTGAGTTGCTGATAATTTTTAGCTACAAAGCTGCCAAATGATGGATCGCGCTCTGAAGGAAATAGGTTAGAAATAAAACAAATTTTATTCACATTAGTCCTCTTTAAGACGCTTTAAACGCTTTTGAGCTAAATAAGGGAATGTTGAAGCTAGCCATGCTTTTAATATTTTTGTTGATATGGCGGGTGTGAAGTACTTTAACACTGTCGTGAAAGTTGTTTTTTTTCCATCGCTGTAATGAACCATAAAACCGTAACACCTTTTGTTACTTTTTGACATAAGGTGTCCGTAACGTTCAAAGTACTGTTTAAAGCCCACAGAGCGCTTATTCAGACTATCTGTTATTCGAGGTTTATCATGGGCTGTATGAATAACATAAGATGCTTTTGCTATTCGTTTGGCTGGACCATACTGTATGATCATCCTAGTCCATAGCTCCCAATCCTGTGAAGATACAATGGATTCATCAAACATACCAACATCAATGAGGCGCTCCCTATACGTAAGCACTTGATTTGATGCGTGGTTAAAGTTTAGCTGAGTATTTAAATCGATAATAAGATCGGTATTTTGTAGCTGTTTTCTAACATTACCGTAGTCCCAGTTATAACCGCTACATACAAAAGCATATTGCTCATCAAACCCTGCAACAAGTTCCTCTATTCTCGTAGGCAAAAATTCATCGTCATCATCAAGCCCTGTTGCAAACAGCCCATTTGAATTTTTAATAGCGTAGTTTCTTGCTTTACAAGCCCCTTCATTTTTATCGAAAAGATGATGCTTTATATTTGTATATGTTTGACTAAGCTCTTTTAAGTATTCTTGAGTACCGTCTGTAGAACCATTATCTACAATAAAGATTTCTATGTTTGGGTAAGTTTGATTTTGGAGCGATTTAACGGCTCTTTTTAATAACTCTAGTCGGTTGTAAGTTGGTACCCAAACAGACACCAAGGGCATATTATTTTTCAAATTTACTTTCCTTCTTATTATCAACCCACAGTAGTGATAGGAAGCACCCTAAAACAATACCTAATGTTCCAGACATCCAGATATGACCACTTAATTGCGCTAAAAAAAACAAAATGAAGAGCCCTACAAACACACTAGGGCTATACTTAGAATTTGGGTTTACAAATTGACTTGCGGCTTTTAACAAGGTTAATACATAAAATCCCAAACACGTGGCGACCCCAGGAAGGCCAAACCACACTAAAGCGTCTATAAGATCTACCTCAGAAGTGTACTTTCTGGGAATGTATTGGGCAACACCAGAAGTACCAACCCCAACAAGTTGCTGCCAAAAATCAAGGCGGTCAATATATACCGTCAGCAGGTCACGTACGTATTCATCACGTCCTGACCATATTACTCCTAAAATGCCTTGCTCACTTAGTATATGTGCTAAACGGTCGTATAGCCCTATTGCTTGTAACAAGTCTGTTATCAAGAAAAAAATGGCTACAACTACTGCAATCATAGGTATAAAAATAATACATTTTAATTTCGTGATACTAAATATTTTCTCTCTTTCATTTGCTATTGGTATAAGAAAAATAAGCATTAGCGCTGCTAACATAGCCGTTTTGGTTGCAACTAATAACCCGCATAAGACAGTAAATAAAGAAAATATGAAATACCATTTAGGCTTTTCGTTCCAACACCAATGTAGTGCAAACGAAAATAAAACAACCATTGCGCCACCAAGTTCATTAGCAGCATAGATAAAACCATTTGACCCTGCTGTTTCACCATCTTGCAATGAATAGCTCGCTCGTCCAAACCCTAGAGCACCAATAAATAAGTTAAAGCATAAAATGATAAAGTTGCTTAGTAATATTTTTTCGAGCCAAAATATTGTAAACCTTCTCCATCTTGCTGCTAGCAAGCCAAAGTAAATAAAGATAGAGATAGGCATTAGCATTTTATAAACGTATGAGAAGTCAGCAACAAAAAAAGTAAAATTCGCTTTACTTAAAAGTTGCAATACCGGGCCTAAGAGCAACGTAGTTAATATACAACACAATGCTAAAAAGTACTTTGGTGCTAACGATAAAATAAGGATAAATACAAGCGCAGTTAAAGGTAGTTTATATAAAAGCGATATTTTTAAGTCTATACCCAGCTGAATTACAAAAAAGCCTGACGCTATGTCTGCAAGCAAATATAGACTCATCATGATTAAACACAATTTATGTAAAAAAGAAGGCTGGTTAATATCGCCAGCTGAATATTTTCCCATCAGATTAAATCCAACTGTTCACTGAGTAATATGCAATAAGTAGTTTGGCTTAACTTATTACTATTGTTGGATATTTTAAAATAGCCTCTACATAAAAATGCAACCAAGGAGGGTTGCATTCGACTCGGCGCAGATAAACGTATTTTACTGAGGCGCAGAAACCCCCTCCAATACGACTGAATCATCGCGTTCGCCACGTTACTTTTCTCTTGAGCGAAGTGTAAATATAAAAGCAATAATCAAGGAGAATAGTCCACCTAAAAATGTAATCCCTATGCATATTAAAGCTCGTGAAGGGCCTGATTTTTCTTCAGGATATATGACCTCAGATAAAGGCTTTAATAGATGATAATCTCCAACAGATGACAATAACTTTGTTCTTGTCTGATCAGCAATTAACTCATAGAAAATTGAACGTAGCTCACTCACATTAGTTTTAGCTGCCTGCTCCTTTAAATATTCGATAACCTCCTCTGCTTCGGTTGTATCTTTCACTCGCCAAAATTCATTAATATCTTCTATCAACCAATTAGTAAGTTTTACAGATAATTCGGGGGAGACAGTTGTTATTTTAAGCTCTATTAACCCTTTCTTTGTCAAGTCGGTAGCATTTATTTGACTTAATAACTTTTCATATCCTTCCCATGCAGTAGGAATCACGGATTTACCTGGCGGGGCTTTACGTGTCCAAACTTTATTTTTAGGGTCGTAAGTATCTAAATCAAATATTGGGGTTTTAGTGTCTTTATCCCATGACTCTAGAGCTAGGAGGTCGGGCATCAGGTTTCTTTTATTTATAAATGTTTGTAAAAAGCCACGGCTACCCATAAATTCTAAGGCGGCATCTACATCCGAACCTTGGGAGCCGCCAAGAGAGACACCAGCCAAACTAGCTAAACCGCCAAATTGACCAGCAAGATTTGCTAAGCCACCGCTGTCTGACTTGCTAACAGGCGATAAAAAAACTTGTGTTGTATAAGTGTTCGGTTGATTTATAGCAACAACCACAGATAAAATTGCCGATAGCACCGTTCCTATTATAATTAACCACTTATACTTAAGTAAGTGAGATAATGTGGTATCTATATCTTGCTCAATAGCTTCAACATTACGATCCATGATACTGCCTAATCAATCTAACCTATAAAAGGCCGCTAGTATACCAAACAGCATCTTCTATAGAAATGCTTTATAGATACTAGAACTATACAAATAAGAGTTTTCGAATAAGAATTGTTGCCTACTAAATTAATCCTTCATGTCAAAGTTAAATAAATAACACGTTAATACAAAAATAGCGGGCTGTAGATATCTCATCTAAATGTAAACCCAAATTTTGAAGGTTATAACTCTAAAGATAAACAAGTACTAAAAGCTTAGAAACTATGTGACTAGGTAAAGAGTATCAGCTAATATGGCGCTCTTTAATACACATTTGAGCCTAACTATTATTAAGGGAGCATTCTTTTTAACTAGCTTATGATTATTTTAAGCATACTTTTGTACGTTTTGTTAAGCGGGTTTTATCTGGACTGCGTATATTAGCCATTGTGATACATCTTTAAATTAGCCCCACTAAATATCTCTGTTTCGGGTTTTGTACGAAATATTGGCAGCCTTTTATAATGGCATACATACGGCGTATAACATTAAAGTTAGACGTTATTTTGAACTACTGACAACCAATAGAAAGATTAATATGTTAAAACAAAAAGTTACATTACTTATTTATGGTGAAGGCGGCCATAAGCAAGAAATGAAGTTACTGTATGAGAAAATTTCTAAATCGTCTTTGGTGTTCACGTCGATGGGACCTTCCGCTCTTGCCCCAGAAGTAATGCATTATAAATTAGGAGATGTGCGCCATAAACAAAATCGTTTTAAATCTATATTTATGGCGGTAATAGGTGCTTTACATTCTTGTATTTCCACTTTAAAGCTTTGTTACAAGTATGAAGTAGTTGGCCTTATATCAACCGGCCCAGGGATAGCAATTATACCTTCATTAATTTTAAGGCTATTTGGTAAAAAGGTTATATTTATAGAAACGTTTTGTCGTTTTTATTCTCGCTCGATAACTGGGCGCATTATGTCAAAACTAAGTAGTGAGTTTTGGGTTCAAAACAAAGAACAAGAAAAGCTTTATAAAAACTCTAAATTTTGTGGACGCCTATGAAAATTTTAGTAACAGTGGGTTCTTCGCCTTTTAAATCACTAGTTCGTGCGGTTGATCTGGTTGCAAAAAATCATACAAACCATGAATTTACATTTCAAATTAGCTCAAGTGCTTATAAACCAGAAAGTGGGTCGTATTTTACTTTTTCAAAGCAATTTTCTGATTACATTGATGATGCGGATGTTGTTATTACTCATGCTGGAGCTGGAACTGTGTTTGAATTACTAGAAAAAGAAAAAAAATGTATTGTGGTACCCAATTACGAACGTGTAGATAAACATCAAGCAGATTTAACGGCTTATCTTGAACATAACTCATTTGCTATTGTTTGTCACAAATTGAAACAAATAGACACCTGTATAAAACAGATAGACAGTTTTCAAGCAAAGCCATATATAAAAGAGCCTTTCTTTTTAACTGAAGATCTTATAAATATATTTAAATAGTTTTTACAGAACAGTTAAACACTAAATTTGACTTTAAATGGATACTGTAACTTTTCAATTATAAATACGTAAAAAGCTTTTTTAACCTAACTTTTTATCCAACGTCTAATAGCAACGGTAAATTTCCAAATGTTCATCATTACTTGATTATATACAACCAAGCAAAGAAGAAATCCATAAAACATAATGTAGTCAGGGATGTTATAAATTTGAGCTGTGATACCTACCCCAGCAAAAATGCTCGCAATAAAACAGATTACAGTCAGGGTTCTTTTCGGACCTAAACCAAGTCTTTGTAATATATGGTGAAGATGCTCTCGGTCTGGCTTGAAAGGCGACTGTCTTTTCTTTAGACGCCTAATTATAGTTGATACCGCATCCATTATGGGGATTCCTGCCAACCATAGAGCTGTTACAGGGCTAAATGCACTAAACTCACCAGACTGCGAACCTTCCAGTAATAACCAAACCACTGTAAAGCCAATTACAGTACTTCCTGCATCACCCATAAACACTTTAAAACGCTGACCTAAAGGAATGCCTAAATTCATTAAAATATAAGGAACAATAGTAAATACAATAGCTGTACAGAAAGCGGTCAACTCCTGTTGGTTATTTAAATAAAACAAAATACCTAAAGAACTAAAAGTTATAGTCGCAAGCGCTCCTAACAAACCGTCTATTCCATCCACCATATTAAAAGCATTAATTGCCCCAACTACGGCAATAATTGTCATCACATACCCGAAATGCGACAAATCAATGCTGTTACCACCAAAAATTGCACCTACATGATTTAATACTAACCCGCCAAAAGTCATCATAATAACAGAGATGATTATTTGTAAAAATAAACGTAACCTAAAGCTAATATCGTACATATCATCAAGCAGACCAACAAATAATAAAATGCCAGCGCAACCAAGGTACAACATTGATGATGAGATTGTATTTGGGAAAACAAGAAGGTATGAGAAAACGACGATAAATACAGCCAATCCGCCAATTAGCGGAACAGATCCGGCATGATGTTTTCGAGCATTTGGCTCATCAACTAAATTTATATAGATAGCAACTTTACGAAAAAAGAAGAGACTCAGAAAAGAGCATAAAAACAATCCTAGGTTATTAGCTATCACAGTTTTTTACCTTTTTAAATGTAAATCCCTTATCCATTTGTTCATCCTTGATGTGGAGCAGGCGTATTATAGTCGATCGCCACATAAATAAAAACAGCTTAAAGTTATATCAAATATAAGCCAAGCTGTTACTTTTAAACATCTAAATTACAAAAGGTAACACTTATCTACCTTTAACAACATTTACTACACGCTGCCACATTTCAGCGCTTTGTAGTTTATAATGTTCTGCATTATCTTTTAAGCCTTTTAACCACTGTTTTTCTGGGTTAAGTACTTGCTCTAAAGAGTTATGTAGGGAATCCTTACTACTTTTTGAATTAAGTAGTAAGTGCTCGCTGTTATATTCTTTAAACAATTCTAAATATTTATGACTCCAACTTGTAGCTAAACATGGAACCCCTTGAGATAGAGCACTTACACATCCATGAAAACGAGAGCTTACTACTGCTTTTGCGCCGCCAATCACGGCCTTAACTTCTAATGCAGTTTCAGGCTCAATAATATCGCACACTTTGCTTAACCCGTTCTGAATTAAAGAACATAATTCGCTATCATCGTTGCCACTGTGATTCAAAATAACAACATGCTCTCCGTCAGCTAAAGCTTTTTCTATAAGCGTTTTAATAACGTCAACATAATTAGCTTTCCAACTAGTATCTTTATTTTTTGAACTTAGCATTTTTGAGTTAGGTATAACCACAAAGTAATCTTTATATTTAGCAAAAAATTGACTATTTTCTGGGCATAATAAATTTGTAAAATCAGGTGCTCTGAATAGGTTCGTACTTGCACCATTAAGCTCTTCAATATGATTAAACGAAGGCTCTTCTCGAGCAAAAACTAAACTCGCGTTAGAAAATGCTTTTTGTGCATACTTTTTGTTTTCTTCGCGCGTGAAAGGGCCTAAAGATTGTGGCAAGAAAATATACTTTTTATTTTGTGCTTTTAGCCTAGTAACTTCATTTGCTACTTGATGCAAAACAAGATCAGACCATTGGTCGCCATAGCTAAAACCTGAAGCATCAAGTATCACATCAATATCGGCTTCAGTAACTATGCCAAATCTATTCTTAAAATACTGGCGTATTTTTTTTGGTACAAAATAAAAAACACGGTTTAAATCTACAATATTTTTCAATAAACCAACTTTTTGAAATGCACCTATTTCAGCCCTTTTAGTATAAGGAGAGTTTGCATTGTGGGCTAAGCATATTTCTGCATCAGGCAATTGTTCTTTTAACTGTTGTAAAATAGCATATAGCATAAGCTCTGCGCCTTTATTTACAAACTGAACACCTTTAATTTCAATCAACATTACCCTTCCTCTAGCACACATATTTAAATCCGACAGCGGATCTTATACAGCTGGAATGCTCCTTACAACCTTTTACAGTGTTTTTTTTATAGGTTATAGTTAGCCGCTTTGAAATTTTACGTCATGAGAAACCATGCCTACCTCTTCTGGTATAAAAAACAGTCTATTGTTAATCATAGAAAAGTGTATTTTACTTTTTTTAAGCTTTTTTAACAGTGTGCTATTAGCGCGCTACGCTGGCCCTGAAACTTTTGGGCAATTTTCTTATATTCTTTCAGTTGCGGGACTATTTTTACCCCTGAGTATTATGGGGTTAAATAATGTTGTCACTAAATACATATCTAAAAACCCAACAAACGCTCATTACTACCTAAAAAGTGCTTTAATTGTTCGTTTTTTTGGAGCTGGGTTATCAATAATTCTAGCCATTTTTTTAGTACTTTTTCTCGATGGAGATAATTCAACTAACATTTTGATGCTCATAGTATTACAAAGTTTTACAGTGTTTTATGTTGTTGAGTTTTATTTTTTAGGGAGGGAGCAGGTTGGTATATTACTAAAAGTGAGACTATTCCTACTTTTAATATTAAACGCTTTTAAATGTGCTGCAATTTTAAATAGTGCGCCTCTAAGCTTATTAATCCTATTACAAGGGTTAGAGTATGCACTTATTGGTCTTAGTTATGTATTAATATATTTACTTGGTAAACATCACCATTTCATTAAGCGACCTACTAGTAAACTTAGTTATATTGCATTAGCACAAAAAGGAAAGTGGTTATTATTTTCAGGTATAGCTGCAACAATATATTTAAAAATCGATCAAATAATGTTAGCTAATCTTGTTGATACTCAATCTGTAGCTTATTATGCAGCCGCAGCTAAACTGTCTGAAGTTTGGTATGTGTTTCCAGTATTAATTGCTAATGCTTTTACAGCACAACTAAGTAAATATAGATTTAATAGTTACCCTAAGTACCTAAAACTATTGAAAAACCTAATAACCATCTTAGTTTTATGTGCATTAATATTGAGCATATCAACGTATTTTATTGCGCCAACATTAATTAAGCTAATATATGGGAGTGATTATCAATCAAGTGCACAAATACTAAGTATTCATATATTTGCTAGTGTATTTATATTCCAAAGGGCTATATTATCTAAATGGCTCATTATTGAAAAACTTTACAAATATAGCTTAGTGTCGAGCTTATCAGGGGCTATTGTAAACATAGCCTTAAATGCTCTGTTAATACCTCATTATGCAGGTGTTGGAGCTGCATGGGCTACCGTCATATCTTATATGGTGGCGAGTTATGGTTTTTTATTTTTTCAGCCGAAAACGAGGGACTACACCCTAATTTTGCATCAGTCTATGTTAAACTCGCCTTTAATTATTAAATCATTAATAAACCAACTACTCGCGAATAAAAAATGACCTCAAATTTAAAGAAAAATATTAAACTCCTTATTAATCAATTGGGCTATGACGTTAAATTACACCGCATAGGAAAATCAACACAAGATCAATCTGGCTTTGTATTTATACACATACCTAAGTCGGGAGGAATATCAATTGATTTAGCAATGCGCGAGCAGTTTGCAAAAGCGGGACAGCCAAGATTCAGCCGCGAAGGTGCAATTGAAATGAGCTTAGCTACTTTCAATCAAAAGGTTAATGATTTAGATAGTATTGCTAAATTTAGCGATCATCACGCGAAACAGTTAAGTGGGCTGCTAGCCTATTACCTATCCCAAGATTGGCAATATATAAGCGGCCACGTATGCAGTAATAAATATTTACTTGAGCAATACGGGCAACAAAAGAATTTTGTTACGGTTCTAAGAGAGCCTATATCAAGATTCATATCTAACTATATATATAATAAGTTAACCAACCCACTTCCTTTAATGGCCCCTAATAATATTAACTCTGACAATCTAATTGGCGAAGTAGATAGAATTTTAGAGCATCGTAGAGGTTGGCAAATGGCTAATGTAATGAGTATGTGTATTACAGGGCGCTTTGCTGAAGATGAAACTGATGCGACTTACATGCAAACAGAGTTTTTAAATAATCTAGAGAAATTTAAAGTTGTAGGCTTTTTAGATGATTTAAATGGGTTTAGTGAACAAGTTAAAACAATCTCTAAAAAAGAGATTCTGATTGGCAATCACAATACAACAGATAGCTTTTTAGATGAGAAAAAACAGGAAGTAAAAAGCACCCTGCAAACGTATTTTAATGAGCCAAAAATAAAACAAAAAATCGAGCATTTGTGTCGTTTTGATACGCAAAATTATTTACGCGCAGAAGATAAGTACAAATAACCCTTAAGTAAGATCATCGCATGTTCTACTATTTTATTTCTGTATTAGTTGTGTAGTAATGCTATTGATTTAAGGTCGTTAGTTGTGCAAAGAAAACCCTATAAATACCTGTTACATACTTCGTATATTATTGTTTTAAAATATTTATAAGGCAATTTAATGTTATTGCCAAATCGTTAGCTTGTATAATCTGGCTTCTTCAAATTAGATAAAGGTGGTTGTTTTGCAGTTTAGGAAAGATATAAATGGACTTAGGGCTTTAGCTGTTATCGCCGTTGTTTTGTACCATTTTAATGAATCTTGGATGTCTGGCGGGTTTGCCGGTGTTGATGTCTTTTTTGTTATTTCTGGTTTTTTAATGACCGCTATAATATTTAAAGGAATAGAGCAGCAAACTTTTTCTATTATTAAGTTTTATAAAGCCCGTGCAAATAGAATAATTCCACCGTTGGCCGTGCTATGTATAGCGCTATTAATTTTTGCTTGGTTTTTTGAGCTTAACTATTCTTTTTCCACTATTTCTAAACATATAATTTCTTCGTTAGGCTTTTTTTCAAATATAACCTATTGGAAAGAGTCTGGTTACTTTGACGCTGTATCCCATGAAAAGTGGCTATTACATTCGTGGTCACTCTCTGTCGAATGGCAATTTTATATACTTTACCCCTTAGTATTAGTTGCAATGAAAAAATTCATGCCTGTAAAAGTAATGAAAGCAAGTATTTTAGTTGCTACGGTTTTAAGCTTTATTTTATGCATTATTGCATCTAACAAATGGCCTACTGCTGCTTATTATTTATTGCCAGCAAGAGCGTGGGAAATGATGCTCGGTGGGTTAGCTTTTCTATACCCTTTGCAAATAAAGGTTGAGCGCAAGAAACTACTAGAATATTTTGGTTTATTGTTGGTGATCAGCAGTTACGTTTTGGTTTCAAAAGAAAGTATTTGGCCCGGCTACTTGGCATTGTTCCCTGCCCTTGGGACGTTTTTTATTATTATTGCTCATCGTGATGATAGCCGATTAATGAATAACGCTGTATTTCAAAAACTAGGTACATGGTCTTACTCTATTTATTTATGGCATTGGCCTTTAGTGGTCTTTATGAATGGCTATTTAATTGATAACACCAAAAATATTCTTTTATTGATACTGTTATCAATTTTGTTAGGTATGATCTCTTATAAATTAATAGAAAAGAAAATATCTGGCTACACCACTGCTGTATTACTATTAACTGCCTTAGCCTCAGCTTTAACCGTGAATGTTTATGACGGTAACTTTGACATGCGAGCAAAATCTCAAGGTACAGACAATCAGTTTATAGAAACCTACAAAAATTATGAAATGGATCCCTCCGGTTTATTTTTAAAATGTAATGCTTCATACCGGATTCTTAAGACTAAAAAGCCCAAAGTTGGAAATGATTGTATCAGCTCAGAGCAAGGGGGTATTTTTCTGTGGGGAGATTCACATATAGGATCAATTTCAACCGGTTTAAGGAAATCTCTTGGGGATAGTATGCCCTTCAACCTATTAACCTCCTCAGGTTGCGCTCCTTCTTTTGTGCATCGTAAGAATGGCTTTGACCGCCATGATGTTGGTTGTGATTACTCTAACGATTTAGCATATCAGGTTGTTTTAGATAATAAACCTGAGATTGTAGTATTGGGTCAACGAGGTTGGCACGAAAAAAACGATTGGGAAAATACAATTAAACAGCTACATTCAATGGGTGTATTAAAAGTTGTAATAATAGGCCCTTTACCGCAATGGAAGCCTTCATTACCTGCCATTTATTTACAAAGGCATAAGGGTGAAGTCTTTATTTCAGACCCTAACTTTGATAAGAGAATTTTAAAGAGTAACGCTTATTTAAATGAGCTCCATGCGCAAAACAAGAATTTTATCTACATAGATATGCTAAAGAACTTATGCTCTTACCGAGAGAGCAAACTTAACTGTAGAGCTAAAATCGATGATACATTGATGGCATTTGACTATGGGCATTTAACAGTTGAAGGTTCTAACTTTGTAGCTAAAACCTATATCCATCCTAAAATAATCAATTAAAATCAGCAGGTTAAACTTTCCACCTTTATATACTATAAACTAAGGCGTTACTTAATGATTTGAGCAACGCCAATTTCCTAATTTATACCAATCCGCTTAATTGAGTGATCTATTTTGAGGTTGGAAAAGCGTGTTGATAATTAGGGCACGCTGGCCTTTGTAGATTAAAATTCATTCAATCTAGGGCAATTAAATCGCGCCGCGAGGTTTGTAACCTAGTGGGCTCGATAACTGCTCCTGCGTTATTCTAATGACTTACATCCTTGTAAGAATAAGTAAAAACCGAGCAAAGCTTCCGCGTCCTGCTCACGCCCCTTACTGGACTTCCCATAGTTTGCTAGACACCCAATGAGTTACATTGTAACTTCTAATTAGAGGTGTTTTATGAGCAAAGGCAAACGGTATACCCAAGAATTTAAAATAGAAGCAGTTAAACAAATAACTGAACGTGGTTATTCAGTTGCTGAAGTATCAGAACGATTAGATATTTGTACCAAAACGTTATATCACTGGCGAAGCCAGTTATCAGAGAAACCCAAACAAACCAAATCATCAGATGAACAACTAAGGATCGCCAAACTTGAGGCCGAGCTAAAACGTGTCACGGAGGAACGCGACATTCTAAAAAAGGCCGCAAGGTACTTTGCCAGCAACCCCGAGTAAAGTACGCTTCTATTCGTGAGCATCAAAATGAGTTTTCTATTGTTGCGATGTGTAAACTATTTAAGCTACACCGCAGTGGCTTTTATGCGTGGTTAAAGAAGCCATTGAGTGACAGAGCAATCGAAGATAATCGTTTGCTTAAGCTTATTAGAGAGTTTTACGTTGCCAGTGGTGGCACTTACGGTAGTCCTTGGATACACGCAGATTTACGTGAAGCTGGTGAGCAATGTAGTGTTAATCGCGTAGCTAAGATCATGCGCCAACATAAACTCAAAGCGCAAATAGGTTATAAACGTCGCCATATTAAAGGCGGTAAAACATCGCGCATTGCAGATAACTTGCTAGCTCGTCAGTTTAATCCTCCTGCGCCGAATCAAACTTGGGTAAGTGATATTACTTATGTGAGAATCTATGAAGGCTTCTTGTATGTAGCAACTGTCATGGATTTATTCTCTAGGCGCATCGTAGGCTGGTCGATGGATAAAAACATGGACAAGCACTTAGTAATTAAAGCATTGCTCATGGCAGTTTATCAGCGCCAACCCAAAGCTGACGTAATGGTACATAGTGATCAAGGAAGCCAGTATGGTAGCGCTGATTACTTAGCCTTTATGAAAGAACATAACCTTGTACCCTCAATGAGTCGAGCTGGGAATTGTCACGATAATGCAGTTGCTGAAAGCTTTTTTGCGACGATTAAAAAGCGAATAGTTAAGCGTAAGATATATTCGACAAGGGAAGATGCGAAAGCTGAGATATTCAATTTTATAGAAATGTTCTACAATCCAAAAAAACGCCATTCACACACAGGCGGTGTTTCACCAGCTAAGTTTGAGGAAGCGTATTTTTCTGAGTTAGAAACTGTCTAGTGAAAGCTGGGAAGTCCATACTTACGTCCATGTAGGCAGCAAAGAACTAATCGTTCCTAGAAAGAACCTAGAGGGCTGCGCATGTTTGGCATTTATGCTGCGTTATCGCCCATTTATGGGGAATAACCATACTACATAGACTCCACGCTGTTCATAAACCAAACACAACACTGTAAATGCAACCATCATAGTTCAACACGCCCTAGGCAAAAAAGTTGCTATTTAATTGTTCTCGGCAATTGCTACTGCATTGTTCTGCCTTCTGTATCCATGCAGTCGTAAATGAGAATTTAATAACGCAGGTAGCGACGCGTTTAGCTCAAAAAAATGATTAAATAACCTGAACTCTGGATAATAAATCTATCTCTAGCAGCTATTTCAAGTGCTAACTGCGTTGAATTTACTTGCAATAGGCTAAATAAAATATGCTAAAAAACCTCGTAGCCAGAGTTCAGGTTAAGTATTATTACGATTGGTATTACTTGCTATATAAGGCAGTAAAAACTAAAGGCTAAATGAATTAATAAGTTGCTGGTAATCAGATTTAATCTCACTTTCTACTTTTTCATTTCCGCTCACTGAAAAAGTGATTACTTGATTATTTTTTTTATCAAGTACTGCTAGGTTATGAATAATTTGCTTATTTCCACCTATATCACCTGTAAAGGTATACTCAAAATTGGGGTATTGACCCTTATAGGCAGCATCATCAGTGCCTACTTTAGTAAATTTTAAGTCTTTAAAGCCATGCTGCATCATGCCTTGTACTGCAGTATTAATAAAACCTTTCCATTCTTCTTGTGAGCCTGTGTACTGCTGACCTACCAAATGTTGGCATATCACATTACTCGCAATGTTGGCGCCTCTGTGTGTACGTACAGCAATATATTGCTTAAGCTTTAGCTCAACGCCTTGAGAAACATTCATGGTTTGTTCTTTTACTTGCGGGTCTGTATTAAAACTCACATCAAATTTGCAGCTATTATCGCTGCTACTTGCTGATAATACTTTTGCATTTGACGCTTGTGCATAAGCAGCATTCAAGTTTGCAAATGCTAGCGCACATAATAATAAACTTGTTTTTAATTTCATGGTTTCACCTTTTAAACACAAATACGAAAGACAAAAAACCCGGCCTAAGCCGGGTTTTTAACATATTGACTAAGCAATATTATTTTTGTTGTGAGCTAGATACTTCAGTACGACCTTGGTCGTTTTGGCTAACTGCGTATACGCCAACATCATTTTTGAATGCATCAAGGTTGAATGTAAGGCTTAACTTAGTAGATTGACCACCAAGACCAAATAACTCATCCATGTACTTCATAGATAGTTTTTCAACAGTGTCTGGGCGAAGGTTGAAGCCTAAGTCCATTGGGCCGTACTCAACACCGTTGTTATCGATAGCAGTTACGATAACATCAACTTCACGATCGATTTCGTTTGCGAAGTGGATGAATGAGTTAGTGCTAGGTGCATTAATTGGCATGTATGGAACGTTTACGATAGTTGCGTCAATAGTCCATTTACCTGCATCAACATCGTTGTATAGTGGGTAACCACCAGTTGGGATAGCTTTTAAGTTGTTATCAGCGTTGTAAAGTGTAACAGTTGCTTTAACATCACCAGTTACTGGGATTTCTGCAGCTTCATCAGTGTCAGGAGTAGTTGCATCATCTTCATTAGTAAATACTAATTGCTCATCAGCAGCAAGCTTAGTACCTTCAGCACCTGCAGCTGTAGCATAACGCATATCTACAGCAATTGTTTTACCTGCATCGTTAGTTACAAGCGGCGATAAAGCACCTAAAGTTCTGCCTGGTGCTGCATCGCTTACGAAGTCGATAGCACTACGAGATACACCAGAAAAATCTTCGACGCCGTCAAAGTTACCACTAAATACTACTTTTAGATCTGCACCTAAAAGTGCTAGACCCATAGTCTCGTCATTAGTAAGAGTGTACTCTAGCTCATCAGATTCAATTGAAGTAAAGTTAGTTTCTGACCAGTCAGATTGGTCAGTACGGCTAATAACACCGTCTAATTTTTCATCAATTTTAAAGCTAAACTGAGAAACTTCTTTAGCAAGCTCGCCAACACCAGTTTCGATTACTGAGTCGTCTGGCTTATGCGAGATGTAGTTGATGTTAGATACACCAGCGATAAGTACTTTATCTGCACCATCATCTGAATTATCTGGCTCAACACCAAGATCGTGCTGACCTAGAGTTACACGGAAAGCCGAGTTAGCAGTTAAAGGGTTACCAAGGTTAACTTTAAAGCTAATTGCATCAGTTTCGCCTTTAGTTTGGTCACGATCAAAAACTTTTACGTCATCGAATGTGAAGCTACCAGTACCGTAGTTAAACGCTACGTCACCAGCATAAGCTGTACCGCCACCAACTGTTTGAGTTACATCACCACCTATTAAACCGTTAACATCAACGTTTTTGTCGAAGTTAATAGTGATTACAGATGCTGATGGATGATCTTTATCTACAACAACATCAAACACTACAGTTTGTTCTGTAGGTGCAACGCCTAGTGCAGCACCTTCTTTTGAAAGGTTTAATGCTTCGCTAGAAATAGTTGCAGCTTGTGCACCCATTGTACCCATGATAGCTGTTGCCAAAAGTGCTTTTTTGAATAATTTCATTTTGTTTCCGTTCTCCATAGTTCCATGAAACAGATGTATAACAAAGTTTGCAATACATCGAGATTTTATTGTTCTGACAGCAGGTTGCCAGATCAATGCAAATTTAAGGGCTTATTCAGGTTATGTCAAGTAAATTACCTAATATAGTGAATATTTTATGATTAAAATTAATACATAACATTAACCGCTTACTTACAAAAATAAAGCAGCAAATATATGTATTAAACCCTTATTTAAACTGTACAAATAGCCTAGCAGCTGCTCGTTTATATTAAACCAACGCCTTGTGACTATTTCATTACAGAATTCTTTTCACTTACACTATAAATAAGTGCATATTCGCCTATCGAATATACACTTAAATGTGTAGTTTTTAATTTAAAAGCTAAAAGCCCAATACTCACTAAAATTGAGGTAGTAAAAAGTTAAAAAGAAATATTTTCTAAACCTTTAAGAAAACTCCCTTTAACACGCTCCCAATCTTCGCTATTTTGGACAATTTTAGGCGTTACTAAAATTACTAATTCAGTTTTGTCTGAGCTACTTGTATCTGATCTAAACAAATGCCCAAACAATGGTAAATCACCAAAAAATGGTACTGACGACGCACCGTTAGATTTATTTTCGCTGATAAGTCCACCCAACATAACAGTTTGCCCATTCCCGGCTACAACCTCTGTACTTAATGTTCGTTCAAAAATTGATGGATTGCCAGCAACGCCTGAGCCATCTGTTGAAACATTAGAAATATTTTGTGAAATAGACATAATAACCGTGCCTTGCGCATTTATAGTCGGTGTTACCGTTAGATCAACACCTGTTTTTCTATAAGTTACTTCCGTGGTTTGACGATCACCGCTTATTGGGTCCGTTGTCGTGCTGCCAACCGTAGGTATATCATCACCCACACTTATATTTGCAGCCACACCATCACGCACAAGTAATGTAGGGCGAGATAACACATTAACAAGACCATCAGTTTGTGAAAGATTTACGCTAATATTCCCCGGCAAGCCTACAATTGAGTAGTTAAAGCCTTCTTCACCGTCAAAGCTAAAGCTTTCTGTACGACTAGACGCTTTTCCGCTCTCAATAGCAAATTGAACACCTTTAGAGAAAGCGCCAGTCAGTTTTACCTCAGCAATAACGACCTCCATCATTACTTGTTTAGGCATAATATCGAGCTGACGAATGATTGGCTGTAACTCTTGAAAGTGCTGCCCCGTGGAGTAAAAAATAAGGGCGTTAGCTCTGCTATCAACCACTAGGCGAACATTATCGCCTTCTATTGTTTGAACGCTATTGGCTTCGCCTCTATTACTATTAACAGTACTCGCGCTAGATGTTTCTGAGTTAGTAGATGAGACTCTAGGTGAGCTTGAGGTACTCCCCCCTAGCAAAGGTGCTAAGCTCTCACCTAAATCTGATGCTCTGGCATAGCGCGGATTGTAAATATAAAAACTTTGCTCTGCCCCTGCAACAGGTTTATCTAGTTGCTTTAACCAAAATGTAACTCGGTCAATAACTTCATCGCTACTAGCAAACACAACCACTTTACCTAAATGTTCTAGTGGTACAAATTTAACATTGGTTGAGCGTAACCCACCTTTAGAAACACTAATACCTTCTTGGGCAAGTATTTCTGATACTTTTTCGGTAAACGTTTCTGAATTTATGTATTCAAAGCTAAGAAGCGCGCTTGATTTGTTATACATAAATGGGCTGTCGAGTAAACCAATCAATGATAAAGATCGAATAACTTGTTCGCGCAAACCAACTATAGTTAGTAAGCCTTGGGATGCATCATAGTTTGTTTTTGCGTCAACTAGTTGATTTATGATACTTCGTAAGCCTGCCTTCATATCATAAAGGATAGGAACAAGTTGGACAATTTCACCTGACACATTAGGTACAGAGTCTTCTGTTCTACCAAAACCAAATGCTTTATCCGTTTTAGTATTTGCGTTATTAGTATGCAAAAAGAAAATACGATCATTTTTTACAATATTGATATTATTCTGAGAAAGTATTTGCTGTGCGAGTAAAAATAACTCTTTGGCAGGTATTTCTTGCTTTAAGTCTAAAGTCACAGGTGTAGCATTAGCTTTAACACTCGCTTCAAGTAGATATGAAACGTCTAGCAGCTCACCAAAGATATAATGAATAAAATCATTAAGTGGTAAAGCATTAACGGATACTTGAAAAGTTTTATTACTCTTTATGCTGTCAGATAAATCTAATTCTAAAGTTAAGCCTTGCTTAGTGCCCGATAAACGCGTCAGATACTCAACATTATTACCTTCGTGTTTATTTTCCGCCTTATTAACTTCCTCAGCTTGAACCTTAGCTTGTGGTTCATCAAGATAAGATGCGTTTACGGTGACACGCTCGGCCTGAACATGCGATTTAGGCTCCAACAATGCACAGCTAGTTAGCCCTAGCATTAACGGAAGTATAATTGTTGTTTTAAATAATCTATTCGACATGGTCACTACGTTCAAAAAGTTTAAATTTTATTAGTTCATCACCTTGAGATAAGGTAATAGCGGAAGCAGTTATTGCTTGAAGAACGACCCCTTCAGAAAGAGCCGCTCCTTCTTGTAACTCGATTAATTCTGAATTAACCGCTTTTAATAATACAAAGGGGTGTTTATCTTTTTTAAAAATCCCCAGTAACTGATAGTTTTTTTCACCAATAGTAATTGTTGGATATGGTGGTTTATGAACTTTGTTATTTTGTGTTTCTGGGGCCGGTTTTTTCTCTTCTTGCTCTTGCAAATAAGCCAACCATTCTTTTTCAACAGGTAAAATTTCCTGCTCTTTTACAGGGTTAATACTTTGTGGGGAAGTATACTTATGCTTTTTATCAGAAGAAGAATGCGCTGATAGCGAAAGACCGTCGAATAAAAGATATACCGTTAACAAGCATAAAAAGCCAATAAACCACTTCATAATGCAACCTCTTTTGCGTTTTGCCACATTACTAAATTTATTTGAATAACCATATTGTTTCTTTTATTACCAGATACTTCTCTGCCGCCAAGAGAGTACTCAGAAATATTAATCACGGGTTTTTGGTGTTCAAATGTTCGTATAGCTTTTAATGCACACTCTGCATTGCCTTTATACCTTGCCTCTAATGTCCAACGAATTAGGCTTTGTTCTACTTTTGAACGACTTTTCCACCCTATGCTATCAATGTTGCAATTTGCATCAGATAATACTGATTCAACTTTTCCTTGTGCTAAAAGCTTAAACTCAGATTCCGAACTTGCAGGAAATAAATATGGTTGAAGCTGCAATAACTTAGAAGAGATTAATTTATCTTGTTCATCTATCTGCTCTTTGACTGAAAGCAAATCTGCAATTTTGTCTGCTTTTTTTTCCATTAACTGAATTTTACTCTGGGTATCAAGCCCATGCTGCCACAGTGGCTCTAAAATAAATTGGGTTATTATAAGAGCCAGAATAAGCAACAAGTAATGCTGGTATTTTATTATTTCATTTTTCATTGGTTGTCGCTAACTTTAACGTCATTACAAAGTAGTCTCTTTTTCCTGATTTTCTTACTGGGCCATTAAATTGCGCACTCGATAACTCTGGTAACTCACTTATTGCAGATAATACCGTTGACGCAGAATTAGCAAAGCCTCGTATCATTATTTCATTAGCGCCGCCTTTAAATTGCTGTATTTCCATACCGGCATTGATTGCCTCATATGCAATTTGAAAGTGACTTAGTACTCTTGGCACGCTTGTGAGTTCATTAGATACATCTGATACGTATCTGTTGGTTTCATCAATATGCTTTTGTTTGGCTAACAAAGTGGAGATTTGTTGATTTTTAGCACTAAGCTTTTCTTCTAAAGTATTATGCTGCAACATAAAGTAGCCATTCATAATCAAAATGAAGAGTGTTGCAGTAATCATTGGAGCCCAATAAATCGCGTGCAACATATTTAGGTTTACGCTTTTTGTGAAGTCGCTAGAGATTAACTTATTAAGCTTTGATAGAGGGTAGTTTTTTAACGTGCTCAGTAACGCTTTACTATACTGGCTACTTTCTAATTGAACCCTTTTGGCATTATCAGATAAACCTACACTGAGAGAGAAAATATCTAGTGAGGAAACTAAACCTCTTTTATACGTGCTATGTGCTTTACCTTCAGCTTGCGCATAAAATAATACTCCCGCTGGCGTATTTAGTTCCATAGCGATACTTTCGCGCTCGTAACTATGTGCTATTAAATCAGTTTCGGGGATCAAAAAACTTTGCGAGAACCTCGTTGATATGAACTCATTGAACTCAATAGTTTTGACATCAAAGCCTTCTTGCTGCTCATTTTTTGTGTAGTTTGTTTTAGTTATTTTATTCTGTTTGTTGCTATTTTGAAGTTTTAATAACTCTTTCAATTCTTTTAACGAGATAGAAGGGTATGTTTGCCATGACTCTGTATAATACTGCCTAGCTACTATAATAATTTTTGGTGTGTTCTGTATCTCAGAAAAGCTATTATCTGTTAATGAAAAAAGTGTTTCGTGGAAGTATGCAACATGGTGATTAAGCCAATCCTTAGATTTCAATTGTTGAATTAAATTATAACTTTTCATACTAATTCCATACTACATTCGTAATTACGATTGGACGAGTTAATGAGCGGGCTCTCAGCTTAACAGTAAAGGTTTTTGTGGTTTTTTGTTGCTGATTTTTGGCTGTGAGGGTGATTCTGAGGTTATCACCAGTTAGAAAACTTAAAAACTCATCTGAATCAATCCCTGTTTCATTGTAAAATACATGTCCATTAAGTTGCTTATTATTACGCAGTTCAATAAGTTTAGCTACCTTTGTATCGTTTTTAATGAAAGACTTTAGTATTTGCTCAGGAGAATGCGCAGGGTTAAAGCCGTTAACATTAGCAACTGTGAAATACTTATACCAATCTTCCTCGGGCAGTATGTCATGGTTTTTTATATAAAAAACTTCTTCAACAGATTGTAACAATCCATTTCTTGGGCCTGTTAGTCCCATTTTTTCGTAATAGGCGCGCTCTGCACCGTTATATTTTATATTATCGTCCTTATCAATCCAATCGGTTAATGAGGCTATAAATTGTTCGCTTAGATTTTTGTCCACTCCATATTGCACAAAAAAATCGTCTAAGGTTGACTTATTCACTTCGTTTAAACTAATTAAGCCATTTAAGTCTTGGATTTGCACACTAACATTGTCTAACGTAAAAGGCTTATTGTGAAAATTCCATTGTCTAACAATCTCATTTTCACTTTGTAAGTTTTTAATTCTAAACTCACTAAGTAAAGTATGAAGAATTTTTGATTCTGCATTTTCAATTTCAATTCTTTGATCTAAAGCTATTTTGATAGCGTCGGTAATAGCTACCTGGTCTTTGCTCGACTGTAATATGTAGATTCCTAAAATACTTAATATCATCGCAATAATAAGTACCTGTATTAATGCAATCCCGCGCTGTAGAAACATTAGACTTCTTCTTGTAGATAGTCGGCTAAAACACTGGAAGCTTGCGTAGGAAGTGAAATTAAAAATCTACTTTGCTCTCCTTCTTTAGCTTTTATATTAATGTATACGCTCACTGGCAGTACTCTTCGCTCTTCCATAATATGTTGTTGATAAAAGCTTGGAGCCCCTTTTCTTTCGTCTTCATCGCCAATTATGTTGGTAAATACTTCTTGCAGGTTTTTCCAGCCATAATACTCAAATGATATATTTTGTAAGTTTTCGAGAAGTATTATTTGATGCTGCCATCTAATAGTATCTGATTGATTTAATAATAAATTACCTCTCATTGACGCTTCATTATAGGCAAGTGAATATGTATTTTCGTTTTGTAATATTTTAAACTCTACAACAGACGTTTCTTTAGTAAATAAAGGTGAAGTAGTAACAAATATCACTCGATTTTGGTCCCCCGAAAAATACTGTGCTGGTTCATTATTATCAGAGTTAACAATATATGGGAAAGTGGATTCAAAAACCCGAGAAATAGCATCAAATGCTAAAGTTTGCTGAGTTTGCTGCCAATAAAATTGAGTTCGCTTTTGCCACTTATCAGTAAATAGGCCATACCCATAATAACCAGCAAACAGCACTAACATAAGCAAGGTCATTGCAAGCATTAACTCTATTAGTGTAAATCCTTTTTGTCCCTTTTTATTTACCATGTTGAAACCTCAAATGAAAAGCTTCTTTGTTTATCTCTTTGCTTGGCTGTGACTTGAACAACATATATAGAAAAACGAGGCTCGGGCGTATAGTCATCAAGCTCGCTGAAGGCAATTCGCTTAAAGGAGGTGCGATTCGCTTTCCATTCGTAACTAATATTAAAGAGTGTCATTGCGCCCTCTGCAACTTGAATATTTTTGCCGTTAACCTTTTCGCGTAGACTCGCTTTAATGGCACTAATTGCTGAGGTCGAAGTTTGGTAGTATTGCGAGTTTGAAACAGCTTTAGATGATGAAAGCATTGCGCTTTTAAAAATATCACTTATTAATGCTAAAGCCGAAAATAAAATAATTGCAGCAATAAGCACTTCTATTAATGTAAATCCTTTATCTTTGCTCATAGGGCTTAAACATTCCAATTATTTCATGCTCTTGTTCATTGCCATTTACGACTATTTTAAAATATTTAGGAAACACTGTTGAGCGTGTAGAAACCAGAAAACTAATATTTTGAAAGTGTAACTCTTTAAAATTAATGACTTTTGTTACACCATTAATTTCAATCGTTAAGGCGTTATCGTGTGTATTTACGTGTATTGGATACCCTTGATAATAGGCTTTATAAGCCAGCATTTTAAAAATATGCTGAGTTTTTTCTATTTCGACCAATCGTTGTTGTTGGTTTACATTTTTGTTTAGTAAGGCTCCAGTCAGTCCCATTAACGTTGCTACAATGGCCATTACAACCATCAACTCGATTAGTGAGAAGCCTTTTTGTTTACTAAAAAGGGACATCATTTATAGAAACCATACTCATTAACATGGTTATCACTATGCCACCGACAAAGCCCCCCATAAAAATCAACATAATAGGTTCTAGCATAGTTGTTAATTTTTTTATAACGCTTTCAAGGTCAGCTTTACTGCGCTGGGCTATTTCAGAAAACACACGCGGTAAACGTCCAGTTTCCTCTCCAACTTTAATTATGGATAAAAAAAAGTCAGGAAAAATTCTTGTTTTAGCAAGTACTGCACTTAATAACTTACCAGACTTCAATTGCTTTAAAGCAAGCCTAGCATCACGTTTTAATTCTGGATGTTTGAGAGTATTCGCTGTCAATTCTAGTGTCGTATCTAGTTGTAGCCCAGCCTCCAACATCATAGCCATCGACTGAGCAAACCGTATTCTTTCTGCCGTGAGTATAACTTTACCGATGCCAGGTAAGTGAGAAACCTTAACATAGAACCAATTTTTTACGTTCGGGCGCTTCAAAGCATACGCTAATCCAGTTATTACAGAAATGACACCTGAAATAATAATCACTTGATAATCAACAAAAAAGTTACTTACGTTAATGATCATTTGCGTGTACCAAGGTGCTTGGCTTAAGTCAGTAAAAATACCTGACATTTTTGGTACAATGAATGTAAGCACAAAATACACAGCCATGATACAAACAAAAAATATTACGCTTGGGTATGTAAGCGCTGTACTTATCTGACTGCGTAAGTCTTTTTGAAACTTTAAATCATTAGATAACCTATTCAATACCTCAGGTAAATTCCCTGAACTTTCACCTATTTTAAGTAAGTTGATGTATAAAGGCCCAAATAGATCTTCGTGCTCTGAAAATGCATCACTCAATGAAGCACCTTTTTTAAGTGCTGACGAGATTTGACTGAGTAAACGACTCAAAGCAGGGTGAGCATTGGCCTGTTTAATAATATCTATACCACGGTCTACTCTTATTCCACTTTCTAATAATAGTGATAGCTCGCTGGTAAAAAACTCTAGCTGATCCAGTGTGACCTTTTGCCCAAATAAACTAGCTAAACTGCTTTCTTTTGCTATCGCATTTATAGATAAAGCATTTAACCCCTGTTCTAGAAGCTTTGAATAAGCATCAGATTTACTATTAGCAGAAATAGCCCCTTGGTGCCTTGCCCCTTGACTATCTATAGCTTTGTATTCAAATTCCATTAGCCTGCTACTCTGAGAACTTCATCTATCGTTGTAACGCCGGTTATAACTTTATACAAACCATCTTGCATCAAATTACGACGCTTTAATTTCTGGTTATGTTCTTTGGCTTTACTTATAAATTGATCGTTTTTAGGTATTTGCTTTATTGTATCATCACAACTTAGATATTCATTTATTGCTATTCGGCCCTTAAAGCCAGTGTGATTGCACTGTTCACAACCTACTGGTTGTTTAATATTTATCTCAATACCTGCATTAAGTGCAACTTCCTCTATAGGGTACTTATCAAATAGCATTTGAGCTCCCTCAAGAGGAGTAGCACAGTGCTGACATAACCTTCGGGCTAGACGCTGAGCAACTACCGACACTAACGCTGCATTTAACAAAAACTCTTCTACACCTAAATCTAATAATCGAGTATATGCACTAGCCGCATCATTCGTATGTACTGTACTAAATACAAGGTGACCTGTAAGAGCTGACTGAAGAGCTATACGTGCTGTTTCAGCGTCACGAATTTCACCCACCATTATTATGTCTGGGTCTTGGCGTACTATTGAACGCAAACCTGCCGCGAAGTTAAATCCAATCTCATTATTTACTTGAACTTGGTTTACTCCCTCTAGTTGGTATTCTACAGGGTCTTCTAAGGTAATGATCTTTACATTTGGGCGATTTAGTTCATTTAAAAAAGTATATAACGTTGTTGTTTTACCTGAACCAGTTGGTCCTGTAAGTAAAATCACCCCTGTGGTTTTTTTTAAATCTTCTTGTATTAAATGCTGTGTGTCATTAGATAGTCCTAAAACCGACATATCATAGCGTATTGATTCTTTGAGTAGGAAACGCAGAACAATACTTTCTCCATCATTTAAGGGAAGTGCCGAAACACGTATATCAAGCTCTTGGTTTGCTATCCGCATTTCTATTTTACCGTCTTGTGGACGCCGCTTTTCAGCTATATCCATCCCTGATAGTATTTTTAATCGCGTGGTTATTGGCAATTGCATTTTGGGAGCTAACTTATCTACCTCATGCAAAACTCCATCTATTCGATAACGTACCCTAAAGTGCCCCTTATGTGGCTCTAGGTGCATATCAGACGCACCACGAGCTAATGCTTTAGTAATTAAAGAATTAAGTAAATTTACAGTCGGCGCTTCTGAGGCTAGCTCTCTTAATCTAGCTTCCTCGTCTCCGGTAAGCTCATCATCATCTATATTTGATTCTGTATGACTCTGAATTTCATAGAAGTAGGTCTGTAATTGTGACTCTGTAGCGACAAATATTTCAAAGTTAGTATCATATCGTTGAAGGTATTGCGCTAAATTTAAAGATAAAGGGTCTTTACATGCTAGCAACCAAACACCGTCAACTTCACCTATAAGTAAACAATCCAATGCTTTGAACTCTTGCAATGTAGAAAGCTCAGTGAAGTCAGGTAGTTGCCAGCCAGGGTATTTATCAGGTACGAACAGGGGATACCCTAAAAGCTGGCTATATAGTGGTGCTAAATCCTCTTCAGTTAAGCAACCCATATTTACCAAAATTTGCTCTAACCTACCGTCATATCGATTCTGGTAGGATTTCGCCTTATCCAAGTCAGCTTGTGTTATCTTAAACTGAGATGTTAATAGTTGCGCCAAATCTATCATTTGTGGACGATATCCGCACTTTCATCTGTACCACCTGGCTCACCACCCAGACCATAGCTCATAATGGTATAAAGTGAATCATTATCTCCTGGCGCTTTGTAAACGTAACTATTGCCCCAAGGATCTAGAGGAATATCTTTAGGTAAATAAGGACCGTCCCAATTTGGTTCATCGCTTTTTCTAAGCGCATCGAGTGTAGGTGGCACTGTCCCCATATCTAAACGGTAAGTATCTATTGCAGTTTCAAACATTTGCATTTGGGCAATTGCTGTTTTAATTTTAGACGAACTAACCTTGGAAAATAGTTTAGGTGCTATCAACGAACCTAATAAACCTAAGATAATTAGTACAATCATTAGCTCCATCAAGCTAAATCCCTTATTTTTTTTCATTACATACTCCATTGATTTAAACTATTCTATCTAGCAATAATTTTATATTTGAATAACGCTATAACCCTATAACTATATTCTCAGAAGGTTTTTTTTCTGAGTAGGCTATATAACCAGTTTCATCAGGGTAGCCAACTGACATAAACATTACTACACGTTTATATTGTGGTAGTCCTAATAACTGACTCACCTTACGATCGAGTGTGTGCAATTCAGGCCAATTAATCGGACAGCTTGCTAAACCTAGTGTTTCGATTGCAAGCATAAACTGCATACTAGCGAGTGCTCCATCGATATAAATTACATGTCGATCACGAGCCTCGGGATAATATGATAAGTCTCCAACAACTGCTATTAAACATGGTATGTTACTTGAAAAACCTGCGGTTCCACCCGGTAAATCTACTAATTTAGATAACAGCGGCTGACTTTGAATGGTGTAAAACTCATACGGTTGCCTATTACAAGCGCTGGGTGCCTGAAGAGCAATTGCTGCTGCTTGATGAATTTTTTCATTCTCAACGCTTTTATTTTTATACCAACGAGTTGATCTTCTAGATGAGCATAACTTCATTAACTGTTGGTAATTGATATCGTGAGTGGCCTTATTAGCTTGCACATATGGAAGCTTAACCTCTTGATCTGCACTCATAGAATTTTCTATTTGAGAGTAGATATTATATGCATATGATATTTTAGGATGAGTACAATCAACAACAGAAAAATATTCATTCAGCACTGAGTTAGCCCAGTCTAATTCTACTTTACTGAAACCACCAACTTGGTTAGTGCTTTTATAAACTTGGATCGTTTCCAATAAATAGTCTAAGGCAAAAACATCTCTTCTAGGGCGCATTATTAATCCTTTCTCAAGACGATGTATATTACGCCTTAGTAATGCGCTACTTTTACCATGTATACCATTATTATTTTTGTAAGCTAATTTAGCTTGTAAGATTGCTTTATGCTCATAGTAAAAATCCCTTGAGAAAAAAGTAAAATATAAACTAGACGTAAATGCACTTTTTGCACATAAAGGTAATACTAGCTTCTGGAAACTTTGTATTAAAAGTTTCACTTTATTTATTAAAATAGATTTCATTATAGTGAACCAACCGCAGCAACAGCTATACCCATTTGATATAATATTTGCGTTGCAGTACTCCATAGGGTTAAGTTATCAACATGCTCTGTATTTAAAGGAACAACAATTGTATCTCCAGGCTCTAATAAGTCGGCATGTTCGGCAGCGAACCAAGAGCTGTTATTAGGAATTTTGACTAGACCGCTAGCTTTTATAATATAGATACGATCTTCATCAGCTCGTTGCTTTATACCTCCACTTCGCTCGATATAGTCTTCATAAGATAATGACTCATCATAGATATGAGAACTTGAAAAGTTCACTTCACCCACTACATTGACACTATTTTGTTTACTAGGAATATACAACATATCGTTATTTTCAAGTGGGATATCTATATTACCATTGACAATAGCAGGTAAATCAATAACTAAACGACCAACAGCTTTAACTTTTGCTAGGTCATTAATCAGGCTATTCATATCTTCATAGCTTAATGAAGAATCTGTGATTGAATTATTAAAGCTTTTTGATGCAATATCTCGACGTAGGTCTTCAGATAATTTATCTAACTGTTGTTGCTGCTGGACACGAAGATTTTCTCGTGTAAAGACAGCTGCTTTTGAATCCGAGTATTGAGTAAACCCGCCGGCACGTTCTATTACCTCACGTAAACTTTCTCCTTTACGAATGTCGTATTCACCTGGGAATTTTACCTCTCCATACAGGCTAACTTTTAATTCTTTTTGCCAGTTTGGTATTGGATATATATTAATAGAATCTTTACTTTCGATTTGAAAATTTTTGCTAATTGAGTCGCTATTAGCTTTACTAAGGTCCAAACTAATATGATCTAACATGCCGCTATTTTCCGGAGTAAACCTAGTAATCTCTGCACTCTCTATATAAGCAGATTCTTTCAACCCACCAGCCGAAGTAATAGCTTTATTAATATTTGCGTTTACTGGGAGAGGATAAAGCCCGGGATGATATACTTCCCCACGAATTGCATATACTTTTAGAGTACTTTTATTACCAGCTTGTTGATTAAGCTTTGCAAGAATAGGTTTCAATAGTCGCTGTCTGCCAAAATAGGAGAGTTCATCTTCTTTTAGTTCAGTATTTTGTTTTAGTATTTCGGCAATTGGCGATAACTTTTTATTTTTTTCTTCTAACTCTTTTTCAACCTGCTCAGCTAATTCTTTATCTAGCTTTCCATCGAGATCAATGAACTCATAGAACTTTTGCTTTTCATACTCAGTCCACATTTTCATTCTTTCACGAAGCTGTATTTGCTCTTCTGTTAAAGCGAGTGTATTAAGAGCGATTTCCTCTTCTTCTTTTGATTGAAAACGGCTAAATATAATAACTTTATCGCGAGCTTGAAGCTCAATGTCTTCACCCTTTAGGTGGGTTGAAGCTTTTACTGGAGAAAATTGATGTACTTCAATATCACCTTTTAAATTTGTCTCTCTGACTAAGATTGCGTATTCATAATCAGCTACAGGTAACAAATCACTTTTAATCGAAGAAAATAAATTGCTAACCGTATCGCCTTGCTTCCATGCATAATTGCCTGGATAAGTCACAGCACCAATTAATGTGACCGCATCATTTAACTCTTCGCTAGATGAAGGAACTTTAAGTTTATCTCCATTTTTAGCAATATAATTTACGTTAGGTTTCGTTAAATCAATCTGCAAAATGGTTTTAAAGCTGTTACCGGTATAACGTTCAACAATCGTTTTCTGTGGATATGCAGAACCTTTGAAACCTCCAGCCATCTCAATTAAGTCTTTCGCGCTCTCTCTTTCTTTAAGCTCAAAAACTGCGGCTCTACGGACTTCCCCTTGTACGGTTACTTGCTTGCCTACTGGAGGTATAAAAACAACATCCCCTGGTTTTAAAATCAGATCAGCAGAGCTATCCCCTCTAATAAGTAAATCATATAAATCTAAGGATTGAATTGTTTTGCCGGCCCGTTTAAGCTGAATATTACGTAACGAGCCTATTTCCGAAATACCACCACTAACAAATAAGGCATGTGTTATTGATGACAACGCAGGAACAGTGTAAGCACCAGGTAAATGAGCTTCACCTAAAACCATGATTCGGATACTTCTAGCTTTCCCCATGGAAACGAAAGATTGAACACCAATCATTTCCTTTTCTACCTTCGCTTTTATTAGCTTAACAACTTCACTGTATTGCATGCCAGCAACTGTAACAGGTTCGAGCTTACCGATTATTAAACGACCCTCTCGGTCTATCTCCACTTCTTCACTAGAAGTGTCTGTTCCGTAGAGATTCACTGTAAAAGTATCACCTGTTCCTACAATGTAATCATTAGGAACTAAAGCGTTTTCTGACGGCGTAAAAGTGGTTGGTTCACCAGAAAAAAGCTCATAACCAAATGGCTTGGGTTCA
Source organism: Pseudoalteromonas sp. 2CM28B (assembly GCF_023161935.1). Classification (NCBI taxonomy): domain Bacteria; kingdom Pseudomonadati; phylum Pseudomonadota; class Gammaproteobacteria; order Alteromonadales; family Pseudoalteromonadaceae; genus Pseudoalteromonas; species Pseudoalteromonas sp. 2CM28B. The sequence goes on from NZ_JALNTH010000005.1 coordinate 39,632, forward strand.
TCTATTTCAGGTTTATATTTCTCTTCATCTGTTTTAAATTCCTCATCGTCACTGCTAGCATTCCTAGGTAAAACAGACTGTGTTGGTAGTTCATTTTCAAAGTTTGAGTTTGTATTCTCTTTTAGAGCATCTAAGTCAATACCATATTTTTTAGCCAGGGCTTTTTGCTGCGACTCAGGTAGCTTTTTAAACTGCTCTAATTGCTGTTCAGTAGGTTTAACACTTTGCTCTGCGCTTAAAGCCAAAAAAGGTAGCAATACGCTGATTAATAATAACACTGAAAATAATCTAGTTAACTTCACAAAGTTCCCTTCCTAAAAATAAAGATAGCCGCGGCATACTACACCATTTTTTAGGTAAAAAAAATGGGTAAGCAAAGCTCACCCATTATTAAAGTTTGGTGTTTTTAAAAACTATATACTAACGTTAATGACGTCTCTGTATCTGTGCTTTCTTCGTCATCAGCAACATCTGAGTTGTTGGTAACATTAAAAGCGACTTTCATTTGCAGCGAGCCATTTATTTTTGCTAGCAATGCAGTTTCTGAACGCGTTTTGGTGTTTGAATCACCGTACTCAACTGACACAAGCTGAGTAAAACGTGCGCTATCTGAAATCTGCCAGTTGTAATCAAGTTTACCCAAAGCAATTACTTCACTGTCGCTTTCGCCTGCTAGTAGGTTACCGTCGTCATCAACTTGCGTGCTGTCGTCAGAGTATTCAAAAAATTTGTAACCCGGACCAAACTCTGCATTTAACCACATATCTGGTTGGTCAATTAAACGTAAGCCGTAACCAGCAGAAATTACAGATTCAGTTCTATACGCGCCAAAGTAGTCTGAAACGTGTGAACCATAAATGAATAAATGAGAATTCTTTTCATTTAATTTGTAATTACCTTGCGCAGATGCAGAGTACTTTTCGTTCGTACGCTGCTTGTCTTTATCGCCGTTGTCATCTTCTACTTCATCTTCTTTATAGATGCCGTCGATTTTGTACTCGTTATTCCAGTTTTCTAGGTGATGTAATACCTTTAAACCGCCTTTTAACGTTGTAGTTTCAGTGTTACCACTAGTGACAATAGCACCTAGCTCGCTTGTTACTTCCCACGTTTTTTTCTCTGCGTCTTCAGCGAATGCGTTAGTTGCAGCAGATGCTGCAACTAACAGTGTTAAAAGCTTTAATTTCATTAAAAATAACCTATTTAATCCTAAAAATTATACTAATTCGCTTAATTAAGTAATCTATTTTGAGGCTGGAAAAACGTGTTGATAGCCAGGCAAAAAATTCGCTATTTAGTTGTTCTAAATGAGAATTTTTAACGCAGATAGCGACACGTTTAACCCCGCAAAATGATTAAGTATTATTGCGGATTTGTATTAGTCTTGCTTGTGTAAATGTACATCCATTTGTGGAAATGGGATTGTAATGTCTGCATCATCTAATGCAATTTTAATGTTCTCTAATAATGCCCAGTACGTTGGCCAGTAATCACCAGAGTTTACCCAAGGACGCACAATAAAGTTTACGCTTGAGTCTGCAAGTTCAGAAACTGCAACAGTGTATGCTGGATCTTTAAGTAAACGAGTCTCTGCGTCAAGTACTGACTGTAATACTTCTTTTGTTTTACGTAAGTCAGCATCGTAACCTACACCAATTACTAAATCGATACGGCGAGTAGACTCACGCGAGAAGTTAGTAATAGCACCAGACATAATTTGTGAATTTGGTACGATAATTACTTTGTTATCTGGAGTGCGAAGCTCTGTAGAGAATATTTCAATTTTTTTAACTGTGCCCATTTTACCGCCAGCTTCAACAAACTCACCTGATTTAAATGGACGAAGTAATATAATAAGTACGCCAGATGCAAAGTTAGACAGCGAACCTTGCAGCGCTAAACCAACAGCTAGGCCAGCCGCACCTAAAATAGCAATAAATGAGGTTGTTTCTATACCGATTTGCGAAAGTGCCATTAAAATAGTGGCAGCAAATACGATGGCATAAACTATACTCGATACAAATGAGCCTACAGCTTTATCAACTTTCTTTTTATCGAATGTTTTTTCTGTTAAACCTGCACAAAACTTGGCAATACGGCTACCAAGTAAAAAGATAACAAGCGCAATAACTGCTTGAATACCGTAGTGTAAAATTAGGCCTGAGTTTTCGTTTAGCCAAGTAAGTATTGAATCCATAGTAACTCCAAATAGTTTTTATTAAGCAATTTCCCGCAAGTGAGTATACATTAATTTACATTTTATTCTCATTAAATAGTAAATTATCACTACAAAATAGTTTTTATAGTCAGCGCTATTACGCTACACACTCTTTATGAACCTTTACTGATAGTAGGCAATTTTATGAAATATTTATTTTTTTTGATTTTTTTTAATTTTAGGCTTCACAACATTTATAATATTATGTATTATTCGCGCCACACCAAACGAGGTGTGTAGTGGCGGTTGTAGCTCAGTTGGTAGAGCCCCGGATTGTGATTCCGGTTGTCGCGGGTTCAAGCCCCGTCAATCGCCCCATTTTTTCTCTTCTTATTTTTTCATATAAACTTCCTAGCAATATTTAAAATAAATTATTAATTTATTACCCTCAATGAAATAACTTTTCACACACCCATTTTTATTTATATTAATTTTTGTTTTTAAATACGTTTTAAAATAGCATCCAATCTAAAGTGCGTTTAGATTTTTATTAAAAATGTATCGAAGTAATACTATAAAAATAGGCGAGTTTGAATCTGCGGTATAATTAAAAATGCTTATCGAGGGCGTGGAGTTTAGTACTCAAGCTATAAAAAATGCCACCTTGCGGTGGCATTTACACACGGGTTATTTCTACAAGTAGAAATTCTTTTTATTTTTGATTATTTTTAAACAAAAATTATGCCGTAAATGTAGCACTTAGGCCTATATCTAGCAATAAAAAGGTAACCTGTAGTTATAGATCACTTAATTAAGCAAATTGGTATTAGTAACCTAAACCGTGCTGGGTAACCAATTTTTCATGGTTTCTGGTGTCATCGTTTTTAAACTTTGATACACACGTACTTTTCTTCAAGGTATTCATCAAGCCCTTGATGGCCGCCTTCTCGGCCTAAGCCTGATTGCTTAACTCCACCAAACGGTGCCACAGGGTTAGATATAACCCCTTCGTTAACACCAACCATGCCAAACTCAAGCCCTTCGCTAATACGATAGATCTGCTTGATATTTAGACTGTAAAAATAAGCCGCTAAGCCATATGGAACATCGTTAGCAAGGGCTAGTACTTCGCTTTCCTCATCAAAAGGAATAACCGTTAATACCGGGCCAAATACTTCTTCGTGGTATATATCCATTTCGGTCGTTACGTTAGTAACAATAAGCGGGTTTTGAAAGCTGCCGCCTAAGTCACTGTTATCCCCTATTAGGTCTGCGCCTTTATCAAGTGCATCTTGCACAAGCTGCTGCACTTTCTCTTTTGCTTTTGGGTAAATAAGGGGGCCAATGTCTACGCCCTCTTCAAACCCATTGGCTACTTTTAATGCGGCTACTTTAGGCGTAATTTTACTCAGCACTTCATCTAAAATACTGCGCTGAATAAAAATGCGGTTTGCGGCTACACATGCTTGGCCACTGTTTCTAAACTTAGCCGCCATGAGGCCGTCGATTGCTTCGTCTATATCGGCGTTATCAAAAATAATAAAGGGGGCGTTCCCGCCAAGTTCCATGGAGGTACGTTTAATCGTACCCGCACACTGAGAAAGTAACTGCTTGCCTACGCCTGTTGAACCTGTAAAAGTAAATTTGCGCACCACTTCTGAGTCTGTAAGTATTTGTCCGACTGTTTTTGCGTCTTGCGAAATCAGTACGTTAAAAGCCCCTTTTACAAACCCGGCTTGATCGGCAAGGTATGCCAATGCCAAAGCACATAAAGGTGTATATTCAGAAGGTTTTAGCACAAAGCTACAGCCTGCAGCGTATGCTGGCGCCACTTTACGTGTCACCATAGCAACCGGAAAGTTCCAAGGAGTAATACCAGCCACAACGCCTACAGGTTGTTTAAAGCTCGTTAATCTATGTGTATCGTCGGTTGGGGGGATCACATCGCCGTAACTGCGTTTAGCTTCTTCTGCAAACCATTTTATAAACCCAGCGCCATAGTCTATTTCACCTAACGACTCTTTAAGCGGTTTACCTTGCTCTTTTGTCATTAGCTCAGCAAGCGTTTGCTTGTGTTTTATTACCAGCTCATACCAACGCATTAGCGTATCACTTCGCTCAGTAGCATTGGTTGATTTTAACTTAACAAACGCACCTTGCGCTGCCTTTATTGCGCTATTAACGCCTTGCTCGTCTATATCACTTACTTCAACAATACTTTTTTCGGTCGCGGGGTCGTCAACGCTAAAACGTTTATTGGTTTTATAAAATTCACCATTAATAAACGAGTCACAAAAAATTAGATTACTCAAAATAGACCTCCGAAATAGTTTTATGGGTTAGGTAAAACGCGTAGCAGCGGGTTTAGCCAAAAGCGATAATTCCTTGACTGTAATTCGACCTGTAAAACGTGATCACTTTAGATCTAGGCCTATTTTAAAAACGCGACATAAAGTCGCTGCTACGGTGTAAGATGTAGCAGCGGGTTTACCCCGCGATTATGATTACGTGGTCATTCATTTAAAAACGCGACGTAAAGTCGCTGCTACGGTGTAATGTAGCAGCGGGTTTACCCGGCGATTATGATTACGTGATCATTCATTTAAAAACGCGACATAAAGTCGCTGCTACGTGCTTATACAATCTCTTAAACAAAAAAGCCGCTGTAAAAACAGCGGCTTTTAAAAAATTCTCGTTAATTAAAAACTAGTGCTCTTCATTAACGATATTGAGATTGTACTTAGGTATTTCAACCACTAAGTCTTCATCTCTAATAACTGCTTGGCATCCTAAGCGAGATTCTGACTCTAAGCCCCATGCTTTATCTAGCATGTCGTCTTCTAGCTCATCGCTTTCATCTAGTGAGTCAAAGCCTTCGCGGATCACTAAATGGCATGTAGTACATGCACACGATTTTTCACATGCGTGTGGAATGCTAATGCCGTTTTTAAGGGCCACATCAAGGACTGTTTCGCCCGCTGGCGCTTCAAGTGCTGCACCGTCAGGACATAATTCCGGATGGGGAAGAAAAATAATTTGTGGCATTCTAACCTCTTTAAACGTTGTCTACTGACTGCCCTGTAAGGGCCTTTTTAATTGATGCATCCATTCTGCGCGAGGCAAAATCGCTGCTAGCGTTATCTACTTTTTCAATTGCGGCTTTAATATCACCTGGTTGCTGCGCGGTTACGCGCACTTTAGCAAGCTCACTTATTTCAGCTTTTAAATTAGCAAGTTGAATATCATCGAGCAAGTCACCGTCGCTAGCAAGTGACGCCTCTAGTGCTTCTATAACACGTAGCGCCTCTACTTGTTGCTCTTTAAGCATACGTGCTTGCATGTCGTCTTTAGCGTTACTCATTGACTCTTTAAGCATGTTAGCTACTTGGTCATCAGATAAGCCAAATGATGGTTTAACTTGGATTTCAGCTTGCACACCTGTTGATTTTTCCATTGCTGATACACTTAACAAGCCATCGGCATCCACTTTAAAGGTAACACGAATATGTGCAGCACCTGCTGCCATAGCCGGTATGCCTTTTAAGCTAAATTTAGCCAGCGAGCGGCAATCGTCAACCAGTTCGCGCTCACCTTGTAGCACATGTAAAGACATTGCCGTTTGGCCGTCTTTAAAGGTAGTAAATTCTTGCGCACGAGCAACAGGAATAGTGGTATTACGCGGAATTATTTTTTCAACTAACCCACCCATCGTTTCAAGGCCAAGTGACAGTGGCAATACATCAAGTAATAACATGTCAGAATCGGGCTTGTTACCTACTAATACATCAGCTTGTAATGCTGCACCTAGTGCAACAACACGATCCGGGTCGATTGATGTTAGCGGCTCTTTTTCAAAAAAGCCTTCAACTTGGCTGCGAACCAGTGGCATGCGAGTTGAACCGCCTACCATTACAACTTGCAGCACTTCTTCGTTTTCGATGCCGGCATCTTTTACTGCACGACGACACGAACGAAGTGTTTTTTTAACAAGTGGCATAGCCAGCTCGTCAAAGGTTTCGCGTGTCACTTCTACGGTGTGTTTTTGCTCGTCAAATTCAAGCACTACATTTACTTTTGCGTACTGGCTTAGCGCTTCTTTACACGCTTTTGCTTTATTGATGAATAAACGTAAAACTGAGGGTGATAATGATGACACACCTGTTTGCTGCTTAAAGTAATCGACTAATAGCGAATCGAAATCATCGCCACCTAAGCTTGAATCACCGCCAGTTGCCATTACTTCAAACACACCTTGGTGTAAGCGAAGTATAGAAATATCAAAAGTGCCGCCGCCTAAATCGTAAACAGCAATAATACCTTCTTGACCCGAGTCTAACCCGTAAGCGACTGCCGCAGCGGTTGGCTCGTTTAATAAACGTAATACGTTAATGCCAGCAAGTTCGGCTGCATCTTTAGTGCTTTGGCGCTGTGCGTCATCAAAGTACGCAGGCACAGTAATTACTGCTCCTAAAATGTCTTGATTACCAAAGCTTTGCTCTGCACGCGCTTTTAGAGCCGCTAAAATATGGCTAGAGGCTTTAACAGGGCTGATTTTTCCGGCATCGGTTTGAATGGCAAGTGAGCCGTTATCTTCACAAAACTGGTACGGTAATTGGCCGTAGCTTTGCTCTATTTCGGCTTGGGTTTTACCTAAAAAACGCTTAACTGAAATAAGGGTATTGGCTGGGTCTTGTGTTGCAGCTTGTGCAGCATCGGCGCCTACCGTGATGCCGCCAGCTTGGTAACGCACAACCGATGGCAACATGGCTGCACCAAGGTCATCTGTTAATGTGCGGGCTTCGCCACTTTGTACCGTTGCAACCAATGAATTAGTGGTACCTAGGTCAATACCTATTGCTAATTTGTGTTCATGTGGTGCCGCGCTCTGCCCCGGCTCAGCAATTTGCAATAATGCCATAATGCTCTTTAAACTCGTGTTGCTCGCTTTACAGCAAGTAATTAATCGTCAAATAAACTGTCTTCAATACGCTCAAGTTCGTCTTCTAATTTATATACAAACTTTAATTTGCGAATGTTGTCAGCAGCTTGTTGATATTGCGCCTCGTCGTTACTTGCAAGTTGCTCGGCAAGTTCATTACTGTATTGGATTTTTAATTGCTTTATTTGTGATTCAAAATTGGCGATAGCGGCCTCAGGATTACTTGCTGAAGCGAGCTCTTCAAGCTCCTCACGCAGTTCCATTTGCTGCATTAAGAACATTGGATCTTGCAGTGTTTGTTGCTCAGCTCGAATATCAACACCTAGTTCGCTGAGCATATATTCAGCTCGTTTTACTGGGTGTTTTAGCGTTTGTAGCGCATCGTTAATTTCAGCGGTACTTTGTACGGCCATTAACTTATCACGGCTGCTCGCATTAGCGTGGCGATCGGGATGCACTGCGCGCTGCAGCTCTAGGTAATGCTTATTTATTGTTGCCAAGTCAATGTTGTAATCAACTGGTATTGCAAATAACTCAAAGTAACGCATAGCTTCAACCAATAAAATTTAGAAATACAAATTTCACAAATAACAAAGCCCTACAATTACTGGCAGGGCTTAAAAATACTACAAAGGTAGCTGAGCTTAAACAGTAAAGCTTTCGCCACAACCACACTCGTCAGCTTGGTTAGGGTTATTAAATTTAAACCCTTCATTTAAGCCTTCTTTGGTGTAGTCAAGCTCAGTGCCGTCAATGTAAACCAAGCTTTTAGCGTCAACAATTAAGGTAACGCCTTTAGCTTTAAAGGTTTCATCGTCTTCGTTAAGCTCATCAACAAACTCGAGTACATAAGCAAGACCTGAACAGCCCGTCGTTTTAATGCCAACGCGCAGGCCTAAACCTTTACCGCGGTTTGCTAAAAATGATTGTACGCGGTTTGCTGCCGCATCTGTCAATGTCACTGCCATGAATTTCTCTTACTTCGCTTGTTTGCTTTTGTAATCAGCAATTGCTGCTTGAATTGCATCTTCAGCTAAAATTGAACAGTGAATTTTCACTGGTGGTAATTCAAGCTCTGCACTGATATCAGTGTTTTTAATAGTTGATGCTTCGTCTAGTGTTTTGCCTTTCACCCACTCTGTTACAAGCGATGATGAAGCAATTGCACTGCCACAACCGTATGTTTTAAATTTTGCATCTTCAATAACGCCTTCAGACGATACTTTAATTTGCAATTTCATTACGTCACCACATGCTGGTGCGCCAACCATACCCGTTGCCACTGACGGATCATTTTTGTCTAAAACACCAACGTTACGTGGGTTTTCTACGTGGTCGATTACTTTATCACTATAAGCCATAATTCTATCCTCATTACCTGCTACGGTAGGTGCTCACTCGTATTAGTGGTGAGCCCATTCAACTGAATCTAAATCAACACCTTCTTGATGCATTTCCCATAAAGGAGACATCTCGCGTAGGCGACCGATAGAGTTTTTCATTAATTCAACGGTGTAATCAATTTCTTCTTCGGTAGTAAAACGGCCAATACTAAAACGAATTGAGCTGTGTGCTAGTTCGTCGTTACGGCCAAGTGCGCGTAATACATATGAAGGCTCTAAGCTTGCTGATGTACACGCAGACCCTGATGATACCGCTATGTCTTTTACTGCCATAAGTAACGACTCACCTTCAACAAAGTTAAAGCTGATGTTTACAATACCTGGTACTGATTGGTCTTGTGCGCCGTTAAAGTATACTTCGTCCATATCAGCCATAATGCCGTCAATTAGGCGTTTACGTAATGCGCTGATGTGTGCGTGGTCTTTTTCAAAATCTTGCTTAGCAATTCTAAATGCTGCACCCATACCTACTAGCTGATGAGTTGCAAGTGTACCTGAACGCATACCACGTTCATGGCCGCCACCATGCATTTGCGCTTCTAGGCGAGCACGTGGTTTACGACGAACGTAAAGTGCGCCAACACCTTTAGGGCCATATACTTTGTGGCCTGAGAACGACATAAAATCAACTTTAAGCTGTTGTACGTCGATTAATACTTTACCTGCGCTTTGTGCTGCATCTACGTGGAACATAATTTTACGTTCGCGACACATTTCACCAATAGTATTGATATCTTGAATTACACCTAGCTCGTTATTAACGTGCATAATGCTGACAAGAATAGTGTCGTCACGCATAGTTTCTTCAAGCTTTTTAAGATCTAACAGGCCGTTTTCTTCAACGTCCATGTAGGTTACTTCAAAGCCTTGGCGCTCAAGTTCACGACACGTGTCGATTACTGCTTTGTGCTCAGTTTTAGCGGTAATAACGTGCTTACCTTTCTTTTTGTAAAACTGCGCTGCACCTTTAATTGCAAGGTTATTTGATTCTGTTGCGCCCGATGTGAAAACAATTTCACGCGGATCGGCATTAATTAAATCGGCAATGTCTGTACGCGCTTGGTCAACTACTTCTTCAGCTTGCCAACCAAAACGGTGCGAACGTGACGCAGGATTACCAAAATTACCGTCCATTGTCAGGCATTGCATCATTTCTTTTGCAACACGCTCGTCAACAGGCGTGGTCGCTGCGTAATCTAAATAAATCGGTAACTTCATTTCTCTCTCCGCTGCAGGTCAACTTTTATAGTTGACAGCTTACTTGAATGTTTTCCAACTGCTTAATTGCATTATTGATGCTGTTATCTTGGCGAGATGCGATTTCTTTCACATCTGATTTTTCCACCAATTCAGCTAAGGTAATATTGTTTAAAAACTCTTCGATACGTGCGCTTAAATCAGACCATAGGTTATGAGTTAAACAACGCATACCGCTTTGACACCCGGTATCGGCACCTTGGCAACGTGTTGCATCTACCGATTCGTCTACGGCGCTAATTACATCGCCAACAGAGATAACCGCGGCTTCTCGGCCTAGCAAATAACCGCCGCCAGGACCACGAACCGAGCTCACTAAGCCATTTTTACGTAAACGGGCAAATAATTGCTCAAGGTAAGACAAAGAAATTTCTTGTCTTTGTGAAATATCAGCAAGGGCAACAGGACCTACACTCGCATGTAGTGCAACATCCAGCATAGCTGTTACGGCATATCTGCCTTTTGATGTTAACTTCATAACGCCCCCCGCACAAAAGAGTGCAAATTTTAATTACCAGAGTAAAATAGTCAAGTATTATCACTTGATAAAAATTTGATTAAAGAACACTGTTCTATTAACAAATTTTTAATACCTGACCTTTTTGGTCAAGTATTAGGTGTATTGTAATTACTTGAGTGTTTTAGTCAAGTATTAGCTCGTTATTTACCCGCAGGTTTTTATAACCAATCGCTATACCTTACTTAGGAATAGATTTATTAATTGAGGTAAGAATACCGCGCAGTATGTTTAGCTCTGCCTCTTCTGGGCGTGCACGGTTAAACAAACGGCGTAGTTTGGTCATTACTAAACCTGGATGCTGCTTAATAATAAAACCAGTGTTATCGAGCGTCTCTTCTAAATGATCGTAAAATAACTCTGTTTGTTTTGAGCTTGGGTAAGCAGTCTCATCGTCTGCTTGCTCAACCTTTGGTTGCTGATTTAAAAACGCCATACGCGTTTCGTAGCTTAGCGTTTGCACCGCCATAGCTAAATTAAGCGAGCTGTACTGTGGATTTGCAGGAATACATACATGGTAATTACACAGCTGTAGTTCTTCGTTAGTTAGTCCGCTGTTTTCACGGCCAAATACAAGCGCTACAGGGCCGTTTACAGCCTCAGCAACTAGCTTTTCACCGCACTCACGTGGCTCAACCATAGGCCAAGACAGCGTGCGTGAACGAGCACTCGTACCAATAGTTAATGCACAATCGGCAATGGCATCAGCCACGGTATCAACAATAACCGCATTGCCTAAAACATCGGTTGCACCGGCTGCTAAGGCGCTTGCATGGCTGTCTACTTCACAAGCAGGGTCCACTAAATACAGTTTTGATAAACCCATGGTTTTCATGGCGCGAGCCGCCGAACCAATGTTGCCAGAGTGTGAGGTATTAACTAAAACGATGCGAATATCATCTAAGATCATTGCTGTGCTACTTTACTATGCCAAAAAATTGTGCGAATTCTAACATAAAAGCGCGCTAAGATCCTAGATCCTTAAAGCCGATCAACACGCTAAATGCCGTTAAACCATGGCCGCTTTTACATACACATCAAAACGGTTCTTTTTTGTTTTAATTTGCATGCTGGGGGTTTGATTGTTTAAAAATGGGGCGTAATCGGGGCGTTTAACTACCACACGCTTACTGGCAAGTGGATAGGCAAATTCAAGTAAGTCATCGGCGTCGGTATCTGCACCTACTAATGCCTGAAATACGCGCATTTCTTTTTTAACTAACGCTGATTTCTCTCGGTGTGGAAACATAGGATCTAAATACACTACATCGGGCATGCTCTCGCACTGCTCTAATAACGTGTGGCTTGAGCCAAACACTAAGCTCATATTTTGCTGCATCCACGAACCAATCTCTGCATCTTCGTAAGCGCGTTTTAAGCCATCAAACAATAAAGCCGCTACCACAGGGTGGCGCTCATGCAGTATAACCTTACAGCCAAGTGACGCTAGCACAAAGCCATCTCGGCCAAGCCCGGCAGTGGCGTCAAGTACAACAGGCGTTGCGCCTTTATTTAACCCTACCGCTTTTGCGATTGATTGGCCTTTGCCGCCGCCAAACTTACGCCTGTGAGCAACAGCACCTGTTACAAAGTCTACGTTTATTGCGCCAAGTTTAGGCTCGTCGCTTTTTAAAAGGCTAAGGCCCTTATCGTCGTAATGCAGAGTAAAACCGCTACAACTTTGCGCCCATTGGGCTAAGTTAAAACGCGTTTCTAGCTCATTTAAATATGGGCGACACTCTTTAAAAGCACACTGAATAACCACTATACACTCCGACGAAAAATTTCAGCTGCAGTATAACAAGCGTTAAAGCACTAAAATAGCTCTATATCGCTTTGATGCGCAAGACTATGTGAGCTGGCCTCCTCTACTTTAGAGCGTAAGTTGCACAATAATTCGTTGCGGCTCTCGGTCACTTGTTTAAGCTGGTACTTTATAAACGCTAAATCACTATTTGCGGTTACTAGCAGTTGCATAGTTTCGTCTAATTGCGACATGTATAAAGTTAAATCAGCAGGATTGCCGTGTGCTTGTGTTTGCTTAATTGCACAGTTGAGTTCATGAAGCTGCTCTATAAACTGCCTTGTGTAGTCGTTTTGTACAACATTTTGGCTAGTAAGCTGCTTTACTATATCTTGCAAAGCAGTGCTAATTTGGGTCGCTTGTTCAAAGCTATTTTCGTTTCTTTCCATAGCAACGACCTTTTCGTTTGTCACTTCGAGTATGTGCGGGAATAAGTCTTTATAACGGCCGTATAAAGCACGATTATCAGCCGGCATATTCTTAATTAATAAAGATATTTTGGGGTAGTTAATAATGGTGCTGTTACCAATATCCACAAACCGATTGGCATTACGGTGCTGCTCTAAAAGCTCCTGCTCGAGCGGGCATACACCACTTTCTAAACTATAAAAATAGCTCCCCCCCTGATACCAAAACACAATAACCACGTCTAAATTAAACGGGCTGAAAAAGGCAAGTAAGTGCTCGCTTAACGAATGAAAGTTATGAGAGTGATAGCTTTGCCCCACAAACCTAACAATACGCCCCATATCCCCCGACTCCGCCAAAGCCATTGCGGCGGTATCTTGCGCTTTAGCTACATCAAATTTTAGCTTTTCACATTGCTGCCGGTACTCATAAAGCACTTTAATGCGTGCCATTAGCTCTTCGGTGTTGAAGGGTTTTATTATGTAGTCAGACGCGCCTACGCTGTAGCCTTTTACTCTATCGTTAAGCTCCACCTTAGAGGACAAAAACATAACGGGTATATCGTGTGTTGACTCATCTTCTTTTAGTGCTTGGCATACTTGGTAGCCGGATTTACCGGGCATTTCTATATCAAGTAAAATTATGTCGGGCGTGTGCTTTTTGGCTAGCTTAAGTCCTTGTTCGCCATCTTTAGCGTGAATAAGCTTACAAAAGCCCGCTAAAGCCTCTTCAATAATTCGATGAACATATAAATCGTCATCAATCGTTAGTACCAACTTTGCCATGCCCTAGTCCATTTTGCTGCGTATACACAAAGCATAGTACGGGAGGTTAAAATTACTAAAAACAATTGGCCAATATATTAAAAAACATAAAAAAGCGCCATATAGGCGCTTTATAAGGTTAAGTAGTTGTTTATGCAGCTATACCACTGTGACGCAGTAAGGCATCAACGTTTGGCTCGCGACCACGGAACTTTTTAAATAACTCCATAGGTTCTTCACTGCCGCCTTTTTCTAAAATATTTTCTAAGAAGGCTTTACCTGTTTCGGCGTTAAAAATACCGTCTTCTTCAAATTTAGAAAATGCATCGGCAGAGAGTACCTCAGCCCATTTGTACGAGTAGTAACCGGCGCTGTAGCCACCTGCAAAAATATGACTAAAGCCATGTTGAAAACGATTAAACTCAGGCGGGTTGACCACCGACGTGCGGCTACGTACGTCGTTTAAAATCGCTTGAATTTGGCACTCTTGGTTTGCCTGGTAGTCGTGGTGGATTCTAAAATCGAACAACGAAAACTCAATCTGACGCAGCATTTGCATGCCAGAATTATAGTTTTTAGCAGCCAGTAGCTTATCAAGTAGCTCTTTTGGTAATGGCTCACCACTTTCAAAGTGGCCTGAAATAAAGCTCAGCGCTTCTTCATCGTAACACCAGTTTTCTAAGAATTGGCTTGGTAGCTCTACGGCATCCCATGCAACGCCGTTAATACCAGCAACAGGAGCAGCATCAACTTGGGTAAGCATGTGGTGTATACCATGGCCAAATTCGTGGAAAAGCGTGGTTACTTCGTCATGTGTAAATAGCGCCGGTTTGTCGCCTACCGCTTTATTAAAGTTACACACTAAGTATGCCACGGGTGTTTGCAATTCGCCGCTGGCGCGCACTTTACGCCCCATACAGTCATCCATCCACGCACCGCCACGCTTGCGCTCGCGTGCATATAAATCAAGATAAAAACGACCGCGCAATGTGTTATTGCTATCAAAAATTTCAAAAAAGCGAACATCGCTGTGGTAGCTATCAAAGTCGCTTACTTCTTTTACCTTAATACCAAAAAGGCGGTTAACGGTTTCAAATAAACCGCTAAGTACTTTATCTGCAGGGAAGTAAGGGCGCAGTACTTCATCTGAAATTGCGTATTTTTCTTGCTTGAGCTTTTCGCTGTAGTAACCAAAATCCCATGCTTGAAGCTCAGTAATACCATGGTGTTGCTCAGCATAGGCTTTTAGCTCTGCCACTTCTTGCTCTGCTTGAGGCTTAGACTTAGCGGCTAAGTCTTCTAAAAATGAGAAAACTTGCGCTGGCGACTCAGCCATTTTAGTTGCTAATGATTTTTCAGCGTAGTTATTAAACCCTAGCAGCTGCGATAGCTCATGGCGTAGTGCAAGCTCTTCTTTCATAATGGCTGAGTTATCAAACTCACCCGCATTAGGACCTTGATCTGAAGCGCGCGTACAAAATGCCGTGTAGGTTTCTTTGCGCAGTTCTCGGTCATCTGCATAGGTCATTACCGGTAAGTAAGACGGAAAATCAAGCGTAAATACCCAGCCGTCTAAACCTTTGCTTTTAGCTGTTTCGCTAGCAAGCGCTAATGCCGACTCTGGCAAGCCTGCCAATTGGCTTTCATCGGTAATGTGTTTATGCCATGCAAGCGTTGCATCCATTACGTTGTTGCCAAATTTAGAGGCAAGTTCAGATAAACGCGTGCTAATTTCGCCGTAGCGCTTTTGATCTTCTGCTGATAATGCAATGCCTGAAAGTTTAAAATCACGTAGGGCGTTGGTGATGGTTTTTTGCTGCGCAGTGCTAAGTGTTTTAAATTCATCGCTGTTATAAAGCGCATTATACGCTTCGTACAGGCCTTGATGCTGCCCGACAAATGTTGAGTACTCAGATATAAGTGGTAAACATTGCTCGTAGGCTTCACGCAGCTCGTCGTTATTCATGACTGAATTAAGGTGCGATACTGGTGAAAACATACGCGAGAGTTTATCGTCGGCTTCTTCAAGGGGTAATACTAAATCGTTCCATGTAAACGAGCCTTTCGCTAACACGTCATCTATGGCTTTACGACATTGCTCTATACCGTGCTTTAGTGCCGGTACTACGTACTCTGGCTTTATTTTTGAAAACGGGGGTAAGCCTTCTAGGCCAATGAGTGGATTTGTTTGTGCTTCGCTCATGAATTTTCTCAATTTAATTGACTATGAATTTGAAGTTGGGGCAAAACGGTGAAATACAAGCCTCCATTAATGGGTCTAATATAGCTTAGGATGAAACTGATCGGCATAATAAACAATTTCGTTTGTTGTATTTATCAGCTTTTTAGCGCGCCGCGCTGGGTGACTTGCACTTAGCATATGCTATCATCGGCACATTATAGTTAAATATTTTTTTGAGGATAAAACATGGCTCAGCATTTTGATTACATTGCGATTGGTGGTGGTAGTGGCGGTATTGCCTCTGCTAACCGTGCGGCAATGCGTGGCGCTAAAGTAGCGCTTATCGAAGCAAAACACATGGGCGGCACCTGTGTTAATGTAGGCTGTGTGCCTAAAAAAGTAATGTGGCATGGCGCACAAGTTGCTGAAGCAATTAACTTATATGCACCTGATTACGGCTTTAACGTAGAAGTAAAAGACTTTAACTGGAGCAAACTCGTTGAGAGCCGCGAAGCGTACATTGGTCGCATTCATAAAGGATACGACAACGGTTTAGCTAACAATGGCGTAACCGTAATTAATGGTTTTGCTAAATTTGTTGATAGCAAAACCGTAGAAGTAAACGGCGAGCATTACACGGCCGATCATATTTTGATTGCAGTAGGTGGACGTCCGCATACTCCTAATATTCCAGGTGCTGAGTACGGTATAGACTCAAATGGCTTTTTTGAATTAACAGAGCAGCCAAAGCGAGTAGCGGTAATTGGCGCAGGTTACATTGCTGTAGAACTTGCCGGTGTACTACATGGTTTAGGCACAGAAACTCATTTATTTGTACGCAGACACGCGCCGCTTCGTAATTTTGATACGCTACTGGTTGAAACCCTAGTAGAGATCATGAAAAAAGAAGGCCCAACACTGCATACCGAATGCTCGCCTAAAGAAATTGTTAAAGAAAGCGATGGTAGCTTAACCATTCATTTTGAAAATGGTTACAGCCAAAATGTTGACCAAGTAATTTGGGCTATTGGCCGTGAGCCAAGCACCGATGTAATTAACATTGCAGCAGCAGGGGTTGAACTAAATAGCTCTGGTTATGTAAAAGTAGATGAATATCAAAATACAAACGTACCTGGTATTTATGCTGTAGGCGATATTATTGAGCACGGTATAGAACTTACGCCTGTCGCTGTTAAAGCCGGTCGCACCCTATCAGAGCGTTTATTTAATAAAGACCTACCTGATGATTTAAAAATGGATTACAGCCTTGTACCTACTGTGGTATTTAGCCACCCACCTATTGGTACTATTGGTGAAACCGAGCAAGAAGCTATTGCTCGCCACGGCGAAGAAAACGTAAAAGTGTACAAGTCGGGCTTTGCCGCTATGTACACAGCCGTTACACAACACCGCCAACCTTGTGCAATGAAGCTTGTATGCGTAGGCCCTGAAGAAAAAGTAGTTGGCTTACACGGCATTGGTTTTGCCGTTGACGAAATGATTCAAGGCTTTGCGGTTGCTATGAAAATGGGCGCAACTAAAGCTGATTTTGATGCTGTTGTTGCACTGCACCCTACAGGCTCAGAAGAGTTTGTGACGATGCGCTAAGCAAATTCTGCTTATAACGTTAAAAGCCCTTACTATGTTTTAGTAAGGGCTTTTTTATGCTTAACGCATTTAACCCTATACAGCACAACTAATTAACTCAACTTATTACAAAAAACACATCATAAATACATAATATAAAAACATAACCCATTAATTTAACAGCAAAAAACTTAGACCGATAAATATATAAAAAGTTTCTATAATGTTTTGGCTTTTAGCCATTTTTATAATTAAACTGCCGCGCATTGTTTTCTATTTGAGCTTTTATATGTTTTTACTGCGATCTTTTATTTACTTATTATGCTTAGCAGGTGTGGCTTTTTTAATTCAGCTTGAAGGTTTTGATTTACAGCAAAATGCACTTTACAGTGAAGAAACACTAACAGAACACATGCAAGATATTTTAACGTTTTTAAGTTGTATGCTGTTTTTTTACGCCTCACGTATTCACTCTGATCTTAAAATAGCCGCACTGTTACTGGCTGCATTGACAGCTGCTATGTTTGTTAGAGAATTTGACACCTACCTAGATATGTATGTGTTTGATGGCGCATGGCAAGCAATTGTATATACGCTATTAGCGAGCGTACTACTTTACTTAAAAGCCCAACGAGGCTTTATTTACAGCTCGTTAAAAGCCTATGCGCAAACACCGAGCTATGGTATTTGCCTATCTGGCTTAGTGACCTTACTCGCTTTTTCGAGAATGATGGGCAAGGGCGAGTTTTGGCACTCAGTTATGGGAGAACAATACGTTCGGGTAGTTAAAAATATTATTGAGGAAGGCATAGAAACCCTGGGCTACACACTTATTTTTATCGCTGCCATTGAGCTTGTATTGTTTTGCCAAAAACACGCTAAACACACGCAAGCCTCTATTACAGAGCAAACAGCCTAGCTGCTAAGTAATACCGGTTTAATTAAGTAGTAGCCATTCTAGCGTGCAAAATAAAGCGCTAATAGGGTTTTAACGCTATTCACCTATTGCTATAAATGGCTCATGTCTTAACACAATTGGTATAAGTGATTTTATGTAGCTTAAATTTGCTAATTGGTTTGATTACTCAATATACTTAGCGTGCCTATTGCTACTCGTATTTGGAAGTTATGATTAAAGACATACTCATGCACCCTTTTTTAGTTTCTGTGCTCGTGCTTGCCATTGCATTTGTGCTTAAAGTACTGGTTGATAAACTAGCAAGAAACCGCGCTGAAAAAAAAGAAAAAGACATTCGTTACATCACTCATAACATTAAGCACTTTATTAATTTTGTTATGGTGCTGTCGCTGCTATTTGTATGGTCGACCGAAATACAAAATTTTGCGCTGTCTATTGCTGCGTTTGCAGTGGCTATAGTGCTTGCAACACGCGAGTTTATACAATGCGTTATTGGCTTTTTTTACCTAGTTACCACCCGCCCGTTTAGAGTAGGTGATTGGATACAAGTAGGTGATTATTTTGGCGAAGTAGCCGAAACAGACTGGGTAAAAACCACCATGCATGAAATAGACATGCACACTTATCAGTTTTCGCGCAAAACAATTTATATTCCAAATAATAAGCTGATCACCAGCTCAATTAAAAACCTTAATTATGTAAAGCGCTTTGTTACTCATCATTTTACTATTATACGCAGAGAGAGCTTTAACCCTTATGTTATTCATGACGAATTAGTCAATCAGGCAAAACTATACTGCGAAGAGTTTCACGATGTAGCAACACGTTATAATTCGATGATAGAGCGTAAACTCGATGCCAAAATTTCGGGTCCGGCACCGGTTATTCACTTTGGCACTACAGAGCTTGGTGAGTTTAAAGCAAGCTTTACGCTATTTTGCCCAACTAACAAAGCACTTGAAATAGAGCATAAATTAACTGAGTGTTTTATGGCTTTGTGGTACGAACAGGCGAAGAAGAACAAAGAAGAGCAAAGCGAGGCGTAAACCTCGCATTGGTAACCTATAAAGCGCGAATTGCTTCGCGCTTTATTGTTTTATGCGGTGCCACCTACTGTAAGTTGGTCTATTTTAAGGCTTGGTTGACCTACCCCGACAGGAACGCTTTGGCCATCTTTACCGCAGACACCTACGCCTTTATCAAGGGCTAAATCGTTGCCTACCATAGAAATATGCTGCATCACCTCTGGGCCATTGCCAATCAGTGTTGCACCTTTAATTGGCTGGGTAATTTTACCGTTTTCAATTAAATACGCCTCTGATGCGCTAAATACAAACTTACCTGAAGTAATATCTACTTGGCCGCCACCAAAGTTTGGTGCAAATACCCCTTTTTTAACTGAGCTTATAATATCGGCTTGGCTATGCTCGCCCCCTAACATGTAGGTGTTGGTCATACGCGGCATAGGTAAATGCGCATACGACTCACGACGTGCATTACCCGTTGGGTTTACACCCATTAAACGCGCATTGAGCTTATCTTGCATGTAGCCTTTTAAAATACCGTTTTCGATAAGTACGTTATAAGCTGCAGGTGTGCCTTCATCGTCAACGTTAAGTGAACCGCGGCGATCAGCCATGGTGCCATCATCAACGACTGTACACAGCTCAGATGCTACTTTTTGCCCCACTTTACCGCTAAATGCCGAAGCCCCTTTACGGTTAAAGTCGCCTTCAAGGCCATGGCCTACCGCTTCGTGTAGCAGCACGCCAGGCCAGCCATTGCCTAACACAACTTCCATTGTGCCAGCCGGCGCATCAATTGCCTCTAAGTTTACTTTAGCTTGGCGTACAGCTTCTTCGGCAAAGCCCATCCAGCGCGGCTTGCCTTCAACTAGTTCTTTAAAGTAACCATAATCTAAGCGTGCGCCGCCCCCTGCACCACCGCGTTCACGGCGGCCATTTTTTTCAAGTAAAACGGAGCAGTTTAAACGAATAAGCGGGCGTATATCGGTAGCAAACGTGCCATCGCTGGCAGCAATTAATACCTCTTCGTATACAGCCGACATTGAACTAATTACCTGTTCAGCATCAGGGGCAAGTTCGCGTATGTAGTTTTCAAGCTCACGCAATAAACTCACTTTATCGCTGTCACTCATGCTTGATATTGGCTGATGCGGGGCAAATTGCTCTTTTGCTTTCACATCGCTAAATACTTTAATGGTTTTATCTTCGCCTGCATCGGCAATGCTACGAGCTGCCGTTGCGGCTTTGTTTAACGCTTCAAGGTTAATGGCATCAGAGTAAGAAAATCCTGTTTTTTCACCACTAACGGCACGTACACCTACTCCGCGCTCAACATTGTACGAGCCTTCTTTTACTAAGCCGTCTTCAAGCACCCATGACTCATGATGGCTTGATTGAAAGTATAAATCGGCGTAATCCACTTTATGCTGATGAATATACCCAAGCGTTTTTTCGAGTTCTTCTCGATTTAGCTGGCTGTCGTGTAATAAATGCTGTTCAACCGAATTCATAATAAATGCTCTCTAAATCGTTGATGAGATTGCACGGGCATATCTCTTCTAATTTTATTTAACTGGTTTAGGTCGGCGTAACCGCTTATAAACCCTACCCCACTTTCAAGCGTTGCTATTTGCTCGCCCCACGGTGAAATAATAATACTGTGGCCGTATGTTTGGCGGCCATTTTGATGTGTTCCATACTGCGCAGCTGCAATAACGTAACACTGCGTTTCTATTGCGCGTGCTTTTAATAAGGGTTGCCAATGTGCTTGCCCTGTAGGGACTGTAAAAGCACTGGGCACTAAAATTATTTCAGCCCCTTGGCGCGTAAGTGCGCTAAATAATCCGCTAAAGCGCAAATCATAACATACTGTTAAGCCAATTTTACCAAACGGTGTAGCAACAACAACCACATCATCGCCTGCCTGAGTAAAGTCTGACTCTCGATAGCTGGCGGTTTTATCGGCCACATCAACATCAAATAAATGCATTTTATTATACGTGGCTACGCATTCACCTTGGCTATTAAATAAGTGCGAGGCCGCAAAGTATTTATTATTTTTGTGTGGCTCAGGGATGGTGCCCGCATTTAACCAAATATTATGCTTTTTACACAATGCACTTAATTGCTGCTTGTAGTGAGTAATACGTTTAGCAACCGCTAGCGTATCATGGCCACTTTTACTAAATACTAAAAACGCCTCGGGTAAACATACAAGCATTGGCCTGGCTGTGGGGAGTTTATTTAACGCCTCGCCAAGGGTTGCCATGTTTTCATCGGGGTTAGTGCCTGAGCACATTTGCAAAGCAATTATATTGGCGTTTAGCGTACTCATTGTGTTGCTGTTACCGCGGCATCTTTAAGTGTGAGTGTACTGGCCGCTTGCGGCTGATTTTGCGCAGCTTGCGGTAAGGTAACTTCCTTACTTTTACGCTCAAGCTCTTGTACCACAGGGTCATTCATTTTGCCGGTTACTTTAAAGTTAATTTCGGAGATCACCCTTGCTGAGTGAATAACCTTATCAAGCGCTAAAGCGGCAAGCCCTGTGACGGGATTAACCATCCAAGCCACAATAACCGGAATACTAGATGTTACTTGTGGTGCCACTGCTAAATCGTAATCTATTTCAAGGGTGTTTAAATTAGCATAGCCGTTAATCGTTAAATCGGCTGGCACGCCATCCATTTTGGTATCTTTTGTGTAGGCTATACCTTTATCTAGCTGCATAGAGCCTTTTAAGCTGTTATAAAAAAAGCCTTTTGAAAATACATCTCTAAAATCGAGTTTTAATTTACGCACTAGCGAGTCAAGGCTAAGTAGCGAAAATACACGTGCCCCACCATCACTTATTTCAGCAATGTGGCCTTCACCTAAATCCCACTTAACTTCACCGCCCAAACTAGGTATATCAAAGTCATACGGGGCGCCTTGCCAAGCAAGGTTGTAGTTAATATCGGCTTTTGAATCTTTTATAGCGGTGGTGATATCAAATTCATCAAATAGCGCGCCTATATCGTCACTTTTAAGTTCACCATTAAATTGCGTAAAGCCACCTTGCCACTGCCCTTCGGTACGTAAAATATGGTCGCCCTTATCAACCACAAGCTCAGAAATAGTAAGCTTGTCGCCTTCACCGACCAGCGAAGCGCTCACTTTATCAAGCTGATAACTTGCCACTTTACAATCTGCACACTCAAATTCAATGGCAGGTACTGTGTTAAGCCACGCTAGGTTTTGCTCTGGCAGTACATCGGTGATCTCAAGATCTTCTTCTACTTTAGGTGCAAAGTTAAGTCTTAAGTAATCGCTATTTATGCGTATCGGCTGGCTTGGCTGAGAGCTAGGAATAAACACGTCAGCACGCAGCTCTTTGGCATTAAGCTTTAAATATAAGTCGTTTTGCTGGGGCGCTAAGCGCATTTCAAAATCGTTAAAAATAATGTCGCTAGCATTAACTTTGTCAATATGCGCAACCACTTCATTTAATGGCGGCATAATACCCTCAGACTGCTGGTCTGGCTTAGCTTGAGCGGCTTTAATTATTTGGTCTATTAATTCAAACCATGCTTCTAGTTGCGTTTGTTCAAGGTTAATATTAACGCTTAAATCTTTTTGATTTAGCCCTAAATCTTGCTCACCAAGTACAATATGCATATTACTAAATTGCGGCTGACCGTTTTCTAAAATCGCATTAAAATATAGCTGCTGATTAGCATTAGCCGTAATAAGATTTGAAATATCATCGCCTTGCACTATGCCCGTTAACGGCCAAACCTGTTCACTTGTTTTGCCATAGGGCGCTGGTAGCGTGCTCGTCAAGCCACGTAGCTCAGAGCTAACCTGAGCGCGGTAATTAAAGCCTTGCTCAGTAAAATTAAGTGCAAGGCCTATATCAACTTCACTTTGCCCACTCAGGTACCCTTTCAGTACACCTTGCGCCTGGGTTGTTAGTGTATCTGCATTTAGTAACGCCGTTATATCAATATTAGCGGTGTACTGCTGTGCTTCGCTTGCACTATTATAGTTAATGCTAAGCGGCATACCCAACCATGTAGCGCTGGCGTTTTGCATGCTAATTGTATCGTTTTCAAAGCTGAGCTCGCCGCTTAGTTTTTCAAGCGCAATGCCTGGGGCTGCAATATAAACAGGCAAATCGTTTAGTTTTACTTTGCCGTTTACACTGGCTCCACCTTTAAATTTAGAGCCAATCAAAAGAGTTACGCTTGCATCGGCTTGACCTTTACCTTGCACCACTTCAAAAATATTGGCCAGTGGGTTTGCAATCGGGGTGGCTGCAAAAAAGTCATGCAGTTTTTCCATTTGCGCGCGTTTATCTATTTGTACAATGAGTTCATCAGCGTGCATTAAATCGGCAATACTCACTTGCACGCTATCGCCTACTTCTAAATTAACTAACTGGCCTTGCTGGCTATAAATATCCATTCGCTCGTTGGCAAAGTGCAACTGCACATTGGCGTTAGTTACTGCCGGCCAATTGGGGTCAAACGCGTACGTTGCATTATCTATTTGCGCGAGTACATCAAATTGGCCGCTGCCATCGGTGAAAGGAAAACCTGAAAGCGGACCTGCAAATAATACTTGCGCCTTAGCTACTTCGCCCCCTTTTATTGCGCCATTTAAGTAGCTTACAAGTTGAGGGCTCATTGCCTTTAACGGAAAGTAGTGCCCAGCTACTGTGGCATCTTCTGCATAGGCTTCCGCGTAAAGATCTAAGCGAGGATCGTCGCTAAGGCTTACATTTAGCTCAGCCGCTAAGGTAACTTCGTTATTATCAAACCAAATATTATTACTGCTTACATTCCAGTAATTATCTGTTTTTGCTAAATCCAGATCGATATTAATTTGGTTGTAATCAATATTTTTACTGAAGCTGTCGCCAGTTATTAAAGTCCCATTTTCGCCAAATAGCTGCACTCGCCCGCGCTGCTGATTTATAAGCCCCGAGACTCTAAGTGCCTGCGCTGCAGGAATACCAGACACTTCTTGCCAGCCAATATTATTAGCTGAAAACCAGAACTGCCATTGCTCATCTGGATTAAGTTCTAGGTAGGCTTGATCGATAAAACCACTTGGTTTGCGGTTTAAAAGTGGCTGTAATGCTTCAAAGTTAGTTAACGACGCCAAGTTACTCAGTAAAGAAAGATCAACCTGCTGCAGCCACACTTTATTTTGCTTACCTAAGTTTGCCTCAAATTCTAGACTTGGCCAGGTTGTGTCGTTATTACTAAATGTCAGACCCGTGCTTTTTAAGTGCCAAGCGTTTGCCTCAGGAAATAAATGAAATCCCCCTTCGCTTAAGCTTACTTGTTTAGCTTGTTGGTTGTTTTGCCAGTGCACAAAGCTAGGTAACCACTGCATTTTTACATCGCTGATAAAACCATTTTCGAGCTTAAGCCAAGACTTTAAGTTTATGTCTGTGTAAAGCTGTTGTTTTTCAGTATTAATATATTGCGCCAACCAATTAGACACATCTACGCTATTTGCTTGAACGTAAATGTCACCCGCAATTTGCTCTATAGTTTTGCCACTAAGCGCGATACGTGCGTCAAAGCTACCCACACTAATGCCGGGCAAGGCGAGGCTGCCGCTTCCTAAATGTTGTTCATCTTGGTTTTGCCATACTATGTTTTCGAGTAATAGCTTGCGCTCTCTACCATCTTCTAAAATAAAATTAATACTCGAATTTTCAATAGCAAAATGCCCTGTATCTCCCAAAAACAGCTCTTCAATTAGCTCTTTTTGTTCAAACGAGACATCATCGTTATTGGTGTTATTAAATAAATTTTGAATATTTACACTGGTATGAAAGCCATTAATAACAAAGTAATTAGACTTTAACTGAAAGGCTTTAATGCTCTCCCATAGGTTAAGCTCTAGGCTTGTTTTGGCAATAGTGAGCGATATAGGCGCAGTTTCGTTATCCTTAAAAGAGAGATCTTCTAATACCAAGGCAGGGCCGGCGCCATGCCAACTGGCAGAGATTGCGCCTATAGAAAGACTAATGGCAAATTTATCGTGCAGGTAGGTTTCTATATCGCCTTTGTAGTCGTTTGCATAAGGTAAGGTGTACTTTAAAATAGAAACAATCACGGCCAGTAATACTAAAATTATGGCGCAGGTTTGCCATAACTTTCTAAAACAAAAAAAACAGACCGCTTTCGTTTTCATTACATCATTACCACATCAAACTGCTCTTGGCTGTATAGGCTCTCTGTTTGAATATTGACCTGCTTACCAATAAATAGTTCAAGTTCGGCAAGGTTATGATACTCATCATTGAGTAAGGCTTCACTTACTGCAGGTGCCGCATACACCATGAATTTATCGGCATCGTAGGCACGATTAACGCGCACTATTTCGCGCAGTATTTCATAGCATACGGTTTCGACTGTTTTTTGTGAGCCACGCCCAGAGCAAGCCGGACATACATCACACAAAATATGCTCAAGGCTTTCGCGGGTGCGCTTACGGGTCATTTCTACTAAGCCTAATGCGCTTAAGCCGTTTATGTTGGCTTTTGCACGGTCTTTAGATAGTGCTGACTCTAGAGAATGTAATACTCTGCGTTTATGATCTTCGCTGATCATATCGATAAAATCGATAATAATAATACCGCCTAAGTTACGCAGGCGTAGCTGCCTAGCAATGGCTGATGTGGCTTCTACATTGGTATTAAAAATGGTTTCTTCTAAATTACGATGCCCTACAAACGCACCTGTATTCACATCAACTGTGGTCATCGCTTCGGTTTGGTCGATAATTAAATAACCGCCTGACTTAAGCGTGACTTTACGATGCAGTGCTTTTTGAATTTCGGTTTCAACGTCAAATAAGTCAAAAATTGGGCGCTCACCTGGGTAATACTCAAGTGCTTGCGAAAGCAAAGGCACAAACTCTTCAGTAAACAGCTTTAGCTCTTGATAGGTTAGCTTAGAGTCAACCCTAATACGCTCCATATCTTCACCTACGTAGTCGCGCAGGGTCCTAAATGCAAGCGTTAAGTCTTCGTGTAATATACTGGCTTTATTGGTTTTTTTACGACGTGATACAATTTTTTGCCACAGTTTTCGTAAAAATTCAGCATCGTGTCTTAGCTCCGCTTCACTGGCGCCCTCTGCCGCTGTACGAACAATAAAACTGCCATTATCGTCGCCGTATTCTGCCACTATTTTTTTAAGTCGCGCACGCTCTTCTTCGGTTTCAATACGCTGACTAACACCTACATGCGTAGCGTCTGGCATAAACACTAAATAGCGAGAAGGAATAGTGATATCGGTAGTAAGCCTTGCTCCTTTAGTGCCTAGTGGGTCTTTAACCACTTGCACCATAATGTATTGGCCTTGGCGTACTAGCTCACGTATGTCTTGTACTTTTTTAATTGGCTCGTCGTCTACGCCCTCAACTATTGAGGCGCTATTGACTATGTCTGATGCATGCAAAAAAGCGGCTTTTTCTAGGCCTATATCAACAAAAGCTGCTTGCATGCCTGGTAGTACGCGGCTTATTTTTCCTAAGTAAATATTGCCTACAATACCTAGGTTGCCTATACGCTCTAGTTGAATTTCTTGTAATACACCGTTTTCGATTAGGGCAACACGGCTTTCACTTGGCGTGACATTTATTAGTAATTCTGTACTCATGTTACCTTCTTAAGAATGCTTGTAATAATTGTTCGGTCTCGTATAAAGGTAAGCCTACAACAGCAAAATAGCTACCCGCAATGTGTGTAACAAAGCGACCACCTAAGCCTTGAATGCCATAACCACCGGCTTTATCTTGTGGCTCGTTTGACTCCCAATAGCTATTTATTTCTTCATCGCTGAGGGTTTTAAAGGTCACATCGGTACTCACCACACAACTTAGTACATCTGTTTGTGTAGCAAAAGCAACGGCAGTAAGCACTTGATGTGTATTACCAGATAAACGTTTAAGTGTTGTTATGAAATCGTTTTTATCGCGTGGTTTACCCAACGATTCGTTATCAATAACAACCACAGTATCGCTACCAAGCACTGGGCGGTCTGTGTAACCAAGCGCTACGCCTGTTTGCGCTTTTAAGCGGGCTAAGCGCTCAACCAATGCATGAGGCTGCTCGTTTGCAAGTGGGGTTTCGTCTGCATCTACACTGAACTGTTCAAACTCAATGCCTAACTGACTCAACAACTCTTTACGTCGCGGGGAGGCTGATGCCAAATATACTGCGGTTGTCATTACCTGATCCTAAAATGTCTACGGTATTTGCGAAGAAGTAAAAAGACCCAAAACCAGCTGACCATACCGGTCGCCACTGGCCACAGGTATTGTGGATTAAAATAAACACCTAATAAAAAGTGATTTAACCAAAATTGCATTAGGTGATACAAGGTTAAAAATAAGCCCACTAATAAGCTTTGCTGCCAAAGCGAAAAGTTACGTATTTTTTGAAAGTTACTTGCGGTCACAAATATACAAATAGAATACGTGAGTGAATTAACTCCTAATGGCGAGCCTAAGGCTAAGTCCATGAGTAGACCAACAACCCACGCGGTACCAATATTTAATCTATGCGGCACTGCCAGCGACCAGTACATTAATACCAGTAATACCCAATCAGGTCTGAAAGGCTCAAACGAAAAAGGCAGTGGCATTAATGCCATAATTAAAGCAAAAAAGATGCTTAGGGCAATTAACAATGAATAACGATTAATCATCGCTGATTTGCTCCTGTTGATTGCGCCATAAAATAACCAACAAACGAATGCGGTCTAGCTGTGCAATAGGCTCTGCAAATACTTGGGCAAATGGGCGTCCTTCATCACGGTTTATCTCGGTGACAACCGCCACCGGATACCCTTCAGGAAACGTACCGCCAAGCCCCGAGGTCACGAGTACATCACCAATGCGAACATCAAGGCTATGAGGTACATGCGAAAGCTTAACAACGTTAATTTTACCTATGCCTTCAACTACCGTGCGTACGTCGTTTCGTAGTATACGTACCGGCGTAGCATGAGTTGTGTCGGTCATTAGTAGCACGCGCGACGTGGTAGAGCCTACTTTCGTTAATTGACCAACAACCCCCATTTCATCAATTACCGCTTGGCCTTCGCTTAGGCCGTCGGTGGTACCGCGGTTAATAACCACTTGATGACTATAAGGGTTTGAATGTACAGAAAGTACTTGGGCTATTTTTTTACGATTAGATTGCTTAGCCGATGAGCCAAGTAAAGCACGTAGCTTTTGGTTTTCGCGGGCTAAAAATTGGTATTGCTGCAATTGCTCGCTTTGTAGCATTTGCTTTTTTTTCAGCGCTTCGTTTTCACTCAGTAACTGATCGCGGGTATGCAGGCTTTTAGCACCTAAGCTAAATATTTCGTAAGGTAGGTTGGCAACGTAAATTAATGGGCTGACAAGTGTATTGAGGCTTGTACGTACAACCGTGCCGCCTTGTGTAAACTTATCGCCCGCAATGAGCACTATGCTCAAAAGCACTGCGACAAAAAGTCGCAGTTGCAAAGAGATGGTTTGTCCAAACAGTAATTTCATTAATCGTAACTAAAAACGTCACCACCATGAACATCAATCATTTCAAGTGCTTTACCGCCGCCACGTGCTACACACGTAAGTGGATCATCGGCAACAACCACAGGAATGCCTGTTTCTTCCATTAATAAACGATCTAAATCTTTTAATAGTGCACCACCGCCAGTCAGAACCATACCGTGAGCTGAAATATCCGATGCAAGCTCAGGTGGAGACTGCTCAAGTGCAACCATTACGGCACTTACAATGCCCATTAGCGGCTCTTGGAGTGCTTCTAAAATTTCGTGCGAGTTAAGTGTAAATGAGCGAGGAACACCTTCGGCTAAGTTACGACCGCGTACTTCAATTTCAATTGGTTCGTCAGTTTTAAAAGCAGAGCCAATTTGATGCTTAATATTTTCAGCCGTTGCTTCACCAATTAGGCTACCAAAGTTACGGCGTACATAATTAATAATGGCTTCATCAAATTTATCGCCACCAATACGCACAGACGATGAGTAAACAACACCGTTTAGTGAAATAATAGCAACTTCGGTAGTACCACCACCAATATCAACAACCATAGAACCGGTTGCTTCTGATACTGGTAGCCCAGCACCAATTGCTGCGGCCATTGGCTCTTCAATTAGGTACACTTCGCGCGCGCCGGCACCCATTGCTGATTCGCGGATTGCACGCTTTTCTACTTGGGTTGCACCACACGGTACACAAATAAGTACACGCGGGCTTGGGCGCATAAAGTTATTGTTGTGCACTTGTTTTATAAAGTGTTGTAACATTTTTTCGGTTACATAAAAGTCGGCTATTACGCCATCTTTCATTGGGCGAATCGCTTTAATATTACCCGGTGTACGCCCTAGCATTTGTTTTGCTTCTGTACCCACAGAAGCAACACTTTTAGGTCCACCAGCGCGTTCTTGACGAATAGCTACAACTGAAGGTTCGTTAAGTACAATACCTTCTTCTTTTACATAGATAAGGGTATTGGCTGTACCCAAGTCGATCGATAGATCGTTTGAAAAAATACCACGGAGTTTTTTAAACATGAGGCTGGATGACCTTTGAAATACGTTCTTATGTTAGCTGCACTCACTTTAACATGCCTAATTAGATGAGCAATATAAAGCGCAACTACCTTTGTTAATTTGTGAAAAAAGGAAGCTAGGCTTCCTTGGTTAAATGCTATCGTTCGCGGACTAAGCGAAAGCCAATGTAGTTAGATCTAAAATCTGGCGCTAAAATTAATCGTGTTGAAGCACGTGCAAGGCTTGGTGCAAAGTTCCACGCTCCGCCTCTTACTGCAACATCAGATTCGCCTGATTCTTTAGCTGTCCATTCCCACACATTGCCTACGGTGTCATATAATCCAAATGCGTTAGGAGAAAAAGAACCCACCGGTGCTGCACGTTTGTTTGACCATTCGCTACCACACCAACCACAGTTAGCTAAATTTTTACCTATTTCGTTACCCCAAGGGTATTCTGTTTCTGTACCTGCGCGAGCGGCGTATTCCCATTCAACTTCATTAGGTAAACGGTACTGCTGCCCTGTTTCGCCAGAGAGCCATTCGGCGTACGCTTTCGCGTCGTTAAATGTTAAACACACTGCAGGAAAATCGCTGCTTTGCTCAAAGCCTGGGTTACGCCAGTTTAAATTAGCTTCCCATACGGGTTCGCCATTTAAATAATAAGCACACCCTTTGCTTTGCTCTGCTTGTGTTTTATACCCAGTACTTGCTACAAACGCTTCATAGGCACCTACGGTAACCTCTTTGGTTTGCATAGCAAATGAGCTGGCTATCACTTTTTCAATAACCGGGCGTTCATTTGCTAAACCATTGCCGTTAATATCGCCCATCTTAAATTTACCGGCGGGCACAACTACAACATTATTTTGTACATCAGCAGAGCGATTAGTGCTTGCTGTACGACTTACAGGTTTTGGTTGCTCGCGAGTGTAAGCCGGTGCAGCAATCGACTCAGACTTTTTTACTAAGTTAGCATGAATAGTCTGTGCTTTAGTTAAATCAACTCTTACTTTGTAAGGCTTATAGCCTAATTTACGTATTTCTACGTTATGCACACCACGCGGTAAACGCGTAACTAAACGCGTAGAGCCAAAGCTCACCCCATCAATAAACACTTCATCATCGTAAACATTTGAACGTAAAGTCAGCTCAACTTGCTGATTTTTCTCTTTATTTATAATTGATGGATAGTTTTTTTTTGTAGGTGCAGCTTTCACTGAGTAATCGCGCACTGGCTGATTGTTCATTCGCGATACAGACACAGTGTCGGTATTATCCGCGGCGTTGCTGAATGTTAACTGACTATCAGAGTAGGTTGTACCGTAACCAGGCTGATACGCTGTCGCAAGTGGCGAGCCATATTCAGAACAATAACGGTTATCTACGTTTAATAAGTTACATAGGCGGCTGCTGTTTACTTCGCCGCGCATGGTTACGCTTAAGTTAACGTTGTAATTGCCTTGTCCGCTAAATGCACTGTTAACTACATGGCTACTTAAAATTTGTACTTGTGCGCCTGCCATGTTGCGTTTTGGTTCAACAATTCGCTCTTCTGTTAAATTAGCAAATATTTGATCAACAAAGCGCTTAGTGGCTTTTTGTAAACCCATTTGCTGGCCGCGTTGCTCACAGGCTGCGAGCGTTTCGGTACGCTTACAGTTAATTGTGTGGTTTACTTCCAGTGTACCTTCGCGGGTAAACTCATTACGTAAACGCTCGACTCGGGCTGTAGTTAATTGCTCTTTTAAGCTTTCTAAGGTGTTTAAAAGCGTATGTTTTGCAACACGAATTTGCTCTATATCTTTACGATGAGATGCAATTGCCGCCAACTGCATTGAGATGTCGTCTTTATTTTGCTTATGATCAACCACGGCTTTTTGATAGCGCGATTGGGCAGCACTAATATCAAGCGTAGGATCGTCAATTAAGCGGCGATACATTTCGTTCATCGCATCAAGTGCTTGGTTTTTCTCTTTATCAAGCTCTGTAGAGCGAGAACGAAGTAGTTCAAGTTGGTTTTGTAACTGACTTTCTTCTTTTAAGTGTTTTTCAAGTATTTGTGTCGAGTTATCGTATTCTGTTTGTTTAATACTAATCTCTGATTCAATTCCGGTTACTGTTGCTGTGTCTTGTGCAAATGCACTACTAGCTAACAAACTAGCGGAAATTAACAGAGATAAAGGAGCAATTCGCATATATTCCAGTCCCAAAAAGCGGCAATTATTTGGTCGTTATTATTGTTTATTAGAGTGTACTCACTTTTGAAAGCTGAACATTTTTCAACCATCAAAAATCAATACACCCAATGCCTTATGCTATGTACTTGAAGCACAAAACACAAGCTTTGTTCAATTATTATCTTAGTTTACAACTATTCTCTTGTTTCACGCCAGTAAATAACCCGATCATTTCCTCTAAAGCGACCAAATTGCAAGATAGCATGGGGATCTTGCTGTGAATTATCACCAAGCCAATCCCACTTTAACCAATTTTCTGTTTCGTATTCTAATGTAAATGTACCACTGCCATTTGGTGTTGCATAAATAGCATTGTTTGTAGGGTAGCTGCCTGCCTCTAATGAACCCGCTGCGCCTGCACCATACTCATAGCTTAATATTGGCGTTGAAGGCGATATTTGGGATAACTGCGGATGCTCAAATACACTGCAGTTATCTTCGGTATTTAGTACAAAGCCTGTTCCATCAAAGTACTGAGCCTGCATAGGCACACGTAATGAGTCTAAATCTGAGCCGGCATTGTTGCCTAGCACTAACCGTCCAAAGCGAAAGTCTATTGGCACATCATTTAAACGCACGCTATTGCAATCAGTGCTGCAGCTTACTTGCGTACTCGGCTCATCGTTAGCATCAATTAACGTAGCGCCTTCTGTGTTAGTGACGGTGGCCATAAGATTAACCATAGTAAATGGGCCGTCGGGGCTATTTATAGCCAAGCGCGTTAACATGGCAGTGCTGTCGCTCATTTGCCACTGTCCATCGGCTAGGGTGTTCCAACTATTGCTGCTTATATTGGCTAACCTGCTGGTTAGCGTTGTTGCTGGTACATAATTACCAGCTTGATTGTTTTCGGCATTTATTTGTACTTGGGCTTTTTCAAAGCCTTGTTTGTAATTAGCCATTAGCTGGTTGTTATGATTAAGCGCTTGTACCGTAAAACCAAGCTCAAAGGGCTGATCTAAATAGGTTAAATTACTGCCTAACTGTGTACATTGCGCAGCAGCTTGAACACCTAATACTTGATAGTGCGATGGAGCAAACCGCCCTACGTTGTTTAGCTGCCCTTTTACATCGCCCACACCAAAATAATCGCCATCTTGTAAACCCGCAAATACGTTTATAATACCCACTTGGTCATAAGCGTACTGCGATATGGATTCACTCAAGCTTCCCGTATCTGTAAAGGCAAGGGTACTTAGCGCTTCAATTTGCCCCTCACTCCCAGAGCCGGGTAATACTAAGCTATGTGTTACTAAAGGAGACTCGCTAATGAAGTGTTTGGCAATGGGATTGCTATGAATAGCGCTATAGTTATCAGGTATCCCATCGTTGTTATTGTCTTGCCCTGCACGCCACTGTACTGCATTCATTTTTAAATTAAATGACTCACCCGTTAATCTAAATAAACTATCGTTTGCTGTTTGAGCATAGCCGTCACTTGCAACTTGCACCGCTAACCCAAAGGGCTTAACTACATATTCGTTAGAACTGCCGGTTAAGCTTACTGATAAATTAGTTACTGGGTCTAATACAATTGTTGCCCGTGCATTTAAACTTAATTTAGCGGCATCAGGGTAGTTAATAGCAATAGGGGCTTTTGAGTCTTGATCAAAGGTGAGCGAAAAAGTTTGATATGCTTGCTGCACGCTATACGTATTCGCATTATTACTAAGTTGTATTGGATCTGAACACGTAGCGCCGGCACTGCAGGTATAAGCTAAATCTAAATCAACTTGACCACCTGCAGGGAATGCGGCTTCGCATACGCCTGTTGTAGTATTTGTTTTAACCGCTTGAATGGATAGCTTGGCGGCATTAAAACCCTCGCTAGAGGGTTTACCAGATAATTGAGTGGGGATACTCGCTGTATTGGCTGTGTCGTTATTAAAAATAAACCCTGCATCAGAAAAAACCACTTTGCACCCGCCCAGCCCTACGTTACTACCATTAATATAACAACGCAGCGGTGCAGATGGGTCGGCGGTATTATAGCCAAGTGTGACGGTCCCTGTGGTACGCTTTGCAAGCGCTACTGTGGCAGAGCCTGTAAAGGTAATATTTTCACCGCTTACCCAGCTTTGCTGGCCACTGTTATCTGGAGACAGATCAAGTGCGGAAGGCTCATCGTACAGTAAATCACATGCATCGTTTGCACAGGCGGTTAATGTCATTTCTTTTGCTTGGCAGGTTAAACCTTGGTTATCACTTAATGATATGCGGTAGTGATCAAGCAAAACCGGCGTAAAAATACCGCAAAATCCAGGAATACTCTCTGGCACTGTTAACGCATCAAACGTAGAGCTGCCCTCGGTTATTACTTGTGTTGCAGCGGTTATAGAGCCCTGGTATGTGACATTTTGGGCAATTCTTACCTCCCCCGTTGCGACAATGTATGCGGCAATATTTGCATCAGCCGCAATGGCTACATCGCCATCGACATATATAGCTAAATACGCTCCTTCCTCAACCACAATATTCGTTTTGCCTATGTTCAAAAATGCGCTAGAAATTAGCGACGATGTATCTTTTAAAAAGATACGGGTGGGCGCTGTTACCTTGTACTCATCTTCCAATAAGTTAAGTGCTAGTTCGTCATAAAAATAATCGCCAGCTAACGATACAGGCACATCACCGGTAGAGCTTCCATCGTTTGTGACCGTGGGTACTTGCGCAGCTTGATTTGGCTCAAGGGAGTTATACCCAGTGGCTACACAGCCTTGGCCATTACACAAAGGTGGGTTGGTGAGTGCAGTTGATATTAAATTAGTGGTGGTGATAAATTGTGCATTGCTATCGGTTATTTCCACACCTTGAACAAGCTGCACTTGTCCATCATTGTAGGTAGAAATAGCGCCAGGAAATAAAGTATCGCAATCTAAAATATCGCCATTAAATACAAACGTACTGGTCATAGCTAATATAGAGGCTTCTTCTTTTACGTGGTTACGCTCTCTGTCGCCATCACGGTCTTCATCAACCACCAGCCCTAACCGATCCGCTCTTAAATTACAGCTGCGCAGCCACCCACCGTCTTCTTCAAGTCGGGAATTTTTACTTGCCACCACCAGCGGTGCCTCACTAAAGTTATTGTTAAAATTAAAGTAGTTACACCCATCATTCCAACCATCAACTTCGAATCCTGTAAAAAAGGTCTCCCACGACACTTCTACCCCATTGTCATCGGTAAAGGTGCGATTACTGCCAGGCTCTACAGCCATGTAGGCCACCGTTTCAGTTTGAATAACACCTAATGCGGTTTCTGAGGCCTCTAACGCTATATTTACCCCGCTTGTAGATAAGGAACCACTTTGCACTGCAATGGTTAAAAAAGGCACAAGCGCTTGAGACGGCGGGTTACTATCTAAACTATTTAGTGTTTGTAACGAATGAAAAAAGTTAGGCCTTACGGCAAACGGTTTATTAAAAGTCAGTGATTTGTAACCTTTAGGCGTGATGGGGGCAAACCCCGACTTATCACCGTATTGTAGCTCAAGGCGTAAGTCGGTGTTCCCGACTTCCATAATGGTCCCATCAGGAAATTCATGCACACCATATTCTACCGCTAAATAGTGCGCGCCCATGGTTATATGCTCGCCATCTTCTCCTGATGGCTCAAGTGGCAATGCTTCAAACCCTGTGGTTGTTACATTGCGTATTCTCACTATAGCGGGGTTACCGCCTTGATTAGTGGACAACATAAATACCGCAGGAGGGGTTATGTATTGCTGCTGAAAATTTATTTTTGTCCATATGGGTGAAGTGTACGTGTCTTGTAGCTCTATAAATCGCCCTTCAATTTTAGGCGGTACAGCCATAGCGCATCGGCTTAGTAGCAAACTTATTAAACATAAAATACAGAGGGTATATTTGCTCATGGTAATGTTTTAGCCTCCACACTTAGAGTACGTTGGGTTTGCCAATATTCCTTTTGACATGCTGCACCGGCAGCACAATCATTGGCGGCACACGTTGCAGAGCTTTGTAAGTAGTAAATATTAACGGTGCCAGAGCGGGTGCTGCTATCGGGTAAGGCTATGTATTCACTACAGCTCAGTTCAACTTCACAATTGGCTAGGTAGAGGGTGCTAAAACTCCTACTGGTGGTTACTGCACTGCATGTTTGCGCAGTGCTATTTAGTGCAAAAATTTCGCTTAAGCCGGTTTCTAATCCGCTTTGGGCTGCCATGTAAGCGCGCGCGCCGTAATACTCAATGGTATTTTGCTGCGCCGCACCCGATAACACTTTAGAAAGCGCCAGCCCTAGTGCCAGCAAAGTGACAATGATCACCAACGTAATTATGAGCAAATTACCCTGCTGCTTTTTAGCAAAACTGATGTTTTTTATATTAAGGGACATTAGGCACATGCACCTCATGGCTAATACTTATTTGTTCGGTGTCGTTAAACCCCATTTGCGCAAACACATTAACAACCGCGCTGCGCTGTAGCGAAATCTCACTTAACGTAAAAAAGGCTCTGCTCGTTAAGTTATTGGCAATATAATTACTCATTAAATCGCGTTTAACGCCCGAGCTAACCTGTAAGCTGGCGGCGTTTAATTGATTTGTAGTAAAGCCGTAGTTGCTATAGCGATACAGTGAATTACTTTCTACACAAAAGCTAACGGGCTGATCTAATAAATAAAGACGCTTACTCGGTGACTCTTGAGCAAATGCTTTGCTAAATTGCCATGTATCTAGCTCACTTGTAACGGCGCTGTAGCCGCTAACTTGTAGGCGTTTGTTTTGACTTTCATCGTATATATCGCTGCTATTTAATGGATAAATACTTGCCCAATCATTTATTTGTGGCTCAGTTAAATTATTAAGCGCAAAATTCACGGCGGTAATCTCAAAAGGGGCACTAGTGGGTAAGTAATCGGTATAATGAGTGGCAGATAAAAACGGCGTAAATTCTAAACATTGCTGCGTGCTACACGCTCCATTGCTGGCGTTATCACAATTTAAGCGCAGTGAGTTAGGGGTTGCGTGGCGAAGCTCTTTACTTAATCGGGTTAAAACAAAGCGACTTTGCGCCACCGCTTCTTGACGTTTCACGCCTTGGCTGTAAATATTAAATCCAGCGCTAATAAACGAAAATGACGCTACGGCTAAAATACCAATAATTACCATCACAAGTAATAGCTCAACTAAGGTAAAGCCACGCTTTTGCTTTGCTCTATTCATTAGTAATTACCTTTATATGCACTAAAGCCGTACACTTGCCCCAAGGGTGAGGTTACTTCAATGGTAATTCGTTTAAAGGCAACGCCATCGTTATTGGTTGCCTCGTTTAGGTCGCTGTCGTATTGCACGTTCACAACCAGTGAAAAGTCGCTGTATTGCGCTAATGTATTCCCTAAACTATCACTAATAGGCTGCCCTGTGAGCGCAATGTAATCATCAACATCGTTAAAATCAGCCCGTGCTTCACCGCTATCAGCACCAAGCTCAGAATGAGTACTACAAGGCTGGGCGCCTAAGCTTGTTTCGGAGCAGCGCCTAAATGGTGGCGTGCGCTCGCTATGTTCATCAAATGATTTAGCTAATATTTCGTTCATTAATGCTTGCCCAAGCTCTGAGGCCCTGAGTGCGACAATAGGCTCGGCACTTTGCTTTGCTTGAGGTGCTATAAGCGCCGTAATGATACTTAGCGCAATAGCAAACATCACAATGCCAATAATCAGCTCAATCAAGGTAAAACCTGATTGTATTTTAGGGGCAGGCATAAATAAGCCCTTCACCGCTAATGCACACCGCGGCTAGACCCAGGTCAATTTTACATTGTACTGTGCAATTTTGATCTGCTCGCCCAAGTGGGTCAAAGTTAATTTGCGTAAACACATTAGCATTGCTATCTAAGGCATTAAATCGTACGTCGCTGCGCTCGGTATTGATAGCAACAACTAAATACTCACTATTATTGGTACTTGGGCCGCCAGTACAGGTTTCTGGCTCTGGCCCCGCAACCAAGGTAGGTGAAATATACAGTTTATGGCAGCTGCTTGTTGCAGTATTTTGCATCGCGCGTAATTGTACTATGCGTAGGGCGTTTAATACCCTATCTCTGTATGAGTATGCTTGCTCTGTTGAACTTCCTAGCAACTTGGGCACTGCCGTTACCGACAGTATGCCCAAAATAACTAAAGTAATAATTAATTCAACCAGTGTGAAGCCACGCAATCGTTGATTACTACTGCTATTCATTTATGTAAATTAACACCCACTCGTAATAAGCGTAACAGTAGGAGGCGTCACAGACACAGGCGGTGTGCCGTCGTTTGCATCTGCTGCTTGTGTATACTCAATACGGCAATCATCAGTTTGCACGTAGCTATTAGGGAAAATAATTGCTTTTTCATCAGCAGCAACTGCTACAAGGTTAAAATCTGCAGAATCATCAGATGCAAATTCTACATCTAAAAAAGCTTCAAAAGCTGCTTCTGTCGCTGCAGGGTAGCCATAAACTATAGGTACGTTTGCACCACTATCTACAGAAACCGAATCAGCATCTTTTTTATGGGTACTTGCAATAATAGATTTACCATTAACGATGTTCATACCACTGCGAATTGAGCCTTGTAAACCTTCGAGTGTAGAAGCGTTAGCATCACCTTGAAGGTTTAAAAAACGAGGGGCAGCGGTCACCGCTAAAATACCTAAAATTACAATTACAATTATTAGTTCAACAAGCGTAAAACCTGCTTGCTTATTCATTGGTTGTTTTAATGACTGCGTTTTCATAAGTAAGCCTCTTTATAATTACTTAGTTTTTAAAAATTTGCACTTTGCCTGTTGTTGGAAAGTACGAAAACCCTACTTTTTTAGCCATAAGGGCGCCATCGGTAGGTAGGTTATTGGTGTTTAAATTATGAGTTAAATAATAAATACACTGGTTGTTTTTAGTGTTATGACGCACTAAATAACTCACCTTGGTTATTATAGAAACCTCGGTACTTAATGTGCTTGTTGGCGCATTTTGTAAAATTACACTTAATACTTTTTGGCATTGCAGTGCAGTCATTGCGCTGGCCCGCGTATCAGTATTAGTCGTTTTATCACCCGTTGGTGTGCCTCTGTGTCCATCGACACCAACAATGACACCTCCGTAATTAATATGTGTTGTATTATTAACGCCCTTTGGACGCCCCGATAATTCCCACTGACCTTTGACCATCAACACCGCAGAGGCAAATTCACCAGCCACCACATCCACACTCGCATTGTGTGCCTGATTTTTAATGCCTATGTATTGAGGTATAGCAAAAGCCATAATAACTGCCAGTAAAACAACTACTAAAACGAGCTCAAATAACGAAAAACCTGTTGCACGAACATGACAGTTAGTCACAATGGCTACCCTTTAATAGCCGACATCATGTTCCACATCGGCATAAAAATACCGAGTGCTAAAATAAGCACCATAATGGCAACAAACACCGTCAAAATGGGCTCTATTTTTGCGGTTAAACTGCGTAAATCGTAATCGACTTCTCGTTCATAAAAATCAGCCGCTTCTTGTAATAACTCATCTACGCGACCGGTTTCTTCACCCAC
This sequence comes from Pseudoalteromonas sp. 2CM28B, assembly GCF_023161935.1. Classification (NCBI taxonomy): domain Bacteria; kingdom Pseudomonadati; phylum Pseudomonadota; class Gammaproteobacteria; order Alteromonadales; family Pseudoalteromonadaceae; genus Pseudoalteromonas; species Pseudoalteromonas sp. 2CM28B. Next base: position 78,958 of record NZ_JALNTH010000005.1, read on the forward strand.
TGCCACCATTTGCAGTACCAACTGTGAAAATAGCTCGCTACTTCGCGAAGCCCGCAACAAACTGTCGCCTTTTTCGATATCTTGACGCATGGTGATAATGGCTTTTTCCATGTAGCTGTTATCAACTGCATGGGCCGTTAACGACAGCCCTGTCGTCATAGGAACGCCCGAGCGCAGCACCATGGCTAAACTTTGGCTATAACGGCCAAGTAAGGTGCGTTTTAAAATATCGCCTACAAATGGAATTTTGAGTTTGTGGTGATCCCACTTAAAGCGCCCAGCCGACGTATTTAAATACCGACGCCATGCAACGACTCCCCCCACTAACATTAGCGCTAGCAGCCACCAATAATTGACAAAAAAGTTACTGGTGCCAATGAGGATCTGGGTCATTAAAGGCAGCTCTGCATCAAACTTTTCGAACATGCTGGCAAAGGTTGGGATCACAAAAATATTTAATATGATCATCGCAACTAAAAGCGCCAAAATAACAAACGTGGGGTAACGCATAGCGGCTTTTATGCGCTTACGAGTCTCTTGCTCTTTTTCAAAATAAATAGCCAGTTGATAAAACGCATCTTCTAATCGTCCCGACCCTTCTCCGACTTTAACCATAGAGATAGTTAAGCGGCTAAACACCTTGTTGTGTATAGCTAACGCACTAGATAGTTCACGGCCTTGTTCGAGCTGGCGTGTTACCTCAAGCAATACACTTTTAAACTCTTTATTTTGCGTGGTATCAGCAAGCCCTATCATTGCCCTAATAATGGGGATCCCGGCTTTAAGTAAAGAATACATTTGCCGTGAAAACATGATCATGTCATCAAGGGTTATTTTTTCGCTAAATAGGTTATCGAATAACTTTATATTGTTTTTTGTTTCAACTAACGAAATTGAAATAGGTATGTACTGGCGCTTTAATAAGCTATCGGCAACACCGGCCTCATTATTTGCCTCAACACGCCCTTTAACCAGCGCACCTTTTGCGTCTTTGGCTTTGTAACTATAAAGCTGCATCGTCATCACCTACCACTTCAGGTACATATTCAGCCACTTTAAATACCTCATCTAACGAGGTAATGCCTTGCTTTGCATACGTTAAAGCCATATAAGAAAGCGGTGCAAAATTAGCGCTATTTTTAGCCGCTTCACCAAAACGCTGCGTGTCGTTAATACGCAGGGCATCCATCATAGCGTCGTTCATTTCTAACAGCTCAAAAATCCCCACCCTGCCTTTGTAGCCGCTATGGCTACATGCTGTGCAGCCTTGGCCTCGCCAAAACTGTGTGCTGCTAATATCTTCGCCTAAATAGGTAAGCCAGCTTTGTTCTTGTTTATCTGGGTGATACGGTGTTTTACATTCATTGCAAATACGCCTAACTAAGCGCTGAGCAATAATAGCGCGTAGTGAGCTTGCAACTAGATAAGCGGGTGCTCCCATATCAATTAAGCGCATTGCGCTTGATATGGCATCGTTGGTATGTAACGTAGAAAGTACTAAATGGCCTGTTAATGCAGCCCTTAGGCCTATATCAACGGTTTCTTGGTCACGCATTTCGCCAACCATAATAATATCGGGGTCTTGGCGTAACGTGGTTCTTAATACACTGGCAAAACTTAAGCCTATTTTGTTGTTTATTTGCACCTGGTTTACCCGTCCAATGCGGTATTCAACCGGATCTTCTACGGTAATAATTTTACTTTCTTGTTGATTAAGCTCACTTAAAGCGCCATACAAGGTGGTCGTTTTTCCTGAACCGGTAGGCCCAGTCACTAACACCATGCCATGAGGGCGTTTTATAATGCTGCGCAGGCGTTTTAAAATATGCACCGGCATGCCCGTTTCATCTAACGATAAAAGCCCTGCAGATTGGTCGAGCAACCGCATCACAACTGACTCGCCATATTGCACTGGCATTGTCGATAAACGTACATCAATGCTGTGCGCGTGCACTTTTATATTAAAACGGCCGTCTTGCGGTAAACGCTTCTCCGATATATCTAACCCCGACATAAGCTTTAGCCTAAGTACTAAAGCAGAGGCTATTTTTACTTGGTTTAATGTGTGCTCTTGCAATACACCATCAACTCGTTGGCGAATGCGTAATAGCCTTTCATCGGGTTCTATGTGGATATCTGAGGCACGTACTTGTACTGCATCTTCAAATATAGATTGCAGTAGTTTTACTACGGTGGCGTCAGAGGTTTCATCTGCTAAGGAATTAAGGTCAAACTCTTCTACGTCTTCGTATTCTTCGTGTAGCTTTTCAGCAAAGTTAGTAATCTCTTCTGTTCGGCGGTACACATTATCAAACGCTGCCATAAGCTGGCTTTCTTGCACAACAGCAAGCTCAATTCGCTTAGGGGCTAGCATTGGCGCTAACTGATCCAACGCTCTCAAATCAGCGGGGTCACTCATTCCGACTAACACAGAATCCCCGTTATCTTCTATTACTAATGCTCGGTAGCGTCTGGCATAAACCTCTGAAAGTAATTTAGATACATCTGAAGATATTTTGCGCTGCGAAATATCTAAAAACGGTATTTGTAATTGTTGGGCTAAAAAGCGCAATAATTGCGGCTCACTTATAAACTCAAGCGCAATTAATGTAGCCCCTAACTTTCGCCCTGACGCAGCTTGCACATTAAGTGCTTCACTTAGCTGTGCTTCGGTGATCATTTGCTCATGAACGAGTAAGTCCCCTAAACGCATTTTTAAACTGGGTCTCATACAGCCTCCTTCAATGCGACTAAGCGCTGTAGTGCATGTTGCGTCATTGCGGCATTTAAACCGCCTAAATCTAGGGCAACTTTATAAAGGTGCTTTGCATCAGCAAACTCCCCTAACGCATCTTTTGAAGTAGCTAACGCCAGCCACCATTTAGCCTGCTGAGGCTGAAGCTGTGTAAGCTGTGTAAAACTCGCAAGCGCTATTTGATGTTGCTGCGCATTTTGTGCTGCAGTGCCTTTTAATACCCAAAACTCCAAGTTTGCTTGCGGCTCAAGTTCGGCTATGAGCAGTTTAAGTACGCCTTCGTACTCTTGTTGCATAATTAAAATTTTACTGAGCATTACACGCCACTGCACAACCTCAGGGTTTATTTTTATGCCAGCAATTAATAACTGCTGAGCCATAAGTACATCTTGTTGCTGAAAATACGTTGCCGCGAGTAAATTACGCGCTTCTATATGCTCAGGTTGTGTTTGTAAAATAGCGGTTAAATCGTTAATCGCATCATCATATAAAGCAAATTCCAACGCTTGTTTAGCACGCTTTAATTGCTGTGCTATGCGCTGGGCTTTGCTTTGTTTAACACTGGCAGTTTTTACTAATTTATTTTCAGCGGGCGGCTGCTTAGCCTGTGTAATGCTTTTTACTGGTGCACTGCTTTTTGCTTCAACTGGGGAATTTATTTCTGTGCTAGTGGCTACTTTAGCACTTACTTCTGTGGGGATTGATTTTTTGCTCAGTAGCGCGGCTTTGTCTGCAGCGTGTTGCTGTATTACTTCGCCTTTTGCCTGATCAAGCAATGCGTTATTGCTTTGTACCTGCGCCAGCTCTTTTTGCGTATCTGCATCAATATGAGCTGCTTTAGCGCCAGTGTTTTCTTCGCTTAATTGTTTTAAGGGCTTAATTACGGGGGTAATTTTAGCTTGGGCAATTTCAATCGGCTGGCTGTTATTATTAACCGCATATGCTTTTTCAGCCGCGTCCTTACTCGCTTGTGGTGCCTGTGCAAAAGGTAAATAAAGGTAGGCTGTAAAAATTAGTACAATCGCTAATAAAACACTCAGCACTTTAAATAATACATCGTGGTAGTCGCGTACAGGGGGAATAGCGACCCCGCCACTTTGCTGATTACGCTGTGCAGTTTGGCGCTGGTCGATATTTTTTAGCATGTTATTAATAACACTCATAACCATTGCCTCCATACCCACATAATTGCAATAACAAAAACACTAATAGCTAATAAGCTGTAAGCCCAGTAATGGTTAGCATGGTGCTTTTTGCAATCTTCGGTGTCTGCAATGGCAAGATGTATATGGCGCGGTGTTACTTTATTAAGGCCTTCACCGTATGCCTGCAGTAAAACTTTATGGCATAAAATATTGACCAAACGGGGAATACCTCGACTCGCACGCGCTATTTTTAACCCTAAACGATTCGTAAATAGTGGTGGCTGATTAAAGCCTGCCACCTGTAAACGGTGATTAATATAATAAATAACTTCACCGGCGGTCATTGCACGCAATGAGAAGGAAAAGCTGATCCGCTGGCGTAGTTGCCTCACTTTACTATTAGCAAGTTTTTCATCTAATTCAGGTTGGCCAAATAGCACCACCTGAATAAGCTTTTCGGTTTCGGTTTCTAGGTTTGTAAATAACCGAAGCGCTTCAAGTGTATCCCAACTCAGGCACTGCGCTTCATCTATTAGTAGTACAACCCGTTCGTTATCTTCTTGCAGCTCTAGTAAGTAATGGTTTATTTGCTGGCTTAACGATTGCTGATCTAGGCTTTTATCTACCTCCATGCCAAGTTCTACAGCAATAGCCCAACGTAATTCTTCAGGGCTTAAATAAGAATTAGGTAAATAAGCCACAAAGTAGTCTTCTTCAATTTGATTTAAAAGTTTTCTGCATAGTAAGGTTTTGCCTGTCCCTACTTCTCCTGTTACTTTTATAAATCCCTCCCCCATTTCTAGCGCTGTGGTAAGTACTTGCATCGCTTCGTGGTGCGGCTCAAGTGCACAAAAAAACTCGGTGTTTGGGGTTAAGGTGAAAGGCATTTCACTTAAATTAAAAAAGCTCAAATACATAGTTAGTTCTCATACCATGTATTTAACAACGCGCGGCTATGAGCTTGTTGCTTTTTCCACGTGTCGGGCATCACCACCGTTGGCTTGATTAAAATAACGAGCTCTTTTTTCTCTTGACGCTTACTAATACTTTTAAACAAATTACCTAATATTGGCACATCGCCCAAAATAGGTGTTTTCGACTCTTCATCTTCTGTGGTGGTTTGCATTAACCCACCAATTACGACTATTTCACCACTTTGAGCGCGGATCACCGTATCAGATTCACGAATATTGCTTTGTGCAAGCGGCAACTCAAAACGCTGATCATCTAATGTAATCACCTTGAGCTGCTCTTCTGTTTCAGTTACCGATGGGTGAACGTGCAAAATAACTGAGCCATATTTATCGATTTGTGGTGTGACATCTAAGGCAATTCCCGAAAAAAACGGAGTTAGATCTATTTCTGGTGACGTAGTCGTTGAGGTGCCCGTTACTGTTGTGCTCGAAACGTTAGTAACAAAGTACTCATCTTGCCCCACTTTAATCACGGCTTTTTGATTGTTTGTTGCAGTTACACGCGGGTTAGAAAGCATTTGCAGGTCGCCCTGCGTTTCAAGCAAACTAATTACGCCACTAAAGTCGCCTTTTTCAATCGTTAACGAGGAGACTCCTCCTAAAGTAGCTGAAATAGAATTACCTATGCTGCCTGCTGTTGTTGCAAACGACACCCCACCTTCTAACCCTCTAGAAATCCGCTCCCAGTTAACCCCTTGTTGGTATTCATCTTTTAAGGTTATTTCGACAATTTTAGCCTCAAGAATAACTTGTCGCTGAAGGTTTTCTTGGCTTTGACGTAAAAAGTCTTTTAACTGGTTTATTTCACTGGGTAATGCATTAACCGTAACCAAGCTTGCCTGTGGGCTGGCAACCACATAACGACCATCGTTTGAACCAATAAGCGATTTAAGAGCAACTTCAAGCTCCTTCCAAAAGTCGTTTTGGTTAATTGTTTGGATGCGAGAGCCATTTAGCTCGGTATTTTGATTATCGCTGCCAAACTGATTATTTTGGCTCGAATTATTACTACTGTTTGAGCTTGAATTTGAACTTGAGTTGTTTTGTGAAAACTGGCTCACTCCACCAGCAACAACACTTACCGTTGATTGCCCATGGCGCTGCATCATTAAATAATTAACCGGTATAGTTTCTGTGCGCATGACCGCTGGTAACACCTGCACAATACGACCTTCTTGGACAATATCTAACGGGTACATGCGTTTAATAACAGCTATAACTTCTTCAAACGTTACGTTTTTTAAATTTAAAGAAATAACTCCGCTCACCTTTGGGTGTACTGCCACGCTGTATGGAGTATCAGCAGTTAATCCATTAAAAAATGAGCTTATTTCTACCTCTTTTGCGGCTACATCAAAACGCTTTACAGCTAACTCATTTGTTAAACTTTGCTCGCTATTAAGTGATGAAAGTAAGCTTTGTGTAAGCGCGCTACTCACCTCTACCGGGGCAACACTTTTAGCATTATTGCTTATAGGAGCAAGCTCTTGTGCTATGTGTGGCTGAATCTCTTTTCCGGGCTTAAAACTATGGCACGCCGTTAAAAAAGGCGGTATTAAAATAAGCGCAAGCCATGGCTTTGTTATATTATTTTTTAATTTCATAGTCGTATAATTCTAATTTTATTTGCTTATCATCATTCGCTAACAGCACTGAATTGGCGTTTATTGTTAGCACCCGAAATTCACCTATTACATCTCCTGGCTTATACACCTGCTTAGAAATAATCGCTTTGTATTGCTTTTCGGTTTTAATAATTGACTGTAACGACAGCGCTGTATTGCTAACTGCAGCGCCTTTTAGTATTGGTGCATTGCTTGGCTGAGTAGGATCGCGCAGTATTTCAGCTGAACTAACAGAGAAAAAACACACGCAACACACACTCAAGCTATAAAGCGATAAATTTTTCATTGGCACTCACCGTTGCTATTTGTAGTGTTAACTCTGCATTTGGGTATGTTTGCACCTGATAGTTAAACTGCTGTATCAACAACTTTTGTTGGCTAGCTTTAAGGCCTTCTAAATACTGCTGTAAGCTAAAATAACGCCCCTGCAAAGTAACCACCATTTGGTGTTCGAAAAACAAGGTTTGCGTATCGTGCTCACCGAGCTTTTCTACATCAATTGCTTTTGCTGGGTTTACTCTAAAGCCAACCACTTGCACATCGGGGGTATTTACTAATAAATCCTTTAATACAGCAGGTACTTTGTTTGCTGAAATAAAGCCTTGGCTAAACGTACTTAACTTATTATTTATATCTTCTAGCTCGCGCTGGGTTTGCCCTACCTGATTTCTAAGTACTTTAGTGTAGTCATGCTCTAATGCCTGAGTAAGCATAGAGAGCTGTGCTTCATTTTGATTAAGTTTTTGCCACAATGTATTTTGTTCCACGCGTAAACTATTTACTGCATCTTGCTGTGGAAACACCACAAACCATAAACCTAAATAAACAATAAGAAATAAGCCAACAAACAGTACAGAATACTTTTCCCGCTGCTGTAACGCCGCAAATTGTGCTTGGTATTTAACAAATAATGGCCAGCCTTTATTTTCATTTTGCTCATTCATTGTGTTACCTCACTTGAACTAAGCTCTGTAGCCACATTAAACTCGCTCACGCCATCACTGCTCGACAGCTCCAGCACTGAAAACTCCTTCCCTTTAAAAAAGCTCGATTGCTTGAGATTAGCAAGCCAAATAGGTAAAAATTTGGCTTGCTGAGTACGCCCTTTGAGCATTACTTTCTGGCCTTCAAACTTTATCTGTTCAAGCCAAATTTGCGGTTCGTGGTACGCTGCCAAATCGCGCATCACATCGGCATAATCCGTTTTCGTGTGCATGGATGTGTTTTCTAAATAATCAAACACCTGCTGTTTATGCAAAATTTCTTGTTGTAGTACTTTTAGCTCATCTATCAAATGCGATTTATTTTGTTTATCAGCTAATCGCTGCTTTACCACGTTTAATTGCTGCTGCGTTTGCTTTAGATAAGCTTGGCTTTGTATAAGTAATTGCTGGCTATTGTGCTCTTCGTACAAATAAAACAACCAAGTTAATGCAACCACTAGCAATGTACCTAGCCACAGCAACAGCATTCCTTTAAAGGGCACGGGGTCCCGCCTAACCCTAATGGCTTTTTGGTAAAAATTAATCCGTGTTTTCATAGCACTGAATCCGGATCGGTTAATTGGTACGCTGCGCCTAATGCGTAATAAAAGCTTGGTTCGAGATCCTGTGCTAAATCTATATTAGGTTTAAAATCAACAACCTTTACTTGCAAAAATTCTGCAAGGCCAGCCCTTAATGTTAAAGACGATAAATCATCGCAATGCAGCTGAATGCTTCTGATAGGAGGCTGTTTTAGTTGGCTTTCAAAAAAATCCATTGATCGTTGGATCTCAAGCCCTAAGGCTTCAACCAAACCGTGTGTACGCTCTTTATCTGAAATGCCTAAAAACCCGTTTAAACGCCTAGCTAATAAAAGCTGACCATCACGAATAATTAAAATACGCGGCTCATGCCCTGCATGTTGCACTATAAGCATGTGCGCGCTTTTATCTTCGCCAAACAAGGTCACTAAAATCATTTCTTCCGAGGTCATTGCTCTAAGCACAGGCTTTATTTTTGAAAAGCTATCAATAAAAGGCAGTAACTGTAGTTTATTAGTAATAAACACATTCATTTTACTGCTTTGCATAGGCTGAACGATTGGGTAATCGATAAAGTCGGCAACAATGTTCTCTGGTGGAATATCAACTAAGTCTTTTGTTGTCCAAGGTAAGGATTGAATGATCTCTTCGTCACTCAGCATGGGTTTATCCATTTGCACTATTTGATAAAAATAATGAGGAACCACTAAATTTACAGGGCACACCTCAGCGCAAACTTCATTTGTGCAAGTTGCAATAGCGACTGTATAATCCGTTTGGTCCTCTACATTCACACTGTGTGAGTTATGTACGTACCACTGCCCTTGATTTTTTTTTTAAACACACCGCGTTTACTGTATCTGCATAAGTAGCAATACCAATCGCTGTGCTTGAGTCTAAACTGCGATTTAACCAAGATAACAACGAAAACAGCTTTTTTTTCATATAGCTACTATTGTTAATAAGAGATTAATTAAGTGTCGTACAAGTTTTTTAGTTTGCAAGTTTAAACACGAGAAATAATGCTTAATTTATTTAATATTGAAAAAGAAAGTCCAATACAACAAATAGATAGCGACTGTCTTAAAAAGAGAAACATACGGTTAAGTGTAAAAAGAGATGACTTACTTCACCCGCTAATAAGTGGTAACAAATGGCGCAAGCTAAAATATAATTTACAGCAAATGCAAGCCCTTAATAAAACACAACTCCTCACCTTTGGGGGGGCTTTTTCTAATCATGTTCATGCCTGTGCTGGGGCGGGTAAACTATTTAATATAAAAACCCACGCCATAATTAGAGGGCCACTCTTAGATACTCAAAACCCCACCCTGCAATTTGCTAAACAGTGTGCAATGGATTTACATGCGGTTACTCGTATTGAATATAAGCAGCGCCATGACCCAGATTATTTAGCCCAGTTGCAAGCACGCTTTACGCAAGCCTATATAATTCCAGAAGGTGGAAGTAATACATACGCCCTGCCTGGGTGTGCTGAGCTTGCTAAAAACTTACCAAAACATGATTACTTAGTATGTCCCACCGGGAGTGGAGGAACACTTGCAGGCTTAATTGAAGGTAGCTATGAGGCCACACAGCTGTTAGGAATTGCGGTATTAAAACAAGCCGAGTACTTGAACAAAGAAATTACAGCACTCAGTAAAAAAGCAGCTCAGCAATCCAATTGGCAGCTACTTACTGAGTTTCATGATGGCGGTTATGGCAAATTTAGTAATGACTTATGGCAGTTTTGCCAACGCATGCAGCAGCAACATAACTTACCTCTTGAGCCTATATACAGCGGTAAAATGATGTATGCACTATGGCAACTTATCGAGCAAGATTACTTTGCTGCTGGTAGTCATATAATAGCGATTCATACAGGCGGTTTACAGGGGCTCAATGGGCTAAAATATCGTGGCCTGATTTAAGGCTATCAACCTCTGGGCATTAAAACATGCTTACTTAGGGCCAGTTTAACCACAGTGCAATGTGTAACCTAGTGAGCTCTAAAACCGCTGCTAGAGTGGCCCTTTTGGCTGCGCTTAGCTTAAAAGGATTAACTGGCCTTAGTAAAACGTGGCATGTGTATATTCTTGCAAGGGCTCAGAAAAGTAAAAACCTTGTGCGGCAACTACGCCTAGTTTAGCCAACATAAGTAGCTCTTTTTGGGTTTCTACACCCACCGCGTACACAGGTATATTGAGCAACTTGCTTTGCGCCACAATGTTTTTAACTTGTTTTTGCTGTTGTGTTTTTTCATCCACATTATGAACAAGCGGATAACCCAGTTTTATACCGCTAACTAATTTTTGAGAAGCAATTTGGTTAATGTGCTCCACATTCTGTACATTATCAATCACCAGCAAACTTTGTAGGGCTGTCAGTTTTTCAAAGGCGCCTGCTAGTTGCGCTTGGTACTTAATAAAGTCTGCTTCGCTAATTTCAAACTGTAACTTTCGCTTTGTCGTAAAATCTTTCATATTAGTGACAAACCAGCTCCAAAACTGCTCGTTAAACCAATTACTTATATGCAAATTAACGCTCACCGTTAGAGCACTGGGCTCAGCTAAAATAAGCTTTTTAACTTGAAGTAGCACCGCTTTATCTAACTCAAATGCTTGGTGATTGTTAAAGTCTTGATTAATAAAGTAACGCGCAGCTAATAAACCGTGCGGTTGCTGCCTAATTCTTATTAGCACTTCATGTTGTACAATATCGCCGCTGGTGATCATAAATAACGGTTGAAAGAACAAGATAAATTTATTCTTTTTAATATTTTCAATAACCTGCTTACTTGAAATTAAGTTCCCTTGCTCGTGCTGTAACGCGAGCCTATGCCAGTGCTGAATTAAGCTTTTTTCTGAAAATACTAAAGCCGACTTAGCTAGTTTAAAAATAACGGGTTGCTCAGCCGCATATCGATAATCGCACAGACCAACCTTTATGTTTTTACGCGTTACTGTGCTTCGATAGCGCTTACAAATTTGATAAACGCATTCGTGTAGGCTTTCACTGTATGTATCTAGCTTTGCTACAGGGATATTATTTAAAGTAATAGCAAGGTTGTTAGCATCAAATACATTAACTGATACTGCAGGAAGCTCTTTAAAATATTTTGCTATCAATACCTTAAAGCTTGCTTGGGTATCGGTATTTTCATCAAACACACAATCACATTTCACTATGGCAAATAAGCTATGTCGCGCTGCACTAACACCGTACATAGACTTTACTTCGCAGTTTAATGTGGTGATTTGCGTAGAAAGTTTTTTTGCAGCTTTAGTTTTGCTGTAAGGCAATGGCAGGTTCGCTGCCGGTTTTTTTACTAATACTTTCCACCATCTAACCCACCAGCTAGTGGCACCTAATATAATGATATTTAATAATAAAAATAAGTAAGCTTGCTCCACCCAAGCAGGCCAGTGGTATAAACTTATGCTGAGCGTTTTATAGCTAAATACATCGTGCTGTATATCAACTAAGTATTTGAAGTGTTCGGCATTTGAGTGTGCAGCCAGCATAAAGCCCTTACTTTGCACCAATGCCTGCACTATTTCTTTATCGGCATTGGCATTAATTTGCAGCTCAAAAATTTGCTGCGTTAACTGCTGACCATTTTTATGAATTTTTTTATGGAGCGTATCATTTAAAAGCACATTAAAAATAATTACCACCAGCGTGAAACTGGTTAAGTAAATTATTTTTTTTTGCTCAGCAATTTTTATTAAGGCTTTATGCATAGTGCTCTCTGTGGCAACGCGACTATTTAAAGTGTTGTTCAAAATAGTCATTAGCACAAGCAGGCAAAGCAAGTTTAAATGTTTATAATTTTGCTAAACAAAAAAACCCCGTGTAAACGGGGTTTTGGCAAATAGTTTATTACTTTTAGGGTTGCTCGCCCTGCGCGTTTAATATCATTTCGCCGTCTTCTTTGTATAGCTCGCCTTTAGGCCATTGCGCTAATAGCGTTAAAACTTGCTCACTAGGGCGGCACAGTTTAACCCCTTTTTCGGTGCACACTATAGGTCTATTAACCAGTATAGGGTGCTTAAGCATGGCCTCTAAAATAGCCTCGTCTGTTACATTTTCATTTAACAAGCCGAGTTCTTCAGCAGGCGATTTACTCACTCTCAACGCTGTTTTTGGTGTTAAGTTTGCTGCGGCAAATAACGCTAACAATTGAGGTTTTGTCCAGCCCTCTTTAAGGTATTCAATAACCGTGGGGTTATAACCAGCGGCTTTAATAATCTGCAATACATTGCGCGATGTACCACAATCTGGGTTGTGATGAATAACGACCATGACACTCTCCTAGTTAAACCAATGACGCGTTTTATTAGCAAAATAAACTAAGCTAAGCATAACAGGTACTTCAACAAGAACGCCCACAACGGTGGCAAGCGCAGCACCAGAGTGTAAACCAAATAATGAAATGGCTACGGCAACAGCGAGTTCAAAAAAGTTAGAAGTTGCAATCATGCAAGCTGGAGCTGCAATATTATGAGCTAGGCCCATTTTTTTTGCGGCTATATAGGCTATTGCAAAAATACCGTACGTTTGAATAAGCAGCGGAATAGCAATCAATACAATGGCTTCTGGATTATCTATTAATGTTTGAGACTGAAAACCAAACAAAAGGGCCACCGTTGCCAGTAAGCCAATTATAGAATACGGTTTCATTATCTTTAAAAAGTGATTTAACCGTGTGTGATCTTCACCTTTATCTAACTTTTTGCGGGTAATAGCGCCTGCTATTAATGGAATAAGTACATACAAAACCACCGAGAGTAATAACGTGTCCCACGGTACCGTTATGTCTGTTACCCCTAGTAATAAACCTGCGATGGGCGCAAAGGCAAAAATCATAATAATATCGTTTATAGATACCTGCACTAACGTGTAATTAGCATCGCCTTTTGTTAATTGACTCCACACAAACACCATTGCAGTACATGGTGCTACTCCTAATAAAATCATACCGGCTATGTATTCTGTTGCCGTTTGTGGGTCAACAAAGTCTGCAAAAATGCCTTTAAAAAATAACCACCCTAGTAAGGCCATGGTAAAGGGTTTTATGAGCCAGTTGATAACAACTGTCAGTACTAAGCCTTTAGGCTTTTTGCCTACATCTTTAATAGAGGAGAAGTCAATTTGCACCATCATTGGGTAAATCATAAACCAAATGAGTACAGCGATAACAATATTTACATGTGCATATTCTAAGCTTGCAACAACACTAAATACATCGGGTACGGTGTAACCGGCGACAATCCCTACCGCGATTGCCAGCGCAACCCACACCGATAAAAAGCGTTCAAATAACCCCACAGTAACCTCCTAAATGTCTTTTTGATTTACGCGTTTACTGAGCTGCTCTGCTGTTTCTACTCGCTCAGAGTATCTATCAACAAAGTAATCTTTTTGGTCGCGCATTAATAAGGTAAATCTTACGAGCTCTTCCATTACATCCACAATTCGATTGTAAAAAGCAGAAGGCTTCATTCGGCCATTCTCTTCAAATTCTAAAAACGCTTTAGGCACCGATGACTGATTAGGTATTGTTACCATGCGCATCCAGCGCCCTAATACGCGTAACTGATTAACCACATTAAATGACTGTGAACCACCACAAACCTGCAGCACAGCCAGCGTTTTACCTTGTGTAGGCCTTACCCCACCCAGGTTTAATGGAACCCAATCAATTTGGTTTTTAAATACACTCGTCATAGCACCGTGTCGCTCCGGCGAGCACCATACTTGCCCTTCAGACCAGAGCATTAAATCACGTAGCTCTTGCACCTTAGGGTGCGTCTCATCTTCACTATCTGTTATGGGTAAACCTTCAGGGTTAAATATTTTAACCTCAGCACCAAAGTGGGTTAGCAAGCGTGCACTTTCTTCTATAACTAACTTGCTATATGAGCGAGCTCTTAGCGATCCGTATAGCAATAAGATTTTAGGTTTATGAGATGAAAACGTTAGCGTGAAATCCTTAACGGTAGGAGGAGTGCTTTGTGAAAGTTCTAAATTAGGTAGCTCGTGTTCAATTGATTTACTCATAATCCTTAACCTTGTAGTTCTATAGCGAACTAAATACATATGAAAAAACGAATATATGAAATTTCACATATTAAAAGGTGTGAGTCAAACCCTATTTATATAAATTTTGCGTTTGGTTTTTTAACGTTGCAGGCGTTAAAGCCTGCTATTAAAGGTAGGTAATTGATAAGTTTATTTATTTAAGCAGCTAATTATTGTATCGCGTAATGTTTTAGCTTTTATTGGTTTAGCAACATGTGCATTCATACCAATAGATAGGTAGTGAGTAATATCATCTTTCATTACGTTTGCAGTTAACGCAATGATAGGCATAGAGGCAAGCGCAGTATTGCTATCACTGCGTATTACTTTAGTCGCTTCTACACCGTCCATAATGGGCATATGAATATCCATTAAAATAATATCAAACGTTTCTAATTTTACGGTTTGTATGCATTCTAAGCCATTTTCTACTACGTGCACTTGCGCCCCACTGGCGGCTAATATATCGGATACAATTAACCTGTTTATGGCGTTATCTTCCACAACGAGTATTTTTACCCCTTGCAGTGGCTTTTCGGTGGCAGGTTTATGGGTATTACTTGTAGAAGGGCTAACCACTTTGCTTTTCATCGCTTCAAATAACACGCTGGTAAGCACAGGCTTATGCAAAATAGTTTTAATGTTTATTTTTTTAGCTATGTCGTAAATTGCGTCGTTTTTGCTTGCTGTAAGTACAATAATATTGTTGCAAAGCTGTGGGTTTACTTTGTAAATGCGGGTAAAAAACGTTTCACTGCTCATGGTCGGCATTTCACAATCAACAATAATAATTTTATAAGTGTTTATATTTTCTTTAATTATTTCTATTGCATCACTTGCCTGCGTGCAAGGCGTACAACGCAGTCCCATTGCACTAAGCTGACTTTTAATTAAGCTTAAATCATCTTCGTTATCATCTATTAGTAGTACATCAAATGGTTCAGCAAATGATAACTGTGGGCTGTCTTCTATTAATGCTTGGGTGTTTACCTCAACGTTTATGGTAGCAATAAACTCACTGCCTTCACCTTGCGTACTGCTTACAGAAATATCGCCACCCATTGCTTGGCATAAACGTTTACTAATGGCTAAGCCTAACCCAGTTCCCCCGTATTTTCGGGTTGTAGAGCTGTCGGCCTGAGTAAATGATCCAAACAAGTTAGGTAAGTTTTTTTCATCAATACCTATGCCGGTGTCTTTAACACTAAAGCGTAAAACAACACTTTTGGCGTCATAGGGGGCTTCTTCTGCGTCTATTTGCATCGAAACAGCCCCTTTAGAGGTAAACTTAATCGCGTTAGAGCACAAGTTAATTAATACTTGGTTTATACGCACCACATCGCCAACTAAGTTATGTTTCACGTTATCGCTAATATTAATCTCAAACGCAATACCTTTACTCCGCGCCCTATTTTCAAATGTGGTCGTTATATAATCGACAACCGCGTTTAACGAAAATGCAAAGGCCTCAAGTTTAATATTTCCTGACTCGATTTTTGAAAAATCTAAAATGTCATTAATAACCACAAGCAATTGATCTGACGAGTACTTTATTTTTTCTAAATACTGTTTGTCTTCTTCAGGTAAGTTTTTGCCCAATAAAATATTTGTCAGCCCTATAATGCCACTCATCGGGGTTCTGATCTCGTGACTCATATTGGCTAAAAATTCAGATTTTGACGAGGTAAGTTGCTCTGCTTCTTCTTTAGCTTGTAATAGCTCTTTAGTGCGTTGCTCTACACGCGATTCAAGTCGTAGCTTTTCTTCATCAAGCGCGTTTACAAGCTGAATGCGGCGGCGGTTTAACCGTAATACAAACACTAAAAAAGCGCTCAATACAAAAATAGTAATGGCAGCGCTGTAAATTAACACTTTATTTTGTTCAAAGTAACTCGGCTTGTAATAAGCAATAATCGATTTTTCTGGCAGGCTTTGCGGGGCAACATTATATTTTTTTAGCTGTCGCCAATCATATTTATAAACACTTAAATTTTCATCGCTTATAGTAGGTAACACGTTATTTTCACTGTAAGAAATAATAGCTTCACCCACGCGTTTACCTATTTTCTCACCTGATAAAACATAACCACCCACTACCCCTGAGCCCAGTAAAACTTCCCAGTAGCTAAAAATGGGGGCGTTACTATGCTGAGCGAGTAAGCTGACGAGCTGATACGGGCTAATCGACTTATTCTCGTAATTTCTAAATATAGGGGTAAATAAAATAATGGCGTCTGAAGGCGCATTTTTTACTTTTGTCATCAGTTCATCAGCCGGGAGATCAAACCATTGCTCAACTTCTAAATACGAAAAATCTTGGCTGATAATATTAAACAGCCCTGTATAAAAGTTTATACCTATTTCATTTTTAGTATCTAAGATGACTATGAGCTTTTTAGGTTTCATTAAATTAACCGCGCTGGCGGTTGCTTGCTTGTAGTCTAACTTAGCCTGCATTGAGGCACTATTAGTGTTTGCCGGTAGCCTAAACTGTTCGCCAGGTTCTAAATAAATTTTTGGTGTGCTAGTAAAAAAATCATTCAATTGCGATATTAACGTGGCAGCTGAGGGGGATTGCGTGACAATTATATCAATGTGCTTATTTTTATATTTTTGCTTAAGGTAGTCGCTCATTAATTGCGTTTGAGTGGCCTCATCAAAGCGCCCTACATCAATGTTTTCAACAAAAAGCTCATAGTCAAAAGTCCGTGTTGATAGCTCGTTATTTAAGCCCTCTTCAACACTTTTATGCCAAGGCATATGTTGGTTTGTAGAATTTATAAATAAAACATTGGTAATTTTAGAATCCGGTTGAGCGCTTACCGGCAAACTGGCAAATTGAAAAACAAGAAATAAAAATAAAATAATGGCTTTCATGTTTCTCATAGTTGCTTGAAGTAATTAGTACCACTAGAGTAGATGTTAATTAGTTACAAATCAATTAAATGAGATGTAAATTACAAAGGTGTTTTTGCGTTTTTGCGCATTTACGCCTCGCTAATTATTGCAGCGCATAAGTTAACTAAAAGCGCTTTTATAAAGCCAACTCAATTACGCATGCTAAGCTGAATCTCTGCTTGGGCATTAAGTGCCATTTCTACAAACGCTTGCGTGGTAGCGCTGCTGTTAATTTGCTTGTATTGCAGCTGCAAATAAATTTGTGTGTCGACCTTTTCTAACTCTATAAAATGGCAACCCTCGCTATATAATTTACTTACACAATAAGGCGCTATAGCTAACCCTAAACCAGCGGCAACCTCTGTTACTAAGGTTTGCATATGCCTTGGCTGACTAATAATGTTAGGTGAAAAGCCAGCGCGCTTGCAACGAGTAATAATTTCATCAAACAACCCTAAGGCTTCGTCGCGATTAAAAAGAATAAACGGCTCATTTTTAAGGGTTTTTAAATCAATAGTTTGCGCCGATTCAAAGGGATGGTTTTTGTTGACCACCGCTACGAGGCGGTCAACGTACATAGTTTCACTTATAAACTCATCGGCTATGGTGCTTGGTAACGGCCGAGAAAACGCAACATCTACCCGTTCGTTTTTAAGGGCCTCTATTTGCTCGGTCGCGGTCATTTCTAGCAAGGTAACGTGAACATTAGGAAACTGCGACTTATACGTTCGGATTAATTTGGCCAAAAATGTTAAACACGCAGAGCTTAAATACGCAATACTTAGCGAGCCTAACTGCCCGCTATCGACCAGTTTAACCTTATTTTTAGCCCGCTCTGTAAGCGCTAAAATTGCCGTGGCATCTTTAACTAACTGCTCTCCCGCTTGCGTGATCGACACCTCCCGAGAGTTACGGGTAAACAAGCTAACACCTAGCTGCTCTTCTAACGAAGAAATATGGCGACTTATAGCGGGTTGAACTGTATGTAGCTCTTGAGCCGCTTCTGAAAAGCTCAGGTGCTTAGCCACTGCAATAAAACTTTTTAATATTTTTATATCCATGTGCGACTCAAATTTGCTCTGTATGAGAGGTATAGCAACAACTATACGCTATTTGTATAGATTCCATCAAATTTAAACATTTCTAACATCAAGCTTCTCCCTCTATCATTCGCCTACCTTTTAATGTTGGAGAGCAAAATGACCCAGGTAACGCAAAGCGCCTCATTAAGTCGCTTTATTTTATTGTTGATGACAACCGCCATTGCAGCAACCGCTGCAAACCTATATTACAGCCAGCCAATTTTACCCCTGATTGGTAACGAGTTTAATTTAACGGATTCACAACTCGGTAGCATTCCCGCATTTACTCAATTTGGTTACGCTTTTGCCCTATTGTTTATCTCGCCGCTGGGGGATTCTATTGCGCGTCGGCGCTTAATAAGCATTTTATCGGGCTTACTTGTTATTGCATGTAGTTTTGCCGTGTTTACACCTAACTTACCGCTGTTATTAATGTCGGTATTTTTAATAGGGGTAAGTGCCAACATTACCCAGCAATTAATCCCTTTGCGGCATCACTTGTGTCTGCTGAAAATAAAGGGGCGACATTGGGCACCTTAATGATGGGCCTAACCATTGGTATTTTACTTTCACGCACGTTAAGCGGCTTTGTAGGAGAGCACTTTGGTTGGCGTGGCGTATTTGTTATGTCAGCAATATTAGCTGCGCTATTTGGTGGACTACTTAGGCTCTTTTTACCCCTAAATAAACCACAAACTAGCTTACGTTACTGGCCGCTACTTAAAAGTACAGTGGCGTTATTTAAACAGCACAAACCACTACAAGTGTTTACTTTAACTGGCGCGCTTTGGTTTGCTGCTTTTAATGTACTTTGGGCTACTTTAGCTATTTATGTCAGTGATGCACCTTTTAACTACAGTGCCCAAGAGGCCGGATTATTTGGCATCATTGCATTAGCTGGCGTAATAGGGGCTAAGTCTTCGGGTAAGTG
Source organism: Pseudoalteromonas sp. 2CM28B (assembly GCF_023161935.1). Classification (NCBI taxonomy): domain Bacteria; kingdom Pseudomonadati; phylum Pseudomonadota; class Gammaproteobacteria; order Alteromonadales; family Pseudoalteromonadaceae; genus Pseudoalteromonas; species Pseudoalteromonas sp. 2CM28B. The sequence goes on from NZ_JALNTH010000005.1 coordinate 97,977, forward strand.
GGTCAATGCGCTGGGCTCTAAAAAATTAGTCATGATAGTACTCACACTTGCCGCAATTGGTTTTGCTATTACAGGCGTTTTTTTAGGAAACCTAATAGCCCTAATTATCGGTATTATTTTAATCGACTTCGCTATTTTTAGCGCACAAGTAGCCAATCAAGTCCGCGTATTTAGCATAGACCCAAGCGCACAAAGCCGTATCAATGGTGTTTACATGCTCGGCTACTACTTAGGTGGCGCCTTTGGCTCAATTATTGGTGTGAAAGCCTTTGCTTTGTACCAGTGGCCTGGCGTAGTCGTCCTTAGTGTAGTGTTAATTACCATCAGCGCTGCTTTTAACTCTCTCGCAAAAAAATAACCGCCATTAACTCCTTGCAACTAAGCGTAAATCCCCCTTAGTTGCCCTATTTAAAAACAGAGAATACTTATGAATAAACTCAATAACGCAGGAAGCTACACTTTGCTGTGTATAGCTTGCTTAACAATCATGGTGGGTGCATTGGTTGCACCTGGTTTAATCAGTATATCAACAGCCCTAAATGTTGCTGACAGTGCGGTATTTTTAGTGACCTTACCGGCTTTAGGGGCTGTTATATTTGCGCCTATTGCAGGTAAATTAATTGATAAATATGGCGCTTACCGTTCATTAATTATTGGCTTATTTTTATACGGCTTTTTAGGTGCAAGCGTGTATTGGTTACAAGGGCCGTTGTTGGTTTTTGCTAACCGTATTTTGCTTGGCGGTGTTACCTCAATTGTTATGGCCGGTTGTACCGTTTTAATATCACAGTGGTACTTTGGTAAAGCGCGCCTAGGCATGCTTGCTAAGCAAGGCATGGCAATAGAGCTAGGTGGCGTTATATTTCTATTTATAGGTGGCCTACTTGCTGTGCAGCATTGGGCTTTACCATTATCGTTGTACCTTATTTCTTGGGTATTTTTAGCCATGTTGCTACTTTTTGTGCCGCGTAATCACCCTCAAGCACAAGAGGCACAAGCAACACAAGAGCACGTAATATCAAATAATGGCTTGTCTCTTAAGCATGTGTATTCGCTGGCTGTGCTTGCAATGGTCACGTTTTTTAGCGCAATTGTTTTACTACCCAGCACAATGCATGCGCAAAATTATAATGAAGAACAAGTAGGTTTTTTACTCTCTTTCATCTCGTTAGTGGCTGTTGTTGGGGCACATTTTATGCCTCAGTTAACTAAAAAAATGGGCGAGCAAAAAGTACTTGCGCTGGCATTTATAGGCTATGGGGCATCATTTGCTTTCTTTTTACAAACGGGTACAGCGTTATTGGTAATAGGCGCTGTGTTTAGCGGTATTGGCTTTGGTTTTAGCATCCCACTATTAAACCATATGACCGTAGAGCGTAGCGCAGCCTCTGTTCGCGGTCGTAACCTCTCTTATTTCACAATGGCTGTTTTTTCTGGGCAATTTCTAACATCGTTTGTTGAATATATCCCAGGAGGCACACGCAATATTTTTATTAGCTGTATCGGCTTATGTGCTCTCACTGCGCTGTACTTATTTGTTAAAAAAAATCATTCACAATCAGTATAAAAGAGGTTTTTATGTCAGAGTCATTTAAATTAATAGCCGGTAATTCATTTCCAACAGTTACCGCACACTTGCTCGATGGTACAACCGCAGATCTAAGTAAGCCGCACGGTGGCGCCGAGTGGCAAATGCTCGTGGTATACAGAGGCAAGCATTGCCCGCTTTGTATACGTTACTTAAATTTACTAGAAGCGCAATTACCCGCATTAAAGGCACTTGGGGTGAGCGTTTGTGCCGTTTCTGCAGATAGCCGCGCACAGCTAACACAAAGCATGGACACGCTCGCGATTAGCTTTCCTATTGCGTATGGTTTAACACAGCAGCAAATGAAACAACTTGGGCTGTATATTTCCTCACCTCGCTCTGAGCAAGAAACCGATCACAACTTTGCAGAGCCCGCTATGTTTGTCGTAAATGAGCAGGGGATATTGCAAGCTGTAAATATTTCTAATGCTCCGTATTTACGCCCTGAATTAGACGTGGTTGTAAGAGGCTTAAAGTTTATTAAAGAGCAAAATAACTACCCTATTCGCGGCACTGTTGTGTAACCATTTAAATTGCAGCCTTGGCATTTATTACCTTACGGCTGCTTTATTAAGGCATAAGCTTTCATGAAAAACTTATTTAGTAACCTTTTAAATTTAGCCAGCGCGCTTTTTATGTTTAAGTTTGCCCTGCCAAAATTATTAGCAGCGCAAGTAAGCGTTAAAACCTTTAGCTACTTTGCGCAGGTACTGCCCGTTAACGCTAAAATTTATATGTATAGCGTTGGTTTACTGGAGTTGGTAGTGGGTTTAATGATGCTTGCTCTTTTGTTTATTAAAAATGAAAAGCAAAAAGCACTGTTTACCTATGTTGCATATGTTTTATTGGCGGGTACGTTAATTGGGGCGCTGTTACATGAATATTTTGTTCGCCCCGAGCCAGTTGCTCAGTTAGTCACTTACTCAGGCTGCTTTTTAGTTATATGTGCCATACAATTTTTAGCCTATAAAAAGGCGCTAATAGCACGTTTTGAGTGACTTTAAAGTGTTAAATGGTAGATAGAAACAGCACCTTTTGTACTAAAACGTGTAGTTACAAAAAAAGCCGCTTTTAGCGGCTTTTAATATTATTTTTCAACATTTCTGCTTGTATCATAAACTAAAACGGAATGTCGTCATCAAAATCTATTGTTGGTTCCATAGGATTTGATGCACCGCCCTGAGGGGCGTTTTGCGGCTTAGGTGCAAAACCACCTTGCTGCTGTGGCGCATTACTTTGCCCAGGAGCAAAGCCACTGTTGTTTGATTGTTGGTATTGGTTATTTTGCTGTGGAGCAGGTGCTGCAGCTGGGCGTTGTGCTGGTGCAGCTTGTTGCTGTGGTGCATAGCCACCTTGCTGGCTGTTTTGAGCTTGGTTGTTTTGACCATAGCCACCGCCTTGTTGATTATTTTGGTAACCGCCACCTTGTTGGCCGCCTTGATTACCTTGATAACCACCACCTTGCTGATCGCCACCGCGAGCGCCTAGCATTTGCATTTGACCCGTAAAGCCATCAACAACGATTTCTGTTGTGTATTTTTCTTGGCCTTGTTGGTCGGTCCATTTACGTGTTTGAAGTTTACCTTCAACGTAAATTTGCGAGCCTTTACGGCAGTACTCACCAACAATTTCAGCTAGCTTGCCAAAAAATACTACACGGTGCCATTCAGTTTTATCAACCATTTGGCCAGTGTTTTTGTCTTTATAGCTGTCTGACGTTGCTAAGGTAATATTTGCTACACCATTGCCATTAGGCATGTAACGAACTTCAGGATCTTGTCCTAAATTACCAACCAAAATTACTTTGTTCACACCGCGTGCCATGGAACCTTCTCCTATAAACGTTAGATTAAACCAGCTACTTTACGTGCTTGGTCTAGGTCAAATTCTTTATCATTAATCTTTAAATAGCTGCGGCTTTCGTCGCGTACTACTGTTGCTTCTATTACGCCAGGTAAAGCAACTAGCTGAGAAGCAAGTGCTTGAGCTTGCTCTTCAGAACTTAAATTGGTCATTAAACTAATAACTTTACTTTTCGGTGGGACTTGCATTTTCCACGCAATAATAAGCCATATTAACCCAACAAGTGCCGCGGCCGCAAACACAGCTTGCGTACTTGTAGTTTGGGCAACATAACCCCCTAAAATACCACCTAAAAAAGCCCCCAAAAACTGGCTAGACGAATACCCACCCATAGCCGAACCTTTTTGGCTAGCGGGCGCAATACGCGATACAAGCGCAGGCATAGTGGCTTCTAAAAAATTAAATGCTACAAAATAAAGCAACATACAAATGGCAATGCCAACCACGCTATTCACCCAAATAGACATAGCAAACATACTAATAGAAAGCAGTGCTACCGAGCCAATAAACGCTTGTTTTTCTTTTTCTTTTTTAATGGCAATGATCATAATAGGGACCATTAAAATAAACGCTAACAGCAATACCGGAATATATAAATACCAATGGTGGTTTGCCACTAAGCCATCTTTTATTAGTTGGCTTGGCAGTACCACAAAAATAGTGGTTAGCGTTAAATGTAGCAGTAATACACCTGCATTTAAGCGCGATAATTGTGGATGCTTAATAAGCTTTTTAATATCACTAAAGCTTGCCAAGGTATCGCCTTTGGGCGCTTTGTTTACTGCGTTTGGCACTAAAAATAAAATAATACCAATACCAAACACGGCAAGGATTGCTGTTAACCAAAATACCCCCGCTACACCCCACGACGCGGCAACAATAGGCCCAAGTAACATAGCAAAAGCAAAGCTCATGCCTATGCTCATACCAATCACCGCCATTACTTTAGGGCGCTGTTCGTCGCGGCTTAGGTCGCTGGCAAAAGCAAGCAGCGCACTGGCTATAGCGCCCATACCTTGTAGTGCACGGCCCACTGTAACCATTTGAATAGATTCAGCAAGGGCTGCAATAACAGAGCCCAACGCAAACACAACTAAGCCACCAACAATTACTTTTTTACGGCCTATTTTATCTGACAAACGCCCCATAGGAATTTGCAGTACCGCTTGCGTTAAGCCATACGCGCCAATAGCAAATCCTATCCACATAGGCGAAAAACCATCAAGCGATTGGCCATAAATAGCCAATACAGGCATCAGCATAAACAAGCCGAGCATTCTAAATGCAAACACACTCGCCAGCGATACAGCGGCGCGCTTTTCTCGTGAATTAAGTGAAGATGCGGTCATTATCTGCGTATTCTTACGATATGAAAAATTTAGGCTGGGATTCTACCACAAGCTTGGCAATAATTAATCGCCTATAAGTAAGGATTTTTTCGTTGATCATTGATTAATAATGTTTCGTATTATGCGATACTGGACAAATAATTTTGGTAATAAACGAGATAGCATGGAAAACATTGAAGTCCGAGGCGCCCGTACGCACAATTTAAAAGACATCAGCCTAACCATCCCACGTGATAAATTAATTGTTATCACAGGCCTATCTGGTTCGGGAAAGTCATCACTGGCATTTGATACTTTATATGCAGAAGGACAGCGTCGTTATGTTGAGTCACTTTCTGCCTACGCAAGGCAATTTTTATCGTTAATGGAAAAGCCTGACGTTGATCATATTGAAGGCCTCTCTCCCGCCATTTCTATTGAGCAAAAATCTACATCGCACAATCCTCGCTCAACAGTGGGTACCATTACCGAAATATACGATTACTTGCGTTTAATGTTTGCCCGCGTGGGCGAACCACGCTGCCCAACCCACGACTTACCGCTTGCAGCTCAAACAATTAGCCAAATGGTTGATACCGTTTTAGCACTGCCAGAGGGCACTAAGCTGATGCTTTTAGCGCCAGTGGTTAAAGATCGTAAAGGTGAGCACGTTAAATTACTTGAGCAACTTGCAAGCCAAGGCTACATTCGTGCTCGTATAGACGGTGAAGTATGCGACTTATCAGATCCACCAACGCTTGAGCTTCATAAAAAACACACTATTGAAGTGGTTGTTGACCGCTTTAAAGTAAAAGATGGCCAACAGCAGCGTTTAGCAGAGTCGTTCGAAACCGCACTAGAGATGTCTGGCGGTGTGGCAAATGTAGCCTACATGGACGACAGTACGATAGAAGAAATGCTGTTCTCGGCAAATTTTGCCTGCCCCACCTGTGGCTACGCAATGACCGAATTAGAACCGCGCTTATTTTCGTTTAATAACCCTGCCGGTGCGTGTCAAAGCTGTGATGGTTTAGGCGTACGCCAATACTTTGATCCCAACCGTGTGGTACATAACCCAGAGCTCAGCCTTGCCGGTGGTGCTATTAAAGGCTGGGATAAACGCAGCTTTTATTATTTTCAAATGCTACAGGCGGTCGCCGAGCACTATAACTTTGATTTAGATGTGCCATTTGAAAAGCTGGCTAAAGAATCGCAAAAAATTATTTTAGAAGGCTCAGGGCAAACAAAAATAGCCTTTAACTACCGTAACGACAGAGGCGATTTAATAACACGCAACCACGAGTTTGAAGGCGTGTTAAACAACATGAACCGTCGCTATCGCGAAACTGAGTCAAACTCGGTGCGTGAAGAGCTCGCTAAATATCAAACTAGCCAAGCGTGCCCTAGTTGTCATGGCTCGCGTTTGCGCCAAGAAGCACGCCACGTATTTATAGGTCAAACAAACCTACCTGCTATTACAACTATGAGTATTGGCGAAGCGATGGACTTTTTTGAAGGGTTATCGCTAACAGGTCAAAAAGCTCAAATAGCTGAAAAAATCCTGAAAGAAATTCGCGACCGCTTATCGTTTTTAATTAATGTAGGCCTTAATTACTTATCGCTTGAGCGCAGTGCCGATACCCTCTCCGGTGGTGAAGCCCAGCGTATTCGTTTAGCCAGTCAAATAGGTGCAGGCCTTGTAGGCGTAATGTACGTACTGGATGAGCCATCAATTGGTTTACACCAGCGCGATAACGACCGTTTATTACAAACATTGGTGCATTTACGCGACTTAGGTAATACCGTTATTGTTGTTGAGCACGATGAAGACGCGATTCGCGCAGCCGATCACATTATTGATATTGGCCCTGGCGCGGGAGTGCACGGCGGACACATTATTGCACAAGGTACACGTGACGATATTTTAGCCACTAAAGACTCGGTAACTGGCCAGTTTTTATCAGGCGTGCGCAAAATAGAAGTGCCACAAGAGCGTAACCCAACCAGCGACAAATGGCTTGAGCTATTTGGTGCCACAGGTAATAACCTAAAAAATGTAGACTTAAAAATTCCATTTGGCTTATTAACCTGTATTACAGGGGTATCGGGCTCAGGTAAATCAACGCTCATTAACGATACACTCTTTAAGCTTGCGCATACCGAGCTTAACGGCGCGACCACAGCAGAAGCCGCGCCTTACAAATCAATTAGTGGCCTTGATCATTTTGACAAAGTGATTGATATTGACCAAAGCCCAATTGGTCGCACACCGCGCTCAAACCCTGCAACCTACACAGGTATTTTTACCGGTATTCGTGAGTTATTTGCAGGTACACAAGAAGCCCGCTCTCGCGGCTATAAAGTAGGTCGCTTTAGCTTTAACGTGAAAGGCGGGCGCTGTGAAGCCTGCCAAGGGGATGGTGTAATTAAAGTAGAAATGCACTTTTTGCCTGATGTATATGTACCGTGCGATGTATGTAAGGGCGCGCGCTATAACCGCGAAACCTTAGAAGTACAATACAAAGGTAAAAACATTCACCAAGTGCTCGAAATGACCGTTGAAGACGCGCACGACTACTTTGATAAAATACCTGCAATAGCGCGTAAACTTAAAACGCTAATGGACGTAGGTTTATCGTATATTCGCCTAGGGCAAGCTGCTACCACGCTCTCTGGTGGTGAAGCACAACGTGTAAAACTGGCTCGTGAGCTTTCTAAACGCGATACAGGTAAAACATTGTATATACTTGATGAGCCAACAACCGGCCTTCACTTTGCCGATATTGAACAACTACTTGTGGTATTACATCGCCTGCGCGATCATGGTAATACCATTGTGGTAATTGAGCATAACTTAGATGTGGTTAAAACCGCAGACTGGGTGGTTGATTTAGGCCCTGAAGGGGGCGCTGGGGGCGGTGAAATACTCATTGCAGGCACGCCTGAAGAAGTAGCCGAATGTGAACGCTCGCATACTGGGCATTACCTAAAGCCCCTATTAAACTAACTGGGGTTTATTACCTCATACGATAAGGAAAGTCGGTGTTAAGGCGTTATAAAATTATAAAATGGCGAGCCAGTAGGTTATTTAAAAAGCTGCAAAAAAAATTGCAGCCTCTTAAAGCTGATATTGATAAGCATATTAAACCCATATGGTTTAGCCTTAGCACCGCGCAAAAGCTTTACTTAGCAGCGCTTATATCTGTGATTTTCTTTAAATCCTGGTCACTTTGTGCGCTTTTAACAATGACCGCCCTGGTAATTGAATTTTGGCCAAAGTTTAATAAACTATGGCACTCTTTAGCAGGCAAAGCTTTAATTTTGGTTTTTTATGCAAGCATTGCTAATTTTGTTTTGGCAAATGCAAGCAGTATTGTTAACGAAGTAACTCACGTATCAGCTGCAAACATGAGCTACACACACAATTTTGCAACTTTGATATATTTACCCATTTGGGCATTAGGAATTACACTCTGTACATTACTAATATTTCAATTTATTTTACCCTTTTATATTATAATGCTGTTACTTATAAAGCCATTTGGTTCGCAAAGCATTAAATATATAAGTCAAAGCTACTCTCCCTTACTTACCGCATCTATTAGATTAATATTAGCCTTCATAACTTTAAGTACCCTCTATCCTTTATTGGACGATAGGGATGAAGCAACATTTCTATCAGATATAGAAAACGGTTTCTATTTTGGAAGAGAGCTGGCTAGTGACTCTCCTGAAGTGAAGGGGCATGCTATGGTCAACCTAAATGAAAGGCTGGCTAAACAGGAAACAAAAACTCAACCCAGCTCGCCAAAAGCAGACGAAATAAATGAATTCGCCGAATCTGCAAGTTCATTTGTTGCTACTGAAGGTTATTTTGGGCGTAGTAAACACCTTATAGCGATGTTTGCATTTAATTACGAAGCGGATGAATACTCAAGGTGTAAAAAAGCCAAAAATAGCAAAGTAGTAGAATTGAACGATTACGAAATAGTAGAGATTACGCCAAATGAAACTATGTCTTATGGCTATTCTTTTATTGTAAAAGCCTGCGAATCGCCTGCGTTTAAGTCCACTAGCTAATAAATTATGGCTTTTTTAAGTGATGAATAAAGTATTAGAAGTTATAAAAAAATGCCGCTAAATTTAGCGGCATTTTTATTTGCTTATACTAGGGCGTGTTTATCTTTGATGGTTGAATTTTCAGCAGTATGTTTGGTTTTTAGGCAAGGCAGAGCCTATGAAGTGTGGTTACTCCCCATAAATAGGCGATAACGCAGCATAAATGCCAAACATGCGCTGCCCTTCGGGTTCTGCCTAGGGGCGATAAACTCTTTGTTGCCTACATGGATGTAGGTAAGGGGCGTGAGCAGGACGCGGAAGCTTTGCTCGGTTTTTACTTAGCCCACTAGGTTACAAACCTCGCGCCGCGATTTAATCGCCCCTAGATTGAACAAATTTCAATCCGCAAAGATCAACACGCCCTAATAAAGCAATTTATGTACGAGGAATAAACCCTAGTGCATCGTAAACCGATTTAAGAGTTTTTTCTGCACGTACACTGGCTTTTTCTGCGCCTGATTTCATGATGCTGTCAAGTAGGTTTTGATCTTCTCTGATCTCTTTAAAACGTGCTTGGATTGGCTCAATCATGCTAACAACTGCATCGGCTGTGTCTTTTTTCAGGTGACCATACATTTTATCTTCATACTCTGGCACTAAGTCTTCAATTGAGCGCTTAGTGGCTACGCTTAATAAAGTAAGTAAATTAGAAACGCCTGGCTTTTCAGTGCGGTCAAAGTAAATACGCGCTTGCTCGTCTGAATCGGTTACTGCTTTTTTAAGCTTTTTCTCAATCTTTTTAGGCTCATCTAATAGCATGATGTAGCCATTAGGGTTTTCATCAGACTTAGACATTTTTTTGAGCGGATCTTGAAGGCTCATTACGCGTGCGCCAAATTCAGGAATATATGGCTCAGGTAACTTAAATACGTCACCGTATAAATTATTAAAGCGTGTAGCTATATCACGCGTTAACTCTAAGTGCTGCTTTTGGTCATCCCCTACCGGTACTTGGTCTGCTTGATATAATAAAATATCCGCTGCTTGCAATACTGGGTACGAAAATAAACCGACGTTTACATTGTTAGCATGCTTAGATGACTTGTCTTTAAACTGGGTCATGCGGTTAAGCTCGCCCATTTGTGCGTAACAATTTAGCACCCATGCTAACTGCGCGTGTTCTGGCACTTGCGACTGTACAAATAAGGCCGATTTTTCAGGGTCTATGCCACATGCCGCGTATAACGCTATACCATCTAATACACGAGAGCGAAGAAGTTCAGGCTCTTGGCGCACGGTAATCGCGTGTAAATCAACAAGCATAAAGAAACTTTCGTGGTCTTCCTGTAGCTTTAGCCACTGGTTAATAGCGCCAACATAGTTGCCTATTGTCATACCACCGGTTGGCTGAATGCCACTTAAAACTACTGGTTTACTCATGATTTTCCTTTAGTGTTTAGTTAATTAAAAATTTTAACGCTGTGTTAGTGTTGGTATTATATCTAAGAAGTTATCGCATAGGTACTGTGGATTATAATCCTCAAGATTTTCACCTTGGTTATAACCATAATCCACCGCTATTACATCAATTTTAGCGGCATGTGCTGCCAATATATCGCTTTTTGAATCGCCAATCATAATAGCCTTACTCGGCTCAACATTCAGCTTTTTACATGCATACAGTAAAGGCGCTGGTGAAGGCTTTTTAGCCATATCGTCTCCACACACTATCACTTCAAAGTGACTGGTTAGGGAAAGCTTATCAAGTAGTAGCTCGGTAAATAGACGCGCCTTATTAGTAACAAGTGCTTTTGGCATGCCCCGCAAAGCACTGAGCCCTGTTTCTACATGCTGATACAACACACTATACTTGCCCACTAGCTGCTCATAATGTTGGTAAAATAAGGCAATGGCTTTTGCACTAAGCGCTTCATCTAAATGTTCGCTAATTTGCATATCGCCGCTGAGTGCACGTTTGACTAGGGTTTCAATACCGTTGCCTATCCAGCTTTCAACCAAGCTTTGGCTAACAATAGGAAACGCTAAATCACTCAGTGTTAAGTTTACTGCTAGGTATAAATCGTAAACGCTATCAACAAGTGTGCCGTCAAGGTCGAACAAAGCTACATCATATTTCATTACTTTACGTTTCCTAACTGCTCACGCATTTGATCAATAACCACTTTGTAATCAGGCTCATTAAAAATAGCAGACCCTGCTACAAACATATCGGCACCTGCTTGCGCCGCTGCGGCTATGTTATCAACCTTAATACCACCATCTACTTCTAGGCGAATATCACGACCCGACGCAACTATACGCTGCTTAGCTTGAGCTAGTTTTTCAAGGGTGTGGGGAATAAAGCTTTGGCCGCCAAAGCCTGGGTTTACCGACATTAATAAAATAGTATCTAGCTTATCAATAACGTGATCGAGGTAGCTAAGGCTAGTGGCAGGGTTAAATACTAAGCCTGCTTTACAACCATGGTCTTTAATGAGCTGTATGGTGCGGTCTATATGCTCGCTGGCCTCAGGGTGAAAAGTAATTATTGATGCGCCGGCCTCTGCAAACAAAGGGATTATACTATCGACTGGTTTTACCATTAGGTGCACATCTATAGGCGCTGTTACACCGTGATCTCTAAGCGCTTTACACACCATAGGCCCAATAGTGAGATTAGGCACGTAGTGATTGTCCATGACATCAAAATGTACTACATCAGCGCCTGCAGCGAGTACTTTATCCACATCTTCGCCTAATTTTGCAAAATCGGCTGACAAAATAGAAGGCGCAATTAAGTATTTTTGTTCAGGGTTTAACATAGTAATCCGTCAATCAGTAAAATATGCCTTAATGTACCGTAAATGCTGAGGTTTCCCAAGTAATACACTGTAAATTAGGCATAACTAAAAATATCGATTTAAATATATAAGTATTTATTTATGAAAAGCTTTAGTGGTTGAGTTTTGGGCAGCATGTTTAATTTTTGGTAAGGCCGTGAGTAGACGCACAAGCTTTGCTTACATGATGTAAGCTATTAGATTAACGTAAGAGCAGTTATTGTGCCCACTCGATTACAAACTTCGGGGCGCGATTTAAAAACTCTTAGCTTGAGAACACACTTTAACTCGCAAGTTTCAACAGGCCTTAGCTATTACAGATAAATATTAGTTTGTTATTTATACAGCTTTTGTTATTATTAAAGGAGTAACTTAATTTTAGGCTAATATTATGCGTGCATTTAAAACAGGGATCTTAATTGCGTCGGCATTGTTATTTATTGGGGCATTTAGTTTTGCGCCAAGTTCTGAGCAAGATTTAAGCTTAGTTAGCAATTGTCAGCATCAGGCAAGTAGTAAAAGCGCTTCAAACACCTTAACGTGTGCGAAAGTAGAAGAAGACTCATCGTGGTTTTCGTGGCTAACAGGCGATAGCCGCAGTGCGCAGTTTCATTACTTAGATTTATTAGAGCTATTAACTAGCTCAGAAGACGCTAAGAATACGCCTTCAATAAAACCTCTATTTTAAATAATGCTGCACTTTATTAGCGCGTTGCAAAGTGTGCTAGCAGCATTTTTTGGTGTGCAATCAGAGCACAAACGCCAAGCCGACTTCCAACAACACTCCCCTCTTTTTATTATTGCTTTAGCTGTGCTGTTTTTTGTTATTTTTGTAGTGACAATTTACGCAGTGGTTGCTTGGGTGCTAAATACATAGCCATTAGCTCGTCGACCTTGTTGCGTGATCCACCTTTAGGGCTGATAGTACGTTTTACCTGAATTTTACCAAGCGTAGCTTGGCTATAAATTTTTCGCGTCCACACGGTATCGTGGTTAGATATAAGCACTGGGGTATTGTTTTCAAACGCGGCTTGCTCGGCTAAGTTTGCCAAGTTTGCTTGATCGTCTAAATTAAACCCGCCTTTAGCATAAGAGGTAAACGACGCTGTTTTACTTAGCGGTACATAAGGCGGATCGCAATAAATAACCGCATTGTTTGGCACAAGCTTAAACACATCATCGTAGCTTAGGCAGGTAAATGTGGCTTTTTGTGCTTTTTCGGCAAAAAAGTACATTTCTTTTTCTGGAAAATAAGGCTTTTTATATTTACCAAATGGCACGTTAAAAATGCCTTTGAGGTTATACCTACACAGCCCATTGTAACCATGGCGATTCATGTATAAAAAGAGCATTGCGCGCTCATATACATCATTGCTTTTATTAAACTGTACACGGTATTCGTAGTAAGCGTCTGGGTGGTTATTTAAATCAACAAATAGTTTTTTAGAGTCACTTATAAACTCATCAGGCGAGCGCTTGAGCTCTTTGTATAAGTTAATTAAATCAGCATTGATGTCGTTGAGTAAATAGTGTTTAAAATTACTATTTAAAAATACCGAGCCTGCGCCTACAAAAGGTTCTACCAAGGTTTCAGCGTGTTTGCTGGCTTGAGATAAGCGTGCATTAATATCTTCAACTAGGCTGTATTTACCGCCAGCCCATTTTAGGAAGGCTCTACTCTTTTGTTGCATTGGTTCTTAACTTCAATCTGCTGTAGCGCGATTTTACACTAAAGTGAGTCAGTTTACTGATCAAGTCGTGCAATTTCTTGTTTTATTTTGCTGATTTTTTTATAAAAAGGCTTGTTCTTTCTAAGCGCACTCGACAAGGCAGACAACGCACTTTTAGCATCAGCGAGTGATGCATAACTGCCAATAGTAACCACCCACCACACTTTATTATTTCGCTTAGTTTGGTAAACCTTAGCACGCTGGCTTAAATTATGTTCAATAATAAACTCACGGGTGATTTTTTCCTGTGTAACGGCTAGCAGCTGCACAGTTGTATTATTATCTGGCTGAGCTAAATACCAAGCGTTATCGGATACGTTATTTGAGATTTTAGGCTGCGGGCTTTCTTTATCGTCACTTTCAATTGGCTCAATAGCCTCAGGAGTGTTTAAGCTTTGTGGTAACGCCGCGCTTTGCTCACTTTGAGCGCTTTGATGAGCCTGACGCGTTAAACTTTGCATTATCGCCGGCACATCGTTTTTATGGGGCGCTACATTACCTTGTGATTTATCGCTGACCGGCTCTAAAGGCAAATCCGCTTTTGATATATCAGAATTGTCATTACTGACTTCTTTATCCGCGCTTGGGATAGCGACAATTTTAGCAGCAGGAATAGCGGTAGCTATGTCCTGGCTTTGTTGATTTTGATAGTACGTTTGCCACCACTGGGTCATGTCATTTTTATACAGCAACCCAATGATAAGTAGCATAATTATAATTAACAACGAGATTAAGTGTACTCGCCACGACACTTTATCTTTTTTTACAATATCAGCCACATGCTCGGTTGGTTGCCATGCTAATAATAAGCTGGGGTTGCCATTCGCTTCATTTAAAAATGCGCTAAATACGGGGTCTTCATCGTACGGTAAATTAGGAAAATACCAGCTCATTAGCTGTTTAGATTCATGTGCAGATAAAGGCTCTAAGTAAATTTCAACGGCATTATTAATAGCTAGCTTTGATTGCGAAGCTAGCATGATATAAAGCGTTATAGGGCTATTTTTGGCAAGTAACTCTAACTCCTGTAATAGCTCTTCAGATAGATGCCTTGCATTATCGAGCACCCACAAACAAGCCTCACACGGCTGCTGCTGCAACAATTGGTAAAAGTTTTCACTTAACGATAAATCGTGATCAATCAGCGGAGAGTTAAAGCTTTGCTCTAATATATCACTCATAAGTGATACATCATTTACACTGGCACTTACTTGTACAAATGCTTTATTAAAACTGTTGTATTTGTCGGTGATGAAGGTTTCGAGCATATAACTTTTGCCTAGGCCAGAGGTGCCTAGTAATACAATTAAGTTTTGCCCGTATTCAAATTGCAGAGCGATTCTATCCACCAACGCCGCACGGCTTGGTAAAATTTGCGCCTGCATTATTGCTCGATTAACGCTCTAACTTGGTCGTCTGATACGTCATCTACCAATGCGCATTGACCAAATTGAGTAGGTAAAATAAAGCGGATAGTGCCTTTTTTATTTTTTTTGTCTTTACGCATATGCATTAAAAACTGCTCAGCAGTCATTTCACTTGGGATCTCAGTCGGTAAATTATAAAGCTTGAGTAGCGTTACAATTCTATCTACCTCAGTTTGCGATAAGTCACCGCGTGTATGCGCTAATTTAGCAGCAAGTACCATTCCGGTAGCAACAGCCTCGCCATGTAGCCATACACCGTATCCCATTTGCGCTTCAATTGCATGCGCAAAGGTATGCCCTAAGTTGAGTAATGCACGAAGGCCATTTTCTTTTTCATCTTGCGCCACGATAAGCGCTTTAATTTCACAACATCTATAAATAATATGCTGCAAACTTGCTTCATCTAGTTGCTGTAGCTTTTCTACATTTTGCTCAATAAAAGCAAATAGCTCGGTATCGTAAATTAAACCATACTTAATAACTTCGGCCATACCCGCTGCAAATTCGCGCGCCGGTAAAGTGTGAAGTGAATTAGTATCAATAAAAACCGCTTGCGGCTGATAAAACGCCCCAATCATGTTTTTACCCAGTGGGTGATTTACCGCTGTTTTGCCCCCTACAGAGGAGTCAACTTGTGATAGT
The DNA here is from genome assembly GCF_023161935.1 of Pseudoalteromonas sp. 2CM28B. Taxonomy (NCBI): domain Bacteria; kingdom Pseudomonadati; phylum Pseudomonadota; class Gammaproteobacteria; order Alteromonadales; family Pseudoalteromonadaceae; genus Pseudoalteromonas; species Pseudoalteromonas sp. 2CM28B. The sequence continues at coordinate 113,454 of NZ_JALNTH010000005.1, forward strand.
ACCGTGGTCGGAATTTGAATAAACGGTACACCGCGCTGATAACATGCAGCAACGAAACCTGTTAAATCGCCAATAACGCCGCCACCTAGTGCAATTAAGCATGTGTCTCGGCCGCAATTATTTTGCAATAAAAAAGCAGATATTTTCTCAAACCATTCAAGCGACTTGTATTGCTCACCATCGGGAATGACAAAAGAAAGAGGATCTAGATCAGCTAACGAATCAAGCAGTCCTTGTAAATATAAAGGCGCAACTGTGTCGTTAGTGATAATGATAGGCCGACAATCACCAATGTGGTGAACAAGGCGGCCATTATCTTGAAGTGCAGATTGACCAATAAAAATAGGATAACTTCGCTCGTCCAAATTAACAGTTAATTCAAGCATGCTTTGTTATTTCCTTTATTATTGGTTTTTAAAAATCTAATTTCTCGATGATTTGGTTAGCAACAACTTTAGCGCTTTGCTCATCGGTGCGTACAACAAAATCGGCAACTTCTTTGTATAGTGGCTCGCGTTCTTCTGCTAAGCGCTCTAGTACATTACGAGGTGCTTCTTCAGTTTGCAGTAATGGGCGACGCTTGTCGCGTTGCGTGCGTGCAACTTGCTTTTCTATAGGTGTCTCTAGGTATACAACGATACCACGAGCCGAAAGCTTGTTTCGAACTTCTTTACTCATTACTGAACCACCACCGGTTGCAAGTACAATACCTTGCATTTCGGTTAAGTCGCCAATAACAGATTCTTCACGAAGTCTAAAGCCTTCTTCACCCTCAAGATCAAACACCCAGGCAATATCTGCACCGGTACGGCGTTCGATTTCTTGATCAGAATCGACAAATTCAAGGTGTAATTGGTCAGCGATGTGACGACCAATCGTGCTTTTGCCAGCCCCCATGGGGCCAACTAGAAATATATTACGTTTCTCAGCCATATCTTTTAGTACAAACGAACTCTAAAATTTGAAATAAAACCCCGCCTAACGACCTGGCCCCAAAATTAAGGAGGGGATTATCTCAGTAATTGGCCGGGTATTTCAAGTCTATTACAATAAAAAGCCATATAACGAGCAATTATTATCAATAAACACTCGTTGACGAACATAAAACCACTAAATTTTAGTCTATTTGTATTTTCGGTGTCACGAAAATAAGTAATTCACGTTTCTCATTAAACTCGCTGGTGCTCTTAAATAAGCGTCCAACATATGGAATATCACCAAGTACAGGTACTTTATTTGTAGTATTAATTATTTGCTGCTGAAAAATACCACCCAGCACAACGGTTTGGCCGTTATCAACCAGCACTTGTGTTTCAATTTGTTGAGTGTCTATCGAAACCGCTTCACCTGTTCCGGTTTGAACCGTTTCGCCACGAGTATCTTGTGTAATAACTAAGTCTAAAATAACTTTGTTATCAGGCGTTATATGCGGTGTAACCTCAAGGCTCAATACCGCTTTTTTAAAGCTTACAGTAGTAGCGCCACTTGAGGCCGATTCGGTATAGGGGATTTCAGTACCTTGCTCAATACGTGCTTTTTGCTGATTAGCTGCAGTAATGCGCGGGCTCGCAATAATCTCACCTTTATTTTCTTCTTCTAAAGCACTTAGCTCTAAATCAATTAAAGTGCCATTAGCCAACTTAGCTATGTGTAAACCAATACTTGCCGCAGGGTTAGTAATAGGTAGGTTTACATTAAGACGGTCTGATAAATCAGGAATAGTGCCATTTGAGATAGACTCAGCTCCTTCAAGCGAGCCAGATATACCATCACTATCTTGTTGATCACTAAATCCCCAACGCACGCCTAAATCTTCTGTGACGTTATCGCGCACTGTTACCATACGTGATTCAATAACAACCTGTTGCACTGGGATATCGAGTGTTTCAATCATACGGCGAATGCTCTCAATGCTCTTCGCTGTATCTTTAATAAGTAATGTATTGGTACGCTGGTCAACCGATACACTGCCTCGGGCAGAAATGATGCTGTTAGTGTCGGTTTTCAGTAAATCCGCAAAATCTTCAGCCTTAGCGTAGTTTAAACGAATATACTCACTGTAAAGCGGCTCTAAATCCTCGACCTTTTGTTTTGCTAGTAAATCTTTAGCTTCACGTGCAGCGAGCTCTTCAGCTGGCGCAACCATCAATATAGAGCCATCCATGCGCTTATCAAGGCCTTTAATACGCAGTACAACATCTAAAGCCTGATCCCATGGAACGCCATCTAAACGAAGTGTAATATTGCCAGTTACTGAGTCACTCGTTACTAAGTTAAACTCGTTATAACCCGCTATGATTTGCAGTACAGCTCTAACCGAAATATCTTGGAAGTTTAAGGTCATTGGACGACCTTGATATTCCTTGCCGCCATCTAAATAGGCATTTTGCGTTTCATCTTTTTCAATGGTTAACGTTAAAATGTTATCTATTTGCTGGTAGGTAAAGGTAAAAGCAGCATTAGGCTCAATAACTACACGGCTTAAGCTATCTTCTTTAAAGGTCTCAATGGTACTTACTACAGTACCAAAATCTAGCACATCTAATTCATACAGTAAGTCGTCTAAAATATCTGTGTGATGAAACTCTGCAATTATTTTTCCACCACTTTCATGTACTTCTATTGCAGCTTGCGTGTCTTGTAAAAATACTAAAACTTTTGCTTCACCTTTTTCACCACGGCGAAAATCAATAGATTGAATCCGATTAATATAAGCGCTTGAGGCATTATTACCATTGCTGCTTTCATCAGAAGCTTGTTCAGTAAGCGGGTTATCAGATACGCGCAACGACACTAAGTTGTTATTAACTTGTGTTTCGTATATTTTTAAACGCTCTAAATTTACCGTAACTTTTAAGCCTTGCTCTGTCAGTACGCTGCTCACACTGTTAATACCTGCGTGATCGACCGGCACATTTTCAAGACCCTGTTCTAGTTCTGCACCATCAAATAACATTTCTATGCGTGCTGGTGTGTTGTGTACTTGAATTTTAGGTTGTTGTGTTAGCTCTTCGTCAAATACAAGTTGTAACTCTGTCTCGCCTTTTAGCAAGGGGTTATAACGTACATCATAAAGTAATGGCGCTGCACTGGCTGTTTTTACAACAAAAAGAGCCAATATGACAAATAACACCATTTGAAAACGATGATGCCAAAGTACATCCTTATACATGTGGGTTTTACCTTTTTTATTATTAATTTGCGCCATTATTTGCCGCCTCTAACATTTCCAATTTAGTCAGCCGCTCTTTCCAACAACCCGACCCATCAGGGATTAATTCAACTAGTTCTACATAATCACTACTTACAGACTTAACTTTACCGTCATACGTGCCTAAGTAATTATTTACCGTTATCCTATGCAACGTTTCATCCGCTGCGGTGATCAGTGCCCACATTTGACCGCTAGAGCCTAATGTACCTTTCATTGATAGGTTATCGAGCGGATACTTTTCTAGTGGCTCTCTCACTCTATCAGGGTCAGGGTGTAAACAATTTTTAATTTGCGTTAGTTTATTTTGAATAATTTCAGGCTGTGGAGCCACAAAAGGACTACGCAGCTGCGATGCATTATATTCAAAATGTTCAAACTGCGTTAATTCAGGTATTCCCTCAACTTTAGGCGTGGTGCTGGCCTTAACTTGGTCAATAAATTCTTTTTGCTCAGACGTATCGTCGTTACAACCTGCCAACAATAAAACAGACAATGATAATAAAGGGACTAGTCTCACTTTTTAACCCCTTCTTCATAACGATACGTTTTTGCTACCACACTGAATGTTAGTTGCTTTTCACCAGATGATACAATCGAAAAGTCATGTAAACTTACAATTCGTGGTAATTGGGCTACTTTTCCTACAAATTCACCAAACTCATGGTAAGTACCTATTACTTCAATTTTTATAGGCAGCTCGGTATAAAACTCTTTTTCGATTTCAGGTAACCAGCCAATTTTCAAAAATGTTAAACCGCTAGTAGTACCTACATAAGATAAATCGTCTAAAAGGCCAGGGGTTTCATTTGAGGTAGGTAATCGCTTTAGTAGTTGTGAAAACTTATCTTCCATCTCAACCATTTGCTGGCGATATATATCAAGCTTACTGGCTACAGCATATTTAGTTCTGTAGGTAGTACGCAGCTCGACTTCTTTTGCTACCGCGCTGTGATAGCTGTCTATTTCATCAGATACCAATAAGCTGTAACTAAAAAACAACACTAAACCGGCGACAAATAAGCAACAAATTGCTTTTACTGCAACCGGCCATTCACCAATGTTGTCGAGCTCAATTTCATTCCAATCTATTTCATTTAAGGCTTTTAAATCAAGGTTCATCACTTACCTCACCAATTTTATCAAATGGCTTTACATAAAACTCCATATTAAAATCACTGAGTAACCGTGATGTTTGATCGCCTGCCACAATGCCCTGCATGATTGGCCTTTCTAATAGATAAGAGCCTTGTACCTGACGTAGCATAGTAGATAAACGATTGTTTGATTCACTGCGCCCTAACACATGTATTTGTGTACCACGCCGCTCAAGCTTAGTTAAATACACGCCTTGAGGAACAATTTTAGCTACTTCATCCATAATTTGAGTACCTAAATTACGGCTGCTTTGTAGCTCTTCAATCAACCGCATTCGTTGTTGTAAATTCTCTTTTCGCTTATCGAGATCTCTAATCTCACTAATTTTTTTATCAAGAGTACTGATTTCTGAGCTTAAATAATTATTTTTTAAGTTCTGCCCATCTTTTAAACCCGCGTAAAAAGAGCTAAGTAAGTACATACTTGCAAAACTACCTAGTACTACTGCTATTAATATAGTTATAAATTTCTTTTTTGATTCTTCTCGTTGTAGCTCTCGCCACGGCAGTAGATTTATATGTGGCATGATGAAAAGCTCCTCAATGCCAAACCAGTAGCAATTGCAAACTGCGTTCTATTTCTTTGCATTACATTTCTGTCTACTTTTGGCGAAATTTCCATATTAGCGAACGGTTCAGCCACCACAGCATGAATACCGAGCTCTTCAATTAACAACCTATCTAAACCGTCTATCATTGATGTACCGCCGGTTAGCACTATATAATCTACTTGATCTTTACCTGTGGTTGTTAAAAACATTTGTACCGCACGGCGCACCTGTTGCAATAGTGATGTCTGAAACGGTGCCAGCACTTCAAAAGTATAATTAGCAGGTAAATCACCCGTTGTTTTGCCTATTTCGGCCTCATCAAAACTTTTATTATAATAAGATACAATACTATTAGTATATTGGTCGCCACCAAATACTTGGTCGCGGGTATAAATTGTTTCACCCGCTTGAACGACACTCACCAGCATTAAAACAGCGCCAATATCTACCACGGCAACACACTTATTAAAGGCATCACTTGGCAGTTGCTGATAATACACCTCCATCGCTCTACTTAACGCATAGCTTTCAACATCAACCACTTTAGCGGTTAAGTTTGCCGCCTCCAGCGCGCCCACACGGGCTTCAACACTTTCTGTACGCGCAGCAGATAACAACACATTCATTTTACTCGGGTCGGCTTCGTTGGTAGAGAGCTTTTCAAAATCTAAACTCACTTCATCAAGGGGGTAAGGTATTAAGCTGTCAGCTTCTATTTCAATTTGCGACTCTAATTCAGCGTCACTTAATGAAACATCCATAAAAATAACTTTAGTGATAACGGTTTGTCCTGATACAGCCACTGCCGCTGATTTTAACGATTTTGGTAGTTTTCTTTTTAATTTTGTAATTATGTTACCAATTGCTTCGATATCCTGAATAGAGCGCTCGCTCATTGCACCTTTTGGCATAGGTTCAATTGCAAGTGCTTCTAGTCGAAATCCCGTTTCAATTTCACTTAAAAGCACTGCTTTGATAGAGTGCGATCCGATATCAATTCCGACCATCGCAGGTGATGGCTTTTGAAATAGTTGACTTAGCATGTTTGCAACTTGACCTTTGTTTTAATAATAAACAAGTTATAATTTTTATAGTAAAAAATATTATTCATTTTTTAATCAATATATACTAGCAGTCTAAACTCGCAATTGGGAGTCCATTTAGGGAAATATAAGTGATTTTATTAAAAAGAACATTACAATTTTTTATCATTTGCACGTTAATTGGTCTGATCACTTTAATCAGCCTTTATTATTACGTTAAACCTGATATCCCCAGTGTGCAAGTTTTAAAAGACGTGCAATTACAAACCCCTATGCAAGTCTTTACCAAAGATGGACTCTTAATTAATCAATTTGGTGAAAAACGCCGCATCCCCGTTACTATAGACGAAATACCTCAACCTTTAATTAATGCCTTCTTAGCCACAGAAGATAACCGTTTTTATGACCATATTGGTATAGACCCTATTGGTATTGTCCGCTCTGCTATTGTGTTAATTTCAACAGGTGAGAAAAAGCAAGGCGCGAGTACCATTACTATGCAGCTTGCTCGTAACTTCTTTTTAACACGAGAAAAAGCGTATATTCGTAAAGTTAAAGAGATTTTTATAGCTCTACATATTGAAAGTGTATTAACAAAAGACGAAATTCTTGAGCTGTATCTTAATAAAATAGAACTAGGTAATCGTGCATTTGGTATTGGTGCTGCTGCTCAAGTTTACTATGGCAAAGAGCTAAAAGACCTCACTCTTGCACAAATGGCAATGATTGCCGGTTTACCTAAAGCCCCTTCGGCGCTTAACCCAATTCGTAACCCAATTAGAGCTAAAGCACGTCGTAATGTAGTGCTTGGTCGCTTACTTACTGAAAACTATATTACGCAACAGCAATACAACGATGCGGCTAACCAGCCTATCACTGCTTATTTTCACGGTGCTGAGATAGACCTTTACGCCCCTTATATCTCTGAGATGGTTCGTGCTGAGATGGTTGAGCGCTACGGTGTAGAAAAAGCATATAACTCTGGCTTTAAAATATTTACCTCTGTGGAGTCTAAAGTTCAAAAGGCTGCGCAAACAGCTTTAGTTAATAATTTACATAACTATGATATGCGTCATGGCTTTCGTGGGCCTGTAGACGTGTTGTGGGATCCAGAAACACAGCCTGCCTTAAGTGAGCAGCAAATTATAGAAAAGCTAAAACCTGTTAAAGAAATAGCTGATTTGCATGCTGGCGTGGTGTTAAATGTGGCAGAGAAAACCGCTGACGTTATTTTAAAAAATGGCCAGCGCACCACACTTGATTGGGATAATTTAAAATGGGCGCGCAAATACATTACTCGCTACCGCCAAAGTTTTGCCCCTAAAGCCGCTACTGACATTCTTACCCCTGGCATGCAAATATGGCTGCGTAAAAATGACGACGACAGTTACCTACTAAGCCAAATACCAGAAGCTGCCAGTGCACTTGTTTCACTCGACCCACAAGATGGTCGCATTAAAGCTATAGTAGGCGGTTACAGTTTTGAGCAAAGCCAATACAACCGAGCGGTACAAGCTAAACGCCAAGTTGGCTCTAATATTAAACCCTTTATTTATTCTGCTGCGCTCGAAAATGGCTATACATTGGCCTCTATTTTAAACGACGCGCCAATAAACCAGTGGGATAAAAGTTTAGGTGTAGCGTGGCGACCAAAAAACAGCCCAGCCGTTTATAATGGCCCTATACGTATTCGCCGTGCACTTGCACAATCTAAAAACGTTATTTCTGTGCGCTTACTTCGCGGTGTAGGGTTACAACGCACCGCCGATCACTTGCTTAAGTTTGGTTTTAAAGATGCTGATATCAACCGCAGTGAATCGTTAGCATTAGGGAGTGCATCAATCACGCCATTAGAGCTTGCTCGCGGCATGAGCGCATTTGCTAATGGCGGTCACTTAATTGAACCTTACTTTATATCTGAAATTCAAGATGCCTATGGCAATGTACTATTTAAAGCAAACCCGGCTCTTGCTTGCGATGAAGACGAGTTATTACCCGCCTCTCAAGCAATGGATAGCTTTGCCAACAACAACCTAGATACCGACATAACAGATGATACAGCCACGCAACCACGTTGTGCACCACGTGTTATTTCAAAGCAAAATGCTTTTTTAATTGCTGAAGCAATGCACAGCGCAGTATGGGGTGGCGGTAGCTGGACCCATAAAACAGGCTGGAGCGGGACAGGTTGGCGTGCGCAAGCATTAGATAGACGCGATCTATCGGGTAAAACAGGCACAACCAATGACTCTGTTGATACTTGGTTTAGCGGCTTTAACCGCAATGTAGTAACGTCTGTATGGGTTGGTTTTGACAACCCAGGTAACTCGTTAGGGCGCTCCACCTATAATAACAACCTAGATAGCAGCCAAATCTCTGGCGCTGAATCGGGCGCCAAAACGGCACAACCTGCTTGGGTTGATTTTATGAAAGTGGCGCTTGAGGGCACACCAGAGGCGCCAATAGAGCCTCCTGAAGGGCTAGTTTCAATTCGTATCGATTTAAAAACAGGTTTGTTAAGTCATAAAAACGACTACACCAGTCGCTTTGAATATTTTGAAAAAGGCACTGCGCCTACAAAATATGTGCTGTCTCAGCCAACTGATATTTTTGAAGAAGATACAAAAACAGAAGAAGAGTTATTCTAAAAACAAAAACGGCAGCTTACACAAGCTGCCGTTTTACTATTAATATTTGCTGCGCTATTTTAAGTTTTTAACTAACCAATATAAATCAGAGTGCACGCCCGCGGCGGTCACTTCTTTGCCCGCCCCTGGGCCTTGTATTACTAAGGCGTTTTCGTTGTACCACTGGCTATTAATAACAAAGATATTATCGCCAGGTGTTAAGTTAGCTAAGGCGTCCCCTTTAGGCGCGTAAGTAATACCTACCTTCGCCGATACTTTACCCTGCTCTAATGCCAATAAACCGGTATACCTAAGTATAGCATCTTGAGCATTTGCCGCATCGGCATGGTGTTTAATAAAGGCATTTAGCTTATCTTTATTCGCTAAAAAGTCACCCCATGAACCTTGCGCTAACTCATCAGGCATTAATGCTTGTAAGCTTATATCATCTAAATCTAATTCAATGCCAAGCTCGCGCGCAAGTATCAGCAATTTACGTTGCATATCCCGGCCCGATAAATCCTCGCGAGGATCAGGCTCTGTAAAGCCCATTTTTTGCGCTTCAAGAACAAGGTCAGAAAATGCCACACTGCCATCGTACTTACTGCATAGCCACGAGAGTGTGCCCGAGAAAACGCCTTCAATACGGGTAATTTTATCGCCACTATTTTGTAAATCGGCCAACGCAAAGTTAATTGGCAATCCTGCCCCAACACTGGTGTTGTAGCGCCAATGCAAATTACGCTCGCTAATACTTTGGCGCAGCGCGTTATACCAACTAGATGCAGCAGTGCCCGCGTACTTGTTAGCACTTATTAAATGGCAGTCTCGCTCTACAAAGTCGGTGTATAATTGGCTAAATTGCTCGCTTGCCGTTATATCAACAACAACTTTGTGCTCGTAATCAAGTTCGTTTAATGCACTTAATAAATCCGCCTGCTCATAAGCAACGGCATTATGCTGCCATTGTTTTTTCCACTGTCCGAGTTTAATACCCGAGGCATTAAATAGCATATGTTGCGAGCGAATTAAGCCAACTAGCTTAATACTATAATCGTCCGACAAACGTTTAAATTGAGCATCTAGCTGACTTAAAAATTCATCGCCTACATTACCTAAGCCAGCCACAACCAGGGCAACTTCTTGGCCTTTATTAATTAATTTTTCGTGCAATAAACTAAGTACATCGCTTTCTATTAACTGATCAGTTAACAGCAATGTATAGTCTGTATCTTGATGAATAAAACGAGGGTGAATACTTTGCTGATTTAAAACCTCAGCCGCTAATGTACTTAGCGTATAAACATCTTGCGTAGGCGCAACCACCGCGCAGCCATTTAAATTAGACTCGCTGATATTTGCTCGCCCAGCAAAATAACTCACTACTTGATGCGTTGCACCCGCGGGCACAACTAAGTATGTATCGCCGTTGTGTATAAAATGATGAAGGCTGTGCTGAATAAGCTGGCTAACATGCGCCACTTCTCCCGCGTTAAGGCCTTCAACGAGCAGTAAATCAACGTTTTGTAATGTAGTAATAAAACGTTTTTGCTTAGCTTTGCCTTGTTTTACAATATCGGTAGGAGCAGTTTGCACATCAAAACTACTACGTACAGCCAGTTTAATATTACTGTTTTTTAAAGGCGAAAGCGTTTTAGCATGTAACACAGGGTTACCCAATCGAGCTAATAAGTTAGCTTGTTCACGGCACACTTTGTTGTACTTAATCGCCTTTTCAACTTTACGTGGGTCGGCACTAAAGACCCCTGGCGTATCAGTCCAAATACATACATTTTGTGCGTCGCAATAATTGGCCAATAAGGTGGCGCTGTAATCACTGCCATTGCGCCCAAGCGTAACTGTTTTACCATCAGCACTTGCTGCGATAAACCCTGTTACTACGTTAATTTTATTTGCATCAATAACTTGGCTGCATTGCTGTTTGTTTTGCGCATGCAAAAGCTCCCCGCTTGTTACACTAAACAGCGCTCTAGCATCATGAGCACACGCTTGAATGTTTAATTGCGTTAAATAGGCTGCTAATAATCGCGCAGACCACAGCTCACCATGCGCCAGTAAGGCCGCCTCTTGTAACTGCTGCTTGCTGGCTTGCTCCGCTACATCACTTAGCTCTTGCGCTAGCACAGCTAAAGCAGTGTGTTTAGCATCGGCTTTTAATAACTCTTCAATTAATGCTGTTTGGTGATTACTCAATTGCAGCAAAATATCAGCAACGGCTTGCTTATCTTGTTGTTGATAACTTTGCCACAGCGAAACCAATGTATCGGTGGTTTTACCCGCAGCAGATACAACCACGCAATCGCCAGGCTGTGTGTGGCCAATAATTATTTTTGCCACACTTTGATAACGCTCGCCCGAGCTTAAGCTCGAGCCGCCAAATTTATGTACACTTTTTACCATACTCAATCACCACAAAGCTGGATGAGCAGCCTGCTGCTTTACATCACCATTGGCATTGCCTGCAGCTTTACCAACACGCCCTACATTTTTATTTTGACCAGGTTTAACTAAGTTAAATACACGTTCAAAATCAGCCAGTAGGTCTTCTATATCTTCAATACCGACCGAAATACGAATTAGCGTATCGCCCACACCCGCCTCTAAACGTGCTTGAGCTTCCATACCTGCGTGAGTCATGGTCGCAGGATGACAAATTAAACTCTCAACTCCACCTAACGATTCTGCTAAGCTAAATTCTTTAAGGCTTGTTAAAAACGCCGCAGCATCATTCACATCGCCTTTAATATCAAAACTAACCATACCACCAAACCCAAGCTGTTGGGCTTTAGCAAGCGTATGTTGAGGATGCGATTCAAGGCCTGGGTAGTAAACTTGGCTAACATACTCAGAGCTTTCTAGGTATTTAGCAATTGCCAGGGCATTTTCTTGGTGCTGTTTTAAACGCACATTTAAAGTACGTAAACCACGTAACGTTAAATAGCTATCAAATGGTGCGCCGGTAATACCAATGTTATTGGCCCACCAAGCAAGCTCATCACCAAGCTCTTGTGTTGCAGCAACAACTGCACCGCCTACAACATCAGAATGGCCGTTTATATATTTAGTGGTTGAGTGCACAACAATATCTACGCCAAACTTAATTGGGTTTTGTAATGCCGGTGATAAAAAGGTGTTATCGGCGGCCACTAATGCACCGCACTGTTTTGCTATATCCGTCACGGCTTTAATATCCGTTAGGCGCAGCACAGGGTTGCTTGGTGTTTCTATCCAGATTAATTTAGGTTTAATGGTTAAAATTTGTTCTAAGCTTTCTGGTTTAGTTAAATCAAGCACTTTAAGTTTAAGCAAGCCGCGCTTTTCTAACGACGTAAATAAACGGTAGCTGCCGCCATAACAATCGTGAGGAATAACCAATGTATCATCGTTATTTAATAACTGTGTGGCTAAGTGCACTGCTGCCATGCCCGTAGCAGTAATAATTCCGCGTGCGCCACCTTCAAGCTCTGCTAGAGTGTCAGCTAAAATATCGCGATTAGGATTACCACTGCGTCCATAGTCGTATGCGCGCTTAGTATCAAAATCGGCAAACGAATAAGTCGTCGATAAATAAATTGGCGGTACAACGGCGCCATGATGTTTATCGGCATCAACCCCATTTCGTACAGCAATGGTTGCTTTGTTTTTTTCGCTCATATTCGTCACCTGATTGATTTGGATGTTTAGACGTCTAAAAGAGTAAGTTATCCATTATAATAAGTCAAAGCTTTTAAAGCTCTAGATGGCTAAAAATAACAGACGTGTAAAACTTCAATGAGGCTGTATTTACTATTACAGCCAGCTTATTAAGATAGATTGCTATCTATTATTTGACTATCTTTTTTAAAACGATAGAATTTCACGCATATTTACACGCTTTTTACGCCGTGTGAGAAATTAATAATCTGAGGCAACGATACATCTTATGGCTAAATGGAATGGTGAGTATATTCACCCATACGCAGAACACGGGAAAAAATCAGAGCAAGTTAAAAAGATCACCGTTTCGATCCCGCTAAATGTATTAAAAGTATTAACTGATGAGCGTACACGTCGTCAAATAAACAACTTGCGTCATGCAACAAATAGCGAGTTACTATGCGAAGCGTTTTTGCATGCCTTTACAGGCCAGCCATTACCTAATGATGATGACCTACGTAAAGATAACGCAGAAAAAGTACCTGAAGAAGTTAAAAAAATAATGCAAGAAATGGGTTTAGAAGTGCCTATTTTAGACGAAGAATAAAACGTCTTTTTAAACAAAAAAACCTCAGCATGCTGAGGTTTTTTTGTTTAAGCGCTATAGATTACGCCATATAATTTTCCGGTAAGTCAATTTGTGCCACGCCCGATTCAACAGCAGCAATAGCAACCGCCTTGGCTATACGTGGTAATAAACGCGGGTCCATAGGTTTAGGAATAATGTAGTCTGCACCAAATTCGAGCTTTTCTACACCCGCTGCTTTTAATACTTGCTCAGGCACTGGCTCTTTAGCAATACTACGAATAGCTTCAACAGCGGCTATTTTCATTTCATCGTTAATGGCGCTTGCACGTACATCAAGTGCACCACGGAAAATAAACGGGAAACATAAAACATTATTAACTTGGTTAGGGAAATCAGAACGCCCCGTTGCCATAATTAAGTCTTTACGTGCACTGTGCGCAAGCTCAGGTGCAATTTCAGGATCTGGGTTTGAACATGCAAACACCACTGGCTTATCAGCCATTAGTTTTAGATCTTCAGGTGCAAGTAAGTTAGGACCCGATACACCTACAAACACATCAGCATCAGCAATTACATCTTGTAGAGTACGCTTATCTGTATTGTTAGCAAAAAGCTGTTTGTATTCGTTTAAGTCATCGCGGCGAGTATGAATAACCCCTTTGCGGTCTAGCATATAAATATGTTCGCGCAGTGCACCACACTTAATTAACAGCTCCATACAAGCAACCGCTGCAGCGCCTGCACCTAAACATACAATAATGGCATCTTCTATTGATTTGCCCTGCACTTCTAAGGCGTTAAGCATACCTGCCGCAGTTACAATAGCGGTACCGTGTTGGTCATCATGAAAAACCGGAATACTGCAACGCTCAATAAGTGCTTTTTCAATTTCAAAACACTCTGGCGCTTTAATATCTTCTAAGTTAATACCACCAAACGTGTCGGCAATATTAGCCACTGTATTTATAAAGTCTTCGGTGGTGCGATGCTTAACTTCAATATCAATAGAATCTAGGCCAGCAAAACGTTTAAATAAAAGCGCCTTACCTTCCATAACAGGTTTAGAGGCTAATGGCCCTAAATTACCCAAACCTAAAATTGCCGTACCATTACTGATCACCGCAACCATATTACCTTTACCGGTATATTTATATGCATTGGCTGGGTCTGCTGCAATTTCGCGCACAGGCTCTGCAACACCAGGGCTGTATGCTAATGCTAAATCTTGCACCGTTTCGGCTGGTTTTGTTAGCTCAATGCTGATTTTGCCTGGAACGGGGTGAGAGTGGTAGTGTAATGCTTGTTCACGAAAATCTGACATAACGCGATGGTATCCTGCAATTTAAGTTAAGTGAGAGGGAGTATGGGGCTAAGATACTCTTATTATTTTTAAATTCCAAGCAATATCAGGTCTATCCTGTTATATGCTATATCCGTTAATTTTAAGTGATTTATCAGCAACTTCGCTAAAAGTTATCAATATTAAACAAATAAAAATTCATTCAAATAGTGCTTTTTGAGGTTCATTTTGCCCTGCCAATATTTTTGTAAAATAGCAGAATATTAAAATAGTAAAATGCACCAATATGGCGCGTTTATCACCGTTAAAAACAAATATCGCCACGATAAGCACTTTTAGCAGCTTGGTTAAAAATTAACGTATAAAAAATATAGAGAAGAATTGTGAGTTTGTCTGCAAAGGTTTATGCATATTCAGAATAAGAACAGGAAATAGTTATGCATACGTAGTACGGCAACAATCGGTGATTTTTTAGTAAAAATGATGAATTTTAGGCACAAAAAAAGCACCCGAAGGTGCTTTTTTTTTCTAAACAGCAATAATTACTTCTTGCTGCTAAGTGCACCGAAGCGCTTGTTGAAGCGATCAACACGGCCGCCAGTGTCTAAAATCTTTTGCTTACCAGTGTAAAACGGGTGACACGCAGAACATACGTCTAGGTGAATGTCTTTACAAAGAGTAGAACGAGTTTCGAATTTGTTTCCGCATGAACATGTTGCAGAAATTGCTTCGTACTTAGGGTGAATACCTTCTTTCATAGGAACCTCTAGTTAAGGCCGCATCGCTCTCCAAACCCGAAGTCTGGCACCATACGTCGTTAAAACAAATTTATAGGCCGCGGATTTTATCCAACTAGCTTGCCCCGCACAAGCTTTAATTACGCTTTTTGCCAAAAAAGTAACCAACCAGCGCTACCGCATCCATTTGTATGTAGGTTTTTAGCCTTATTTTTAGTACATTAAGCTATTACCCTTTATCACATGAGTTGTTATGCGTTTTGTTGAAGTTGCTATTAAAGTTCCGTTACCACGCACCTTTGATTATAAAATAGATGAACAACTCATCTCGCCCTCGGCGCCTATTATGCCAGGGATGCGTGTTTTAGTGCCTTTTGGCAATCAAAAGAAAGTAGCGGTTGTTCTTGCTCTTAAAACGCATACCGACGTGCCAGAGAACAAAATTAAAGCGGTTACTGAGGTTATTGACCAAACTCCTATTTTATCATCACAGCATTTAGAACTGCTTAGCTTTACTGCACGCTATTATTGCTACCCGCTCGGCGAAACCATACACATTGCGCTGCCAGGTGCGCTTCGCCAAGGTGAAAACCCAGATAAAACTAGCATTAACATGGTTAGCCTTACCGAAAAAGGCGCAAAGGTTCCATCATTAAAAGCAAAAACTCAGTTAAATTTACTAAAGCAACTCGCGCAATCGGGTAAGTCGTCGGTAACCGAGCTAAAAGCGCTCGGCTTTAGTAAAAAAACAATAGATGCCTTAATAGATAAAGAGCTTATAACCCAAAGCATCGAGCATGATAATCAATGGCAAAGCGTTGCCCCCACAGTTGGCACTAAGCCAGTACTTAATAAAGAGCAAGCCGTAGCGTGCACTACAATAAATCAAAGTGTTGGCTTTAAAAGCTTTTTATTAGAAGGTGTGACAGGCAGTGGTAAAACCGAAGTGTATTTACAATGCCTGGAAGAAGTCCTTAAACGTGGCGAGCAAGCCTTAGTATTGGTGCCTGAAATAGGCTTAACGCCACAAACTGTTAACCGATTTCGTCGTCGCTTTCCCGATACGCCAATTATGCTATGGCACTCTGCCCTAACCGATAACGAACGCTTGCAAACATGGCGTTTTTGCGAAAAAGGCAGCTGCGCAATTGTAATAGGTACCCGTTCGAGTATTTTTCTACCTTTTTTAAAGTTAGGAATGATAGTGGTTGATGAAGAGCATGACTCTTCATTTAAACAGCAGGATACCTTACGCTACCACGCACGCGATTTAGCCGCTTATCGGGCATTTCAGCACAAAATACCGCTTATTTTAGGCAGTGCCACCCCTGCGCTCGAAACACTGCACAAAGCTATAAACAACAAATACCAACTTTTAAGCCTTACAGAGCGCGCACAAACTGCGACCGATAATCAGTTTATGTTGCTTGATATGAAAGGCCAGCCCGACCAAGCGGGTATTGCACACGCAAGCCTTGCCACTATGCGCCAACATTTAAACCGTGGTAAGCAAGTTATGGTGTTTTTAAATCGTCGTGGCTTTTCTCCTACGCTAATTTGTCACGAATGCGGTTGGCTGAGTGAGTGCAATCGCTGCAGCACCAGCGCAACCTTTCATAAAGCCATTGGCCAAATGATTTGCCACCACTGTGGTGAGCAACACCCAGTACCTCACCAGTGTCCTGATTGCGGTAGCACACAAATTTTTCCTAACGGTAAAGGCACCGAACAAATTGAAGAATTTTTATCGAGTGAATTCCCCGATACACCCGTAACCCGCATCGACCGCGATTCAACCCGCCGTAAAGGGAGCTTAGAAAAAGCCTTAGAGGAGATAAACCAAGGCGGGGCGCGTATTTTAGTGGGCACACAAATGTTGGCTAAAGGTCATCATTTTGCCGATGTTAGCTTAGTGCTTATATTAGATGTAGATAGCGGCTTGTACTCGTGCGATTTTAGAGCCACAGAGCATTTAGCCCAGCTGGTAACTCAAGTTGCTGGGCGCGCGGGTCGCTCTGGTGAGCCAGGCCAAGTATTACTGCAAACCCACTTTCCTGAACACCCTTTATTGCAAGACTTAGTAAATAATGGCTACCAAGATTTTGCCCGTTTTGCTTTATGTGAGCGTGATGATGCCGACCTTCCACCCATTACCAATATGGCTATAGTTAGAGCACAAGGGCACAGTATTAAGCTCGTTGTCGATTTTTTGACGGATTTGGTTCCTGTTAACGGTGTATCTGGTATACAATTGCTCGGTCCAATTCCTGCCCCACTAGAAAGAGTGGCGGGTATGTACCGGTTTCAATTGCATATTCAAGCGCAAGACCGCAAAGTATTGCATCAGTATCTTGCGCAAATGGTCGACTATTTAAGCACCAGCAAACTTGCACAAAAAGTGCGCTGGAGCCTTGATGTTGACCCTATAGACATGATTTAGGTTAAAGCCAAATGGCACAGCACGATTATATTAATAAAAAACCAGCGGGTAGAAAAAACACCAAGCAAGCCCCTGCTAAAAAACCATTTCCTATACTTTTAGTTGTTATTACTGTTTTGCTTGTAGGCGGCTTTGCTTACGGCTTATGGTTTATTAAAAATAACGCCGACCCTGAGCTTGTTGAGCAGCAGGCGCACCCTAAAACAGCTGAAAAAGTAGAAATAGCTAAACCTCGCGCCCCTAAGTTCATTGAAGAAATTAAAGAGCACGAGATCCAAGTTGAAGTAAGAGAAATTGAGCAAAAAGGCCCCTATGTTATGCAGTGTGGGTCGTTTAGAACACACGCACAAGCCGAAACCCTCAAAGCTAAAATTGCCTTTGCGGGCTTAATTTCTGAAATTAAAAAGACCACAGGTACTAATGGTGTTTGGTATAAAGTGCGTTTAGGCCCTTATAAAACAAAGCGCCAAGCTGAAAGCGACAAAAACAAACTCAAGCGAGTGCATGTTGTTAGCTGCGGAATTTGGGGCTGGACTTGAAATTAGTCCATTCACCCATATAACCTCATCATAATCGTTTTTTACAAGCTGCCCCCGCAGCTTGATGATGAGGAATAACATGACCACTATCGTAAGTGTACGCCGCGACAATAAAGTAGTAATTGGTGGCGACGGCCAAGTTTCACTTGGTAATACCGTAATGAAGGGCAACGCCCGTAAAGTTCGACGCCTTTATAATGGCAAAGTAATTGCTGGTTTTGCCGGCGGTACTGCTGATGCCTTTACCCTTTTCGAACGCTTTGAAAGCAAACTAGAAATGCACCAAGGTAACCTCACTAAAGCCGCTGTAGAAATGGCCAAAGACTGGCGTAGCGACAGAGCTTTACGCAAGCTTGAGGCACTCCTTGCGGTTGCAGATGAAACTGCTTCACTAATTATCACCGGTAATGGTGATGTAGTGCAGCCAGAAAACGATTTAATTGCCATTGGTAGCGGTGGTAACTTTGCTCAATCAGCAGCCACTGCCCTATTAGAAAACACCGATTTAAGCGCTCGCGATATCGTAGAAAAAAGCCTGACCATTGCTGGCAACATCTGTGTATTTACCAACAACTTCCAAACAATCGAAGAATTATAATAGGACCCATTATGTCTGCTATGACCCCAAGAGAAATTGTACACGAGTTAGATCAGCATATTATTGGTCAAGCTAATGCTAAAAAAGCCGTGGCTATTGCCCTGCGTAATCGCTGGCGCCGTATGCAACTAAACGATGACTTACGCAGCGAAGTAACCCCTAAAAACATTTTAATGATTGGCCCAACCGGTGTCGGTAAAACTGAAATTGCCCGCCGTTTAGCTAAACTCGCTAATGCGCCTTTTATTAAAGTAGAGGCGACTAAATTTACTGAAGTGGGTTATGTTGGTAAAGAAGTAGAGACTATCATTCGCGATTTAGTTGATGTGTCAATTAAAATGACCCGCGAGCAACAAACTAAAAAGTTTAAACACCGCGCAGAAGAAGCAGCAGAAGAGCGTATTTTAGATGCACTTTTACCACCGGCTAAAGATCAATACGGTGAAACACAGCGCGATGACAACTCATCTACTCGTCAAACATTCCGTAAAAAATTACGCGAAGGTCAGCTTGATGATAAAGAAATAGAAATAGATTTAGCACAAGCACAGCCAAACGTAGAGATTATGGCGCCTCCTGGTATGGAAGATATGACCAACCAGTTGCAAAGCATGTTCCAAAACATGGGTGGCGACAAACGTACTAAGCGTAAGTTAAAAATTAAAGAAGCCTTTAAGTTATTAACCGAAGAAGAAGCCGCTAAATTAGTTAACCCTGAAGAGCTAAAAGAGCAGGCTATTTTTGCAGTAGAGCAAAACGGCATTGTGTTTATTGATGAAATAGACAAAATTTGTAAGCGTGGCGATTCGTCAGGCCCAGATGTTAGCCGTGAAGGTGTACAACGCGACCTACTTCCACTAATTGAAGGCTCAACCGTTAATACTAAGCACGGTATGGTGAAAACCGACCACATGCTATTTATTGCATCAGGTGCGTTCCAAATGGCTAAACCATCAGACATGATCCCTGAGCTACAAGGTCGTTTACCTATTCGTGTAGAGCTTGAAGCACTAAGTGCTAATGACTTTAAACGAATTCTTACTGAGCCGCATGCTTCACTTACTGAGCAGCAACGTGAATTGCTTAAAACTGAGCAAGTAAATGTTGAGTTTAACGATGATGCAATAGAGCGCATTGCTAAAGCCGCTTGGCAAGTAAACGAGAAAACCGAAAACATTGGTGCTCGTCGCTTACATACAGTAATGGAAAAGCTAATGGAAGAAATTTCATACGATGCATCTGAACAAGCAGGCTCTACCCTTACTATTGATGCCGCTTATGTAGAAAAACATTTAGGCGCATTAGTTGAAGATGAAGATTTAAGCCGCTTTATTTTATAAGGTAGGCAAAAATACTATACTAAAAGCCTCCATATTGGGGGCTTTTTAATGGGACATATAAAATGAAACACGTAACAAAAGTGCATTATCATAGCGTGAGTAAAAACCTAGATGTTTACTTTGATGATGACAGTATGACTGTATTTAGCTGCGAGTTTTTACGCGTTCACTCTCCCTCGGCCGAAGTGCAAGGGCATGGTGCAGAGCCAATGAAGTTGGTACTTAATAAACAACATGTTGGTATAAAAAAGATTGTACCGGTGGGGCATTACGCACTTAGATTAGACTTTGATGATGGTCATAACAGCGGGCTATTTAGCTGGAGCTACTTTGAAACACTACAAGCGCAGCACGAAACCTTGTGGGATAAATACCAAGCGCGTCTTGCCGAGCACGAACAAAACAAAGACAGCGTACCAATAAAGTTTGTTCCCTAAACCTTATTGGCTTTTTAAACGCTACACTGTATTACACTTTAAACTTATCAATAGCCGCAAATAATACGCGCGCTTGTTCAGAGACTTCTTCACTGGTTTGCGCATTATTAACTGCATGCTCAGAGGCATCTTGGGCAATGTCTCTAATGCGTACTACATTTTTGTTCACCTCTGATGCCACCTGACTTTGCTCATCAATAGCAACGGCAATTTGAGTGCTCATTTCCATTATGGTTTGCACATCTTCGGTAATAGCGCCGAGTAAATCACCCGCTTTAATAGCTTGTGAAGCACTTTCATCACCTTGCGAGCGACATTGATGCATAATACTTACTACCTCTTGCGTGCGTTGCTGAAGCGTATTAATAATGCCTTCAATTTCACTGGTAGACTCTTGTGTACGTTGCGCAAGCGAGCGTACTTCATCCGCCACAACAGCAAAGCCTCGCCCTTGCTCACCAGCACGAGCGGCTTCTATCGCGGCATTCAATGCAAGTAAATTGGTTTGCTCTGCAATGCCTCTGATTACATCGAGCACAGAACCTATGGTTTCACCGTCTTTTTCAAGTTGCGATACCACACTTGATGCGTTACCTAACGACGAAGATAAATCGCGTATGTGCTTAACCGTAGAGTCTACTTCATTACGCCCTTGCTGCGCGCTTAGATTGGTTGACTCTGCTTTTTTAGCAGCAGCTTCGGTATTATGAGAAATATCTTGAATCGTTGCCTGCATTTGCGTAGCCGCAGTGGCAACCATATCCGCTTCGTGTAACTGCTCTTGCATGCCTGAACTTGTTGCAGAGGTACTTTCAGATAAGTGCTCTGTTGCCACATTTAACGTATTAAGCGCGGTATTCACTTCGTTTATGAGGTTTTTAAAATCGCCTATTAAACTATTAAAGTCCGAGGTCATAATGGTAACTTCATCATTACCTGTTTGCTCTATCATTACGCTTAAGTCGTTATTACGGCGTATGTCGTTTATGGTGTGATATACCCGCTCAATAGGCACAATAATCGAGTGGCTAGTAAAGTACACCAGCGCCAACACTATAATCCCCGAAATAACAAATACAACGATGGCAATAAACTGCGCTTGGTCAACGCTTTTCTCAACTTCCAGCTTGGTTGACTCAACAATTTGACCAACAACCTGATCGCTTTTTTCTACGTTAATACGCATAACGCCTAGTGCACCAGAGTCTAAATCTAGCCCTAACTGCGTTTGTGCCTTTACAAGATTTTGAAAAGCACTTTGATACGTATCTATTAAAGGGCTTATTTGCGACTTATAACTACTTTGCAAATCAGCTTGGGTAATTTTTTGTTTAAACGTACTAATAAGTTCGTTAAAGCGAGTTAAGTATTTTGCATCAAAGCGCAGCATAAAATCTTTCTCAGCGCGTCGCAGCTGTAGCATTGCCGATAAAAGCTCAAAGTTATCTTGCTCTTTTAATAGCACCTCAACTTCGTGCACTGCAGTTCTGAGCTTGCCATACAACCCATCTTTAGGGTTTAAACCTATCTGCTGCTGTAACCTAACAACCTCTGAAAAATTGTTGTTGTAGTTAGTAATAAGCGTATGAAAATGCTCAATTTGCGCTGTGGTAATGCCCTGCTGTTGCATTACCTCCTGCAGCTTTTTGATTTTAGTGCTTAGCTGTTTAAAATCCTTATCAAATGATGTAAGTGCTTCCTGCTGCTTGTAAAAAAGAAAGTTTTTTTCATGCTTTCTAAGCTCTAGTGCATGTACGTTGAGCTCTTCTGCAAGCTGAATTGTTTTATTCAGATTGAGTGTTACGCGCGACTCATAAATTATCACACACAACAAAATGACCATTGCCAGACCGACTACCACTGCATTAAGTTGCAAACGCCTTTTAATGGTTAAGTTTTGTAAAAAATTCATTGAAAACACCTATATTTAATATGCACTAATAGTGTAGTACGTTCTGGCGCTTTATATTGAACTTTTTATTAACTTTTTATACATATAACTCATGCTTTCAGATTAACACTCCCCCATAAATCTTTATGCAATGAGTGAGTGTCATGCCACTGTTTATTAAGTAGCCACTTAACCAAAGGGGCCGGATCACTGGGAAAATTAATTTGTTTGTTTTGCGGGGCACTATTCCAATCATCCAGCGCTTGCGGGTTTAAATAATTCATTACATGGGCCATTTTCATCGCCCGCAATGTTTGTGCATTTGCATCTTGTTCAAACTGACCATCGAGAGGTTTAAGTAATAATTTTTTCCCAAGCTTTAAGGCCTCACTTGCCAGCTCAAAGCCTGCATTACCAATTACGCCACTGGTATTTGCTAAGTCGTTTAAAAACCCCGCTCGTGAAGGAGTGCGCAAATGAATATGCCCGAGGGATTTATCCTGCGCGTGCGGGTGGTAACAGTAAAACTCTTTTTCTGGGAAGTCCTTTAGATAATCAATAATGTTGTCGAGGTTCTCAAAGGGCAAATACACCAGCACTTTATTCATAACGGCGACAGGATTGCCATGGTCATGGTTTGCAATAAAGGGCGGTATAATATTATCTGCAAAGGGCTGCCAATGTACGCCTAAATAGGTGCTTGCTGGCGCGTAGTGCTTAATGAGAGATTTTCTAAATAAACCACGGCCAAACATAGGCACGCTATTAGATAAAAAAGCCGCCTGGTGACTAATACCGACTACAGGCACGCCTGCGCGCTTTGCTGCCCAAGCTGAAATAGGCTCAAAGTCATTTAAGACAAAATCGTACTTTTTTACATTAAATGATTTTATATCGTTAACTAACTTACACACTCGGGCATTTTTTAATGTTTGATAGCTTTTTACTTGGCCGTTTTTAGTGCTAAACGATAAACCCCGAAACGTTTTGTAATCAGCAAAGTCCTGCATATCAAAGTAGTCTTTTTCAGGGCGCCCTGAAAAAACGTAATCTACATCTATACCTAACTCTTTAAAACAACTTGCCATAACACGGGCGCGCGTAATGTGGCCATTACCTGTGCCTTGTATGCCGTATAATATCTTCATACAGGCACCACCAAAGCCAGCGCAAATAGACCACATGAACTGCCAATAACAGCGCCAATTATGATATCTGCCGGAAAATGTACGCCTAATACTACGCGAGAAACCGCCACCCCCGATGCCCAACTAAACCAAAGCCACGCATACTCTGCAAAAAAGTGACCCAATATTACCGCAACTAAAAATGCTGCTGCACTGTGTCCCGAAGGCAAACTAAATTTGTCACTAGGCACAATATACGCATTACTGACTAAGCAATCACAGGGGCGGATTCGGCCAAAGCTACGTTTTGCTAAAAAATAAATAGGCCTTTCAATTGCAAACCCCAGTAACACCGATATTGGCAATAACTGATGCTGCTCATTGGTACTTAGCCACCAAACAGCGCCACACATAAGTAAATATAAACCACCATTACCACTTTTAGATAAACCAAGCGCAGCCGTCTTCAGCCATTTGGGTGAATTATAATTAAACAGAGTTAAAAAGAGTTGTTCATCCATTTGAGCCATTTTTTTAAGCACGTTATTGTCGTTCATTATTTACCCTTAGCTGCACAATATCTAACCATAGTTAAAGCTTAGTGGCAGAAAATAACAATTGAGTGACGCTTTTAAGACACTATTGTTGCCATTTCTAATTTCGGCATTTTTTGAATAAATTTACTGCTATTAAGTCGTTGTTATTGCATATAAGGAGGGTATACTGAGGGTAACTTATGTACCCTTTGAGGATAAAATAATGGATTACAGCACTTCTGACTTATGTGACTTTTTTGCCGATGTGGTTGACGTGCTTGAACCGATGTTCATCAACTTTGGTGGTCGACACACGTTTGGCGGCCGAATTAAAACGGTTAAATGTTTTGAAAATAATGAACTGATCCGTGAAATACTCTCACAAGACGGTACTGATCAAGTACTACTTATCGATGGTGGTGGCTCAACACGACGCGCCCTTATCGACATTGAACTTGCAGAGCTTGCGCTTGATAACAACTGGAACGGCATTATTGTATTTGGTGCTGTGCGTCATGTAGATGAGTTAGAAGAAATTGATTTAGGTATTCAAGCGATTGCATCAATTCCTGTGGCCGCCGACAGCGAAGGCGCTGGTGAAGATGGCATTGGCGTTAACTTTGCTGGTGTGTCGTTTTTTGATGACGATTTTATCTATGCAGATAGTACTGGCATTGTATTATCAGCAGAAGAACTTGAACTAGAAGTTATCGAAGAATAAAGTAACAAGCAGTGCTCAACAGAGCACTGCTTACGCCATCAGAATAATTTTTGCTGCTCAATACGGATTCAACACAGTGCACCCTACCTTAAAAGTGTATGATGAAAACGCCGTTAAACCCTACTGCTCCACACGCGTTAACGAAACAAAAACCTGGCAGTCTGTTGCCCTATTAGACACCCATGTAAATGTACAACAAGCCCTTAATGATGCAGCGCAATTTGGTATTCGCTACGTATTAATTGGTATATGTGAAGATATAGGCCCTCGCGCTAATTTAGGCAATGGCGGCTCACATCAAGCTTGGCCCGCTTTTTTACAATACTTTTTGAACCAACCAGTTAACCAGTTTAACGCGACCCAGCAGGTATTGCTGTTAGGCGAAATTGACGTTGATGATGTAATGGTGCAAGCACAAGGCTTAAATAACCAGCATGCTGAAGAGCTGGCTCAATTACGCAAACTATGCGCAACAATAGATGAGCGTGTAGAGGCGGTATTAACGCTTATATTTAATGCGGGCCTTGAGCCTATTATTATCGGCGGTGGGCACAATAATAGCTTTGGCATACTCAGTGCTTTAAGCAAACATAGTGGGGCTTCAGTTAACGCTATAAATTTTGATCCCCATGCAGATTTACGGCCTTGCGAAGGTCGCCACAGCGGCAATGGTTTTAGCTATGCTTTGAGGAACAATGCATTGCAGCAATATCATATTATTGGCCTGCATGAGCAAAAAAATAACCAAGCCATTTTTGACTTAATCGCACAAAATCAATGTAGTTATCACAGCTATCAAGCTATTAATATACGCCGAGAAA
The DNA here is from genome assembly GCF_023161935.1 of Pseudoalteromonas sp. 2CM28B. Lineage (NCBI taxonomy): Bacteria > Pseudomonadati > Pseudomonadota > Gammaproteobacteria > Alteromonadales > Pseudoalteromonadaceae > Pseudoalteromonas > Pseudoalteromonas sp. 2CM28B. The sequence continues at coordinate 138,776 of NZ_JALNTH010000005.1, forward strand.
TATCACTAACCGATGCCGTACAGCACGCCTTAGCAACGTTTAATAATGCGCCACTTGGTATTGAACTCGACTTAGACAGTATTTCATTTTTACCAGCTAGCGCGTATACATGCTGCGGCTTTAGCGTTAGTGATGCTGAGCATTATGTGTATTTAACAGCAAAACACAGCACCGCCCGCTACCTACATTTGTGTGAAGCTGCACCGCTAAATCACCCAGCTGGGTTAACAGCAGGTATGCAAAGCTGTGGGCAAATTATTAGTGCATTAGTTAATGCCTACTTACATGCAAAAACGCGTTAATTTCAATTAGCTTAATTAATCGCTGCATTTTTTAAGGGCGCAGAATTGCCTTACTAGCTTAGCTAAAAATGGTGAGTTAATTGAGCTTACTATTGGCAGGTGTATAACTCACTTTTGCACGCTATACGCTCATAAGTGAGTAATTCTATCGCAGCGAATTGCTGAGTTCCCCTTACAAAATAATTATTGCAGCTGGGCATAACTTATTGTGTTTGGTGAGCCTGCCACTGCTTTAACCAACTCATTAAGCCAATGCTGCTTAACGGGTGGCCAAAATAATAACCTTGTGCTGCGTGCGCTTTTAAACTTTTTACAAACTTTAATTGGTCTAAGGTTTCAACGCCCTCAAAAATAACCTTGGTATTTTGTTGGTTATGCATTTCAACCATACCGCCTACTAGGCTACGTATATTATTTTGATTGCTAAAATCTGCAGTAAGCGATGGCGCTACCTTAATGTATTCAACAGCTAGATTTGGCAGCTTAGAAAGAACAATGGGGTTATCGCCTAACCCATCAACGCATATTTTTAAGCCTATATTATTTAATCGGGCAATCATCGCACGGCCCTTATTATCTAAATCTGTGAATATATGCAGCGGGCATTCAACAATTAAATCTCCGTGCTGTAAGTTGTGCTCACTCACCACACTATCTACAAACTCAACAAACTCTTCGTTAAGCATTTCGGGGCCAAATAAGTTAATGCTCAGCGGTATAGCAATTCCCTCTATACGCAACGCCATGGCAAGCTCTGCGGCCCGCTCTATAACAAATTTAGCCAGTGGGTAAGCTAAACCCGCAATATGAATATCATCAATAAATCGGTGGGCAGATAAAATACCTTGTTGAGGGTGCTGCCAACGCAACAGAAGTTCTAAAAACTCAATTTGGCCGTCGTCATTGCGGATAATAGGCTGAAAATAAAGTTCAAGCTCGCTTACAAAATCAATATTAGCCAGCTCTTTTAAACGGGCTTGCTGCTCAAGTTGCTCAACCATCATTTGTTGATGGTACACAACCACTGCTTTTTTAGGCTGACTGTCAAGGGCTAAGTAAGCACACGATACTAAGTTATCAAAGTTAGCGTCTTGCTCATCGCAATTAACGTAACTCGCCCTTGCTTTTACCTCTACGGTACAATTAGCAACGTTAAACGGTTTAAGTGTTGCGCCAATAATTTGCTCAATAATGTGTTCATGGCTATGTTTGTGCACAGCTAAGCTGCAAATAAAGGCAAAGTTAAGACCGCCTAAATGCGCCAATTTTTCTTGGCCACCTAAATCAATCACATTGTCGTTATTTAGTAAGTCTTTTATTCTGTTGGCCGATTGTGCCAACAACAAATCACCAAAATCTCTGCCTATGTGCTGGTTAACTTGCTCAAACCCTTCTAGACGAACAATCACCAGTGCTGCTTCTAGCTGTTTTTCTTTACACCAACTGTAATAGCCTTGGCGTAACTGCTGTTTATCTGCAAATGCAGCAAGAGGAGAGTCATCTTGATACGGCTCAGGCTCATTAATGTTAAGCGAATCTTCAACTTTGGGCTCTTCTTCTTCGCTCATAAGCCCTACAACCGCTAGCAGAATAATAGCCACCACCACCCAAAATAGGGGCACGTCCATGAGTAAATGCGCTGAAAACAACACCACAAATAACAACCCTGAAACGGCGCTTGTGATAATCATGCTCCAACTATTACGCTCAAACGCTTGCCATAAATGAAAGCAAAAACCAAAAGCGAGCAATATTGCTAACCAAGCAGCCCCGCTACTTAAAATGGCTAAACCGACAGCGCCTGTACATAAGTAACTAAATTTAATACTGGTATTTTTAACCGCAAATAACGTAGCGACCATCGCCATTAACAGCGCGCCGCTAAAAAATATTGGAAAGTTACTGTCAGTCAAAATACTCAAGCTTACGCCACTCCACTAGCTATAAAATTTAATAAAAGCATGTTAAGTATGGACAAAAATAATACAAACTAATTAATTCTACCCAAAATCCATAGATTTAACAGTTTATTTACGCCAAATTGGTAACTTAATTGTGAAGGGTGACTTATTTGCCAGTGCGCAATATCAGCCCTTGCCCCAACCTTTAATACGCCTCTGTCTTTTAAACCTAGTGCCTGCGCTGCATTGCGGGTTACTCCCGCAAGGGCCTGCTCAGGGGTGAGCCTAAATAAAGTACATGCCATGTTCATCATTAATTGCACAGAACATAAAGGCGAGGTTCCTGGGTTAAAGTCACTGGCAATAGCAATAGGCACATTGTATTTTTGCAGCAAATCGATGGGAGGAAGCTGTGTTTCTCGTAAAAAATAAAAAGCCCCAGGTAATAAAACAGCCACAGTGCCAGCCTCTGCCATGGCTTTTACGCCCTTTTCATCAAGGTACTCAATATGATCAGCTGAAAGGCCTTTATATTCAGCCACCAGCTGTGCGCCCTGCTGATTAGAAAGCTGCTCAGCATGGCATTTTACCGGCAAGTTATGTTTTGTAGCTGCATCAAACACTTGTTTTGTTTGTGCAAGACTAAAGCCTACATTTTCACAAAATACATCCACAGCATCGGCAAGGTTATTAGCCACTACCTGCTCAAGCATCTGCGTACATACTAAATCTATGTATTCATCTGCACGGCCTTTGTATTCAAGGGGTAGCGCATGTGCACCTAAAAACGTGGTTTTAATATCAATAGGATGATGCTCATTAAGCAAACGCGCCACTTCTAAAATTTTTATTTCGTTTTCAACATCAAGCCCGTATCCCGACTTTATCTCAGCAGTCGTTACGCCCTCGGCAAGTAAAGTGTTTAAGCGATCTTTTGCATCAACAAATAACTGCTCATGATCTGCCGCGCGAGTGGCCTTAACGGTACTGGCTATACCGCCACCTTGTGCAGCTATTTGTTCATAGCTTACACCTTGTAAGCGCTGCTCAAATTCCTCAGCTCGGGAGCCTGCAAATATTAAATGTGTATGGCAATCAATAAGCCCAGGTGTTAACCATTGCCCTTTAATACTTAATGTAGGGGTAGCAAAGGCATCAAAACTGGGTAAGTTTGATTGCTCACCTAACCATACAATTTCGCCGTTTTTAATCGCCAGTGCCGCATTTTCTATAGCCCCATAAGGTGCATCTATTGTGCTATCCATGGTTGCTATGTTGGCATCAGTTAATAATAAGTCGAGATCTTCTAAGGTGTAACCCGTTGTTTTATTTTGCATACTTAGCTCCCTAACGTGCTTAAAATACAGTCTAACAATACACCTTGTATATACAAGATAATTATGCCATCTTTATTAAATAGTTTATTTTAAGTACAGCTAATAATAGTAATGACCACACCTAAATTTGCACAAATAAAACAATTTATTGTCGATAAAATAAAAAATGGCGCATGGCAAGAAAACCAACGTGTCCCCTCAGAAAACGAGCTTAGCAGCCAATTTTCTGTAAGCCGTATGACCGCACGACGTGCACTGAGCGAATTAACAGATGCCGGCATTTTAACGCGCAGCCAAGGGTTAGGTACGTTTGTAGCCAGTTTTAAATCGCAGTCGTCACTACTTGAAATTAAAAACATAGCCGATGAAGTAAAAGAACGTAACGGGCAATACAGCTGTAGTGTGCAGGTGCTTGAATCAATCAATGCGGTAGCCCCCATAGCTATTGCGCTTGGCGTTGAAGTAGATAGCCTGGTGTATCGCAGTGTGCTTGTACACAATGAGAACGACAAACCACTGCAAGTAGAAGAGCGATTTGTAAACCCAGCTTTAGCCGCGGGTTATTTACAACAAGACTTTAGCGCCCTCACCCCGCATGAATACTTATCGAGCGTAGCGCCGCTCACACAAGCGCGCCACACAGTGGAAGCGGTTATGCCTAACTCGCAAATGTGCCAATGGCTTAACCTGTATAACGAAGAGCCCTGCTTGCAGGTTATTCGTCGTACTTGGTCTACAAAAGGCATAGTGAGCTTTGCTCGCTTAGTATCACCGGGCAGTAAATACCGTTTGGGCGGGCACTTAACATTTAAAAAATAATAACAACGTAACGCTCAAGGGCGTTTTTTTGTAGCTGACCATCTTGTATATACAACAGGAGAAATTCATGAACAACCGGCTCGACACACACCGAGAAATCCGCGCGCCTCATGGCGATAAAATTAGCGCTAAAAGTTGGCAAACAGAAGCCGCTAAACGCATGTTAATGAACAATTTAGACCCTGATGTGGCAGAGCACCCTCACGCGTTAGTGGTATATGGCGGTATTGGCCGTGCGGCAAGAGACTGGCCAAGCTTTGATAAAATAATTGAAACCCTTGATAGGCTCGAAAACGACGAAACCCTGCTTGTGCAATCGGGTAAGCCCGTGGGCGTATTTAAAACCCACGAAAACGCGCCGCGCGTTCTCATTGCTAATTCTAACCTGGTGCCACATTGGGCAAATTGGGAGCACTTCAATGAGCTCGATAAAAAAGGCTTAATGATGTATGGGCAAATGACCGCGGGCTCTTGGATTTATATTGGCTCACAAGGCATAGTGCAAGGCACTTACGAAACCTTTGTAGCAATGGCAAAGCAACACTTTGGCGGTAATGCAAAAGGTAAATGGGTTTTAACAGCAGGCCTTGGCGGTATGGGAGGCGCACAACCACTCGCCGCGACGATGGCAGGTTTTAGCGCATTAGTTGTGGAATGCGACGAAACCCGTATCGATTTCCGAATTAAAACCGGCTACGTTGATGTAAAAGCCACGACACTTGAGCACGCGCTTGAGCTAGTTACCGATGCTTGCATTAAAGGCAAGGCATTATCGGTAGGCTTATTAGGTAATGCTGCCGATATTTTTACTGCACTGGCAAACAGTAATATTACCCCTGATATAGTGACCGACCAAACCTCAGCGCACGACCCACTCAACGGCTACCTACCGCAAGGTTGGAGCATGCAACACGCAGCAAAAATGCGTGAACAAAACCCACAGGCAGTGGTTAAAGCCGCTAAGCAATCTATGGCAGTGCAAGTAAACGCCATGCTAGCACTTCAAAAAGCCGGTGCTGCCACTACCGACTATGGCAATAACATTCGCCAAATGGCATTTGAAGAAGGCGTTACTAACGCGTTTGATTTTCCGGGCTTTGTGCCTGCTTATATCCGTCCGTTATTTTGTGAAGGAATTGGCCCATTTAGATGGGTTGCGCTTTCGGGCGACCCCGAAGACATTTATAAAACCGATGCAAAAGTGAAAGAGCTTATCGCAGAAGATACCCACTTACATAACTGGCTTGATATGGCGCGTGAGCGCATTCAATTTCAGGGGTTGCCAGCGCGTATATGCTGGGTTGGTTTAAAAAACCGGGTTCGCCTTGCACTGGCCTTTAACGACATGGTTAAAAATGGCGAGCTTAAAGCGCCGGTTGTAATTGGTCGCGATCATCTCGACTCTGGCTCTGTAGCAAGCCCCAACCGTGAAACCGAAAGTATGCAAGATGGCTCAGACGCCGTTTCTGATTGGCCGCTACTTAATGCTTTGCTTAATACTGCGGGTGGCGCAACATGGGTGTCGCTGCACCATGGCGGCGGAGTGGGCATGGGCTTTAGCCAGCACGCAGGCGTGGTTATTGTTGCAGATGGTAGTGAACAAGCCGCGCAACGCATAGCTCGTGTGCTTTGGAACGACCCTGCTACCGGCGTTATGCGCCATGCTGATGCAGGCTACGACATTGCAAAAAATTGTGCGCAAGAGCACCACCTAGATCTCCCTATGCTAAACAAGGAATAGTCATGATTTCACACACTCTCACACCAGGGCAGTTAGATTTAAGCACCCTAAGAAAAATTAATGACTCAGCTGTCACACTTAACTTAGTCGATGGCGCCAGTACACAAATAGCGGCCAGCGCACAAACTGTTCAAAACGTAATAAACAAACGCCAAACGGTGTACGGTATTAACACCGGCTTTGGCTTATTAGCCAATACAAAAATAGCAGATGACGAGCTTGAGCTACTGCAGCGCAGTATTGTACTTTCGCATGCTGCCGGTATTGGGGAGCTCATGGACGACAGCACTGTAAGACTAATGATGACCTTAAAAGTAAACTCTTTGTCTCGGGGCTACTCAGGGATACGCCTAGAGGTGATCGCATTTTTTATGCAACTACTGTGCAGTGAAGTGTACCCGTGCGTACCACAAAAAGGGTCTGTGGGTGCTTCGGGCGATTTAGCGCCTCTTGCTCATATGTGCCTTCCACTATTAGGTGAAGGCAAAATGCGCCACAAAGGTGAAATTATAAGTGCTTCTCAAGGGCTAAAAATTGCCAATCTTTCACCTATTACATTAGGCGCAAAAGAAGGACTGGCACTGTTAAATGGTACACAAGCCTCTACCGCGTTTGCGTTACAAGGGCTTTTCAAAGCAGAGGATTTATATGCACAAAGCTGTGTTATAGGCTCTATTAGCATAGAAGCTGCAATGGGTAGCCGTGCGCCCTTTGATGCACGCATTCACGAAATACGGGGGCAACGCGGCCAAATTGATACGGCCAGTGTATTTAGAGAGCTACTTAGTACTGAATCACAAATTAGCCAATCTCACGTAAACTGCGAAAAAGTGCAAGACCCTTACTGCCTTCGCTGCCAACCTCAGGTACTCGGCGCGTGTTTAACACAAATACGCCACGCCGCAGAAGTGTTGTTATGTGAATCAAACGGCGTTACCGACAACCCGCTGGTATTTGCCGATGTGGGCGATATTATATCCGGTGGTAACTTTCATGCAGAGCCCGTTGCCATGGCAGCTGATAACTTAGCCATTGCGATTGCCGAAATAGGCGCGCTGGCAGAGCGAAGAATCGCGCTACTTATTGATTCAAACCTCTCTACACTGCCACCTTTTTTAGTTGAAAACGGCGGAGTTAACTCAGGTTTTATGATTGCCCAAGTAACCGCGGCTGCGCTTGCCTCCGAGAACAAATCGCTTGCGCACCCCGCCTCGGTAGACAGCCTGCCAACTTCAGCAAATCAAGAAGATCATGTCTCTATGGCAACCTTTGCAGCAAGGCGCTTAAAGGAAATGGCCAATAACACCCGCGGGGTATTAGCAATTGAATGGCTTGGAGCTGTTCAAGGGCTTGAGTTTAGAGCCCCACTTAAACCTTCACCGCAAGTAGAAAAAGCAAAAGCTCTGCTGCGCGAGCATGTAAGTTACTACGATAAAGACCGCTACTTTGCCCCCGATATAGACGCAACCAATACGCTTTTAGCACAAGGGGCATTGTGCGACTTTATTCACCACAACCCACTACCATCGCATTTTAAATTCCATGCTGATAGCTAAAACCTAACGCTTCAATTGCTGAGCCAAGTACTTTGCGCTCAGCACTTTCATTACTGGTAAAGGTTGGCATTTCGCCGCCATGCTCTGCACACTTTTGTGCATAATAATTCGCTTTAGTTGGGTGCGATGGATTTACCACGTTATAAATATTTTGCCCCGAATTATAGTTTTCTATTACCGCAAAAATGGCGTTTATCACATCTTGTTGATGCACCATATTAACCACCTGCTGGCTCGATGAATTTAATTCTTTCCCAGCAACAAAGCGCCCCGGCTCGCGGTTAGGTCCTAATAACCCTGCTAAACGCAGTACTTTACCATCTTGCTCAAGCACCTTTTCTTCGCCATCGTATAGTTTTATTTGTCGCTCATTGGTACAACTTATTTCACTGCTTTCAGTGTAAACACCTGGCTCTTGGTCGTACACACCGGTAGATGAGCACAAAATAAAGCCCTTTGCATTTAATTGTTTAGAAAGAGTAAGTGCAGCGCTTAGTGTTTCTGGGTAGTTACTTTCACTGTGTCTGCTTCGTGGCGGGATTGCACACACCCAGTAAGCATCGTGTAAATCTATTTGGTGTATTAGTTGCCCATCAATCAGTACAAATTGACGCTGAAAATCGTCTGTGTGCTCATCACTTCTATGCGTACCTTGTACCTGCCAACCCGCCTGTTTAGCTTGTAGGCACAAAGTATGACCCAACCAGCCTGCGCCTAATACTACTAATTTATTAGCTTTTGTTTCCATTTTTGCATAACCCTTCATTTTAAACGCATAATTAGTGCTTTTTATCTAACTTCATAGAGATTTAAAGTAAGATATGATTAGATACAACCTACTAAAAAACAATAATACGTGCACTTATGCTAAATAATTTATCATTACGGAAGAAAATATTATTATTGATTGGTGGCACCATCACCATTTTGCTAATTATTGCTTCAACATTTTTTGTAAATCACATCGCTAACCTTTCCAGAGTAAACATTGAGCGCGAAGCTCAAAGCTACCTACAAAGCGAACAACTTTCAATGCAAAGCTACTTTGCAAAGTATGGCAAGCTGGTTTCTACGTTTGTTAATAACCCGCATTTAGTTAATTTTTTTGAAAATTGGGATACTCGCGACCAGCCGATTAAAAATGCCCCCGGCTACAACGAAGTTAATCAAGACTTTGTACGCATTAGCTCAAATGACGAAAATGTACTGTCGGCGTTTTTCGCATCAGCAACCACCGGTGAATACTTTAAAGAAAACGAGCGTACCAGCCATTACAATGGCCAACCTTACTACGCCTATAAACGTGGTTGGTGGCAAGAAGCCCTGCAAATTAATAAACTTTACGTAGGTCCTATATCGGTCGATTTAACCACTGGGGTAGCCTCAGCAGTTGTACAACAGCCGGTATACAACGCACAGCGTAAACTTATTGGTATGGGCGGCGTTGATTTACAGCTTAATAAAATCAACGATATGGTTGAAGGTATTCGCTTTAACGGCCAAGGCTATGGCTTTTTACTTGATGGCAATCAAAAGGTTGTACACTTTTCAAATGCTACCGGCCATAAGCTGTCTAACACCGACGAAGGCCCTAAAGGTAAAGAAGGGCTAGATGGCCTTGAAAGCCAGTTTAATAATACTTCAGGCTTTACAGAGCTTAACGCACAAATGCGTAATAACCTCGAAGGCAGTCAATTGGTGACCTTAAAAGGAGAAGAGTATTATGTGGTGTACCATCGCTTACAACTAGAGCAACCTTATCTAGATTGGTATGTAGGTATACTGATCCCAACCAGCATGATTGAAGCCCCCGTTAATGAGGCGGTTACCACCACAACCACCGCAGTGGTGATTATTTTAGTGATCATTCTAGCGATGATATTATGGGCAACCCACATGATCTCGCAGCCTATTACCACTTTAACTAATATAATGCGTGATATTGCATCGGGCGAAGGCGATTTAACCCAAAAGATTAATATTACCAGCCAGGATGAGGTCGGCCAGCTTGCCAATCACATGAATACATTCATTGATAAGCTGCGCGCCATGATGCTAGAAACAGCCGCACAAGCTGAGCAGTTAACCAATGCCGCAGCGCAACTTAAAAACGTGTCTGCTCAAACCAACACCGAAATACAGCAAGAAAAACAACAAGTAGACAGCGTAAGTGCCGCCGTGACCGAAATGGCCAGCACTGTACTTGAAATATCGCGTAACGCACAGCATACCAACAGCGCCGCCGAAGAAGTACAAGCTATTACTGCCGAAGGGGCTGACCGCTCAACTCAAGCACAACGTGTGATGACCGAACTTGCGCTACACATAGGTGAAGCGTCTAAAGTGGTAGCAGGGCTTGAGCAAGAAAGTAATAACATTGGTGCATTAGTGGATGTAATTAACTCCATTGCCGATCAAACCAACTTACTTGCTCTTAATGCCGCCATTGAAGCTGCGCGTGCAGGTGAGCATGGCCGTGGTTTTGCGGTAGTTGCCGATGAAGTACGTTCACTGGCAAGCCGTACGCAAGAATCAACAGACGATATTCGTAATATGATTTCTCGCTTACAGCAAATTGCCCAACAAGCGTCGGTAATGATGCTACAAGGGCAAGAGCAAACTGAAGGCTCAGTATCACAAACAAAAGAAGTGCTAAGTTCATTACAAAACATTGCTCAGTCGGTAACTAAAGTGCAAGACCAAAGCCACCAAATTGCCACTTCAACTGAGCAACAAACCGTTGTCGCAGAGGACATTAATACCAGCCTTGCAGCAATTAATGGCTTAGTAAACAGCACAGCTGATCACGCACACATTTTAGCAGATGAAGCGCGCGATTTAAGCGACCTTGCTGTTGCCTTAAACAAAACGGTTAATCAGTTTAAACTTTAAAAAGCACAGCGTAATAAGGTGGGTAACTAAGTATAAATTAACCCACCTAGGGTGTGTTGAGCTTTGTGGATTGAATGAATTTCAATCACCCAAGGTCAGCATGCCCTAGCACTCTTGTTTTTAAATTTTTTAACACCATATCTTCACAACTTGCTGCTATTTTTTAGCGTAATTAAATCAGTTAAAGTGGTTTTTACGCATCAGATCAAATTTTTCTGTTTTTAATACACATCTTTTAGTTGAGATAGTTTGTTGTTTGGCAGAGTCTGGTATAGTAGCACACGTATTAAACAGTGCTTTGAGGCTCTTTAATACAAAATTGCTAATTAATATGTTCTACAGGTTATGTAAAAGTACATATTAATTACCAATTGTAAAAAATGGGTTAGCCGACAGTCGGTTAACAAAGAATACATTGTAACGGTTTTATCATGATATCTAATTTATTTACCAAGATTTTTGGTAGTCGCAATGACCGCACTATTAAAAACCTAAGAAAGACGGTCGCGCTAATTAATGCGCTAGAAACGCAATTAGAAGCGCTTTCTGATGAAGATTTAAGAGCTAAGACAGCTGAGTTTAGAGAACGTTACGATAACGGACAAAGCCTTGACGACATTCTACCAGAAGCATTTGCTGTGGTACGCGAAGCGTCAAAGCGTGTAAATGGCATGCGTCACTTTGACGTACAGCTATTAGGCGGCATGGTTTTACATCAAGGTCGTATTGCAGAAATGCGTACCGGTGAAGGTAAAACCCTAACAGCCACACTCCCAGCCTACTTAAATGGCTTAACAGGCAAAGGCGTGCACGTAATTACCGTGAACGACTACCTTGCTAAACGTGATGCTGAAACAAACCGCGAGTTATTTGAGTTCTTAGGCCTTACTGTGGGCTGTAACGTACCAGGCATGATGCCACAACAGAAAAAACAAGCTTACAGTGCCGATATTACATACGGTACTAATAACGAGTTTGGTTTTGACTACCTACGTGACAACATGGCATTTAGCATTGATGAGCGTGTACAACGCCCACTGTTTTATGCGGTAGTGGATGAAGTGGATTCAATCTTAATTGATGAAGCGCGTACACCACTTATTATCTCAGGCCCAGCTGAAGATAGCTCTGAGCTATACATCGAAATCAATAAAATAGTGCCGCTTTTAGAGCTTCAAGAAAAAGAAGACGAAGAAGGCATTGAAGGTGATGGCGATTACACAATCGACGAAAAGTCTAAGCAAGTTCATTTAACTGAGCGCGGTCAAATTAAAGTAGAAGATCTACTTACTGAACGTGGCTTAATTGAAGAAGGCGACTCGCTTTACTCAGCCGGTAGCATTACCTTACTGAGCCATGTGTATGCCGCACTTCGTGCCCATAAGCTTTATCAAAAAGATGTTGATTACGTTGTTAAAGAAAACGAAGTCATTATTATCGATGAGCACACAGGGCGCTCAATGGAAGGTCGTCGTTGGTCTGAAGGTTTACACCAAGCTGTTGAAGCTAAAGAAGGTGTAAAAATTCAAAACGAAAACCAAACACTGGCTTCAATCACTTTCCAAAACTACTTCCGTTTATACGAAACCTTAGCCGGTATGACAGGTACAGCCGATACTGAGGCATTTGAGTTTCAATCTATTTACGGCCTAGACACGGTTGTTATGCCAACTAATAAGCCGATGATCCGTGATGATCGCGCCGATTTAGTTTACCTAACACAAGAAGAAAAATACGAAGCTATTTTAGCCGATATTAAAGATTGCCAAGAGCGCGGACAGCCTGTACTTGTAGGTACTATTTCGATTGAAAGCTCTGAGTATTTATCGCAGTTTTTGCGCAAAGAAAAAATTAAGCACAACGTACTTAATGCTAAATTCCACGCGCAAGAAGCTGACATCGTATCGGATGCTGGTTTACCAGGTACTGTAACAATTGCAACCAACATGGCCGGTCGTGGTACCGATATTGTGCTTGGTGGTAACTGGAACAGCGAAGTTGAAAAACTAGAAAACCCAACAGATGAGCAAATTGCTGAAATTAAAGCAGCGTGGAAAATTCGCCACGATGCAGTAATTGACGCTGGCGGTTTACACATTATTGGTACTGAGCGTCATGAATCGCGCCGTATAGATAACCAATTACGTGGCCGTGCTGGTCGCCAGGGTGATGCCGGCTCTAGCCGTTTTTACTTATCGATGGATGATGCGCTAATGCGTATATTTGCCGGCGAGCGCATGACTAACATGATGCGTAAACTAGGCATGCAACGCGGCGAAGCCATTGAGCACCCTTGGGTTAACCGTGCAATTGAAAACGCTCAGCGTAAAGTAGAAGCACGTAACTTTGATGTACGTAAACAATTACTTGAGTACGATGATGTAGCAAACGATCAACGTCGTGTTGTTTACTCTCAACGTAACGAGCTGCTTGAAGAAGGCGATATTTCAGAAACCATTACAGCAATCCGTGGTGATGTACTTGCCGGTGTTATTGATCAATACATTGCACCACAAAGCCTTGCTGAAATGTGGGATATACCAGGCCTTGAAGAGCGCTTAAAACAAGACTTCCTGATTGAGCTGCCTATCACGCAGTGGTTAGCTGATGACAATAAACTATACGAAGAAAAACTTCGTGAGCGTATTGAGCAAGCGGTTGAGCAAGCTTACAAGCAAAAAGAAGAGCAAGTTGGCGACTCTGTACTACGTCAGTTTGAAAAAGCGATTATGCTTCAAAGTCTTGATCAGCACTGGAAAGATCACCTTGCTGCAATGGATCATTTACGCCAAGGTATTCACTTACGTGGCTATGCACAAAAGAATCCTAAGCAAGAATACAAGCGCGAGTCGTTTGAGCTATTCACCGAAATGCTTGAAAACTTAAAAGTTGATGTAGTGGGCATTTTAAGTAAAGTACAAGTTCGTGCCGAAGAAGATGTTGAAAAAGTAGAAGAGCAACACCGTAAAAGTGAAAATGCCCCTCGCGAGTACCAACACGAAGAAGCTGAACATGTAGGCGGTGAAGCACCTCAAAGCGCAACTGTAATGGCAAGAACAGCGCCTAAAGTTGGCCGTAACGATCCGTGTCCGTGTGGCTCAGGACAAAAGTTTAAGCAATGTTGTGGTAAATTAAAGTAACGACGCATTGTATGTAATTAAAAAGCGACGCTAGCGTCGCTTTTTTTATGGAGAAAAAACATGACAACAAAAATTGTAAATGTAGCGGTAGGCGTAATAAAAAAAAATAACGCCATCTTTATCTGCAAGCGTGCTGATGAGCAACATCAAGGTGGCTTATGGGAATTTCCAGGCGGGAAAGTAGAAGCTGGCGAGAGCGTATTTGCTGCACTTAAGCGTGAGCTAAGTGAAGAAGTTGGCATTACCATTCATAGCTCTAGCCAACTTATGGTAATTGAACATGACTATGGCGATAAATGTGTAAAGCTTGATATTCACGTTGTGAGTAACTTTAGCGGTGAAGCTCATGGCGCCGAAGGGCAACCAAGTGAATGGGTCGCTATTAATGAGCTTAGTAACTATGAGTTCCCTGCTGCTAACGCCGAGATTATCGAAAAAATACAAACGCGATACGCGTAAAGCACATGAATACAGCAATACAAAATAAATTAAGTGAGCTATTAGCGCTAAACCCTGAGCTTACTCAGGTGAGCTCTTTAGGCAGCGGACATATAAACACCACATGGCTGTTAACTAATGCTGCGCAGCAATTTGTTGTTCAAAAGCTCAATACCCATGTATTTAAAAACCCAGCACAACTGGTTAATAACGCACAGTTAATTGAGCAGCACCTAAGCGCTAAACAACAAGCAAATACTTACCCGCTCGACATTGTTAAGCATATAAGTACTTACCAAGGTGAATACCTTATTACAATTAACAACTCGTACTACCGCGTGCTTAATTTTATTAGCCAAAGTATTAGCGAAGATGTGGTTACAGAGCCCCATCACGCACAGCAAGCCGCATTTGCATTTGGCACCTTTACACGTGCCTTGCTCGATTTTGACGCATCAAGCCTCTGCCCTGTTATTACTGACTTCCATAACTTAGCTATGCGCTTTGAGCAGCTTAATACAGCTATTAGCACCGCCACTAAAGAGCGGCTGCAGCAGTGTAAAAGCGACATTGACTACTGCATTGCACAACAGCATTTAGTAAAAGAACTCGCTGACGTAACAGCCGATTTGCCCACCCGGGTGTGCCACAACGACACTAAAATAAATAATATGCTGTATTGCAGCAATACATATAAAGCAAAAGCAGTTATCGATTTAGATACATGTATGGCAGGCTTTTTATTGTATGATTTTGGAGACATGGTGCGCACATTTTGCTGCGCTGAGGCAGAAGATTCGATTAATATTGATAAAGTGGTTATTCGCAAAGAGGTATTTACAGCGCTTGTTAAAGGCTACCTTGCCCCCCTTAAATCGGCTATTAGCAACAAAGAGCAAGCAAGTTTGCTACTTGGCGCTAAAGTTATGCCGCTAATGCTCAGTGTGCGGTTTTTAACTGATTACTTAAATAACGACGTGTACTTTAAAACCACCCATGCAGAACATAATTTAGAACGTGCGCAAAACCAGCTGGCTTTGTATAAAAATATTTTAAGCAATCAAAGCTGGATGCATAAAACACTCATGCAGTAGCCCTAAATTAAGTATTATTGCGCATTGGTATTAGTACTCAGTATTTAAATATAAAAAAGCCAGCAAGCTAAACACTTACTGGCTTTTATTTACTAACCTAAAAGCTGGGTAATTTATCTCTTAACCAGATTCAAGTTAACTAACAGGCTATCAATTACCAAATTTTTACGCGGTCTTCTGGTTTGATATACATTTTGTCGCCTTCTTTTACGTCAAACGCTTGGTAAAACTCAGGCATGTTCGACAAGATACCGATAACACGGTAGTGACTTGGTGAATGCGGGTCTGTCATTAAGCGGTTTCGTAGCTCTTCATCGCGGTACTTACGACGCCAAATTTGTGACCAACCCATAAAGAAACGCTGATCGCCGGTGTAGCCATCAATAACAGGCGCTTTGTTCTCACCTAACGATAATTGATACGCCTTATAAGCCACCGTTAAACCACCTAGGTCGCCAATGTTTTCGCCAAGGGTAAGCTCGCCGTTAACACCCGCATCTTCAAATGGTTTATATTCGTTGTATTGCGCTACTAACGCGCCGGTACGCTCTTCAAACTGTTTAAGGTCAGACTCACTCCACCAGTTACGTAAGTTACCGTCACCATCGTATTTAGCACCTTGGTCGTCAAAACCGTGACCTAGCTCGTGGCCAATTACTGCGCCAATTGCACCGTAGTTTACAGCGTCATCGGCTTCTAAATTAAAGAACGGTGGCTGTAAAATAGCAGCTGGGAATACAATTTCGTTATTTACTGGATTGTAGTAAGCATTCACTGTTTGTGGCGTCATGTGCCACTCAGAGCGGTCCACTGGCTTGCCTAATTTAGCAATCATGTCGCTATAAGCCCACTGACTGTAACGTATGTAGTTACCCACTAATTCATCAGGGTTAATGCTCAGCTGTGAGTAGTCTTTCCACTTATCTGGGTAGCCAATTTTTGGGGTAAATTTGTTTAGCTTTTCTTGGGCTGCAAGCTTGGTTTCAGGGCTCATCCACTCAAGGTTTTCAATAGCAACGCCGTAACCTTTAATAACGTTATCTACCAGCTCTTCCATACGTGCTTTTGCTTCAGGCGGGAAGTTATCTTTTACGTATACTTTACCTAAAATTTCGCCAAGTACGCTGTTAGATGCATCAACCGCTTTTTTCCAAAGTGGCGCTTGCTCTTTTACGCCACGTAATGTGGTGCTGTAAAAATCAAATTTAAGATCAACCAAGTCAGTGCTCAGTAACTGCGCGTAACCACTTACAAAATGAAACTTTAAGTAGTTTTTCCACGTTGCTAAATCTGTTTCTTTGTACACATCAGCAAACCCTTCTAAGTAGCTTGGCTGACGTACAATAATGTCTGAGGTATCTACCCCAGCACTTTTGAAAAATGCAGCTAAATCAAAGTCGCCTGTTAGCTTATTTGCCTCAGCTACGGTCATTTTATTGTATGACTTAGTTGCATCACGGCTTTGTACTCGGCTCCATTGCGCCTCAGCTAAAGCGCTTTCAAATGCGATAACGTTTTTCGCGGCATCAGCGGCATTTTCAACGCCAGATTTAGCTAAAATATCGGTTATGTATTGCTCGTAAGATGCGCGAATTTTAGTAAATTTTTCATCATCTTTTAAGTAATAGTCACGATCAGGTAAGCCAAGTCCAGATTGCGATAAGTACAACGCGTATTCACTTGAATTTTTAGCGTCGTTATTTACAAACCAGCCAAATGGTAAGCTCGCACCTTGCTGCTGAATTTTAGCCATTAAAGGAGCAAGGTCAGCTTTTGAATCTAGGCTATCAATGGTATTAAGTGAAGGTTGTAAAGGTGTAATACCTAACTCATCACGTGTGTCTTTATCCATGTAGCTTTTGTAAAAAGCACCAATTTTGTACTCATCGCTGCCTTTTTTAGCACTGCTATTATTAGCGGCACTTTCAAGCGCTGTTTTCATCGCTTTTTGCGACTCGTCGTATAACTGTGTAAACGAGCCGTAGTTCGACTTATCGCCAGGGATCTCTGTTTTAGCAAGCCACTGTCCATTTACATGGTAATAAAAGTCATCTTGTGCACGAACCGACTCATCCATATTGGCAAGGTTTACACCTAGCTCAAGCGTTTTTTCTGCCGGTGCTGTAACGGCAGCGGTGTCGGCCACTTGCGTTTCTTGTTGTTTTTCACCGCAACCTACTAGGCCCAGTGCAAGTGCGATACTTGCAGCGGTAATAGTTACTTTTTTCATAATTATTCCGTTTGTTAGTAAAGAATAAAATATCTATTTCATTAAACTATTGCATGCCAGAGAAAAAATAAAAGCGCCCTGCGATGCTTTCACTTAATGAAATTAATATTTAGGCGGTTAAAACAACACGCCGAATTTGTATGATAAACCCCATTAAAGAAACAATAAAATAGAATATGTAACAAAGTATTTTCTATGAGACGAGGTAACAAAATAGCCCTACCAACAACCATAATCGCGCTTTTGCGAGTTATTTTTTACCATGGCGAGCAAGGCGCTCTAGCTTTTCTTTCAGCGAAGGGGGCGCTGATGCAGCAATGGCATTAAGGTAATCTGAAGTTTGCTGGCTCATTTTTCTTGAATTGCCAGGTGCTTTACCTGCGGGGCCGGGTTTATCTGCAGTTGGGCTTAAGCGCGCTGTTGCTTGAGGGTTTGCAACAATTTTAATTTGTCCGAGCTCTGCCATGCCTGCCGCTCTAAAATGCGACTGCATATCCATTTTTAAATAATTAAGTTTAAGGGCAATTGCCGCCGATACAGCTTCAATCATCAACGTGCCATCACGGTAATTACTCACAC
Source organism: Pseudoalteromonas sp. 2CM28B (assembly GCF_023161935.1). Classification (NCBI taxonomy): domain Bacteria; kingdom Pseudomonadati; phylum Pseudomonadota; class Gammaproteobacteria; order Alteromonadales; family Pseudoalteromonadaceae; genus Pseudoalteromonas; species Pseudoalteromonas sp. 2CM28B. The sequence continues at coordinate 156,805 of NZ_JALNTH010000005.1, forward strand.
GGCATTTTTCAGCAAGCTTTGGGCCTAAAAACTCTTTGAGCAACACCTGTTGCTTGTCAAGCGCTTGGCTTTTACCTGCATAAGCCGATAAGCGATTATTAAGGCCTGCCATAATGTCAGTCAGGGGTTTTGGTGCGTACCTATCTTTAGCCATTCAACACCTCAAAAATTTAAATAAAGCACGTTTAAGCCGAGCGTTTAAATGCTCGGCTTTAATATGTGCTTTTATATTATACCAATTCGCTTAATTACGTATTATTGCAAATTGCTATTATGCGCCTGCTACTTGCATTTGCTCTATAAGTACTGAGCCGGTTTGAATGCCGCCTCTGCGCTCAATATCGCCCCCTATGGCCGAAATACCTTTAAACATGTCTTTTAAATTTCCGGCAATGGTAATTTCACTAACAGGGTACTGAATTTCACCGTTTTCTACCCAAAAACCAGCCGCTCCACGCGAGTAGTCACCCGTAACGGTGTTTACGCCTTGCCCCATCAGCTCGGTAACTAATAAGCCTGTTCCCATGGTTTTTAATAAAGCCGATAAATCGTTGTGCGTTTGCTCAACTAACCAGTTATGAATACCGCCTGCATGGCCTGTTGGAGCCATATTTAGTTTACGCGCTGCATAACTTGCTAATAAGTACGTTTGCAGCTCACCGCCTTGAATAATTTCACGGTCAATCGTTTTTACCCCTTCGCTATCAAATGGCGACGACGCTAATCCTTTTAATATATGAGGACGCTCAGCAATATTAACGCTCTTACTAAATACTTGGGTGCCTAGGCTGTCGAGTAAAAAGCTCGATTTACGATAAAGCGCCCCGCCGCCAATTGCCGACACTAAATGGCCAAACAATGAGTTGGCAATATCGGCTCTAAAAATAACAGGGACTTTCATAGTACCCAGCTTTTGGCTATTTAGTTTAGCCAGAGTTTCGGTGGCGGCTTCTAGGCCTACCGCAGCAGCGTCGTTAAGTCCGCCCTGATCGCGAGCAACAGTATAAGCAGAGTCGCGCTGCATGTGCTCGCCTTCTTTGCCTATTACCATAGTGCTAATGCTGTGGCGCGTACGTGGAAAACCAGCAATTAAACCATGGCTATTACCATACACACGTAAGCCTTGATGCGATGAAAAACTTGCACCATCTGAATTAACAATACGCTCATCAGCATTTAAAGCGGCTTGCTCTGCAGCGTGACATAGCTCAATACCTTGCTCAGGGCTTACATCCCACGGGTGATATAAATCAAGGTCCTTAGGGGCAAACTCGAGCAATTCTTTATCGGCAATACCATTAAAAGGGTCGTCTGAGGTAAATTTGGCAATATCAATGGCTTTTTCTACTACCGTGCGCAGTGTTTTTGGGTTTAGATCAGCAGTAGACGCCGAGCCTTTATTATTCCCTACATAAACACTGATACCTAAACCACCATCTTGGTTAAACTCTATGGTTTCTACTTCACCCATGCGTGTGCTTACCGATAAACCCGATGTACTAGACATAGCAGCTTCTGCGGCAGTGGCACCCAATTTTTTAGCATGCTCGAGCACTTCAGCTACGGCATCTTTTACATGAGAGATTTGAGAATAAATTGGATCGTGTTGTTGGCTTTTCATAAATTAAGTCCTGAGCCTTAAGGCAATATTGCACGCATTTCTTATCTTTAAATGCTAACACACTCACTGCACCACATCAGCTAATATTAATCACTAAAAGAATCGCGTATAATGGCAAAAGTTATTTTTACTTAAGAGCACCCCATGGCGAAGAAAAAAGGCAAGCCTGCTGAAATTGAAGAAGAAATTATTTACGTATCAAAAAGTGAACTAAAGCGCGACGCGCAAGAGTTTCATCAGTTAGGTTCTGAAATTGCTAAAATGGGGAAAAAGCAACGCGAACGCTTACCACTCAATGACGATTTGAAAGCAGCCATGGTAGTTGCTGATAAAATCAGTAATAAAAGCGATGCGTACCGCCGCCACTTAAATTACATTGCTAAAACGCTACGCACAGTAGAAAACGTTGAAGAAATTAAAGCCATTATTGACGTAATGCTTAATAAAAATAACCAAGCTGAGGTTTTAATTAAAAAAATTGAGCAATTACGTACCGACTTAATTGAGCAAGGCGATGATTTAATTAACGAAACTATTGAGCAATACCCGACCCTTGAGCGCCAAAAAATGCGCCAATTGGTACGCAACGCCGCTAAAGAAGTTAAAGCTGAAAAGCCAGGCAAGGGCTATAAAGAATTGTTTCAATACTTAAAAGATGCCCACAACATAACGTATTAACAAAAAATACTATTTTAAAAAGGTGCTTAGGCACCTTTTTTGTTGTAGATCAAAACCCCTCCCTTAAAAGCTTTTTATACTCAACACCTCATTAATACATAAGGTGCGCGTGATGATAAAGCTTCCAAAATGGGATCAAACTCTTATAAATAAGTATAACGTGTCAGGGCCCCGCTATACCTCCTACCCTACCGCTTTATCTTTAAGCGAGGGGTATCAGCAACAAGACCTTGTTAGCGCTATAAAATCATCCTCTAGTCGCTCACTTTCTTTGTATATTCATATCCCATTTTGCAGTGAGCTTTGCTATTACTGCGGATGTAACAAGGTGATCACACGCCATCAGTCTAAAGCCGATGTATATTTAGATTATTTAACAAAAGAAATAGCAGCACATGCCCCTTTATTTAAACACTACACAGTGGAGCAATTGCATTTAGGGGGTGGTACGCCAACCTTTTTAACTGTAAAGCAAATGACGCGCTTAATTAACTTATTAGAGCAGCACTTTCACTTTACCCGCAACACTGAGCGAGGCATTGAAATAGACCCACGTTCCCTTGCTAAAGATATGCTTATACACTTACGGGTTTTAGGCTTTAACCGCGTATCCTTTGGTATTCAAGATTTTAACGATGAGGTACAGCAAGCGGTTAACCGCACGCAGCAAGTAGATACCGTTAAAGCACTGATAACCCAAGCCCGCGAGCTTGGCTTTAAGTCTATAAATGCAGATATGATTTATGGCCTACCTAAACAAACACCCCAAAGCTTTGAAAAAACAATAGCGCAACTAATTGCCTTAAACCCAGATAGAGTCTCTGTATTTAATTACGCACATTTACCAGAGCGCTTTGCAGCGCAACGTAAAATAAAAGAGGCTGACTTACCCAGTGCCCACGACAAGCTAACCATGTTTAAAAACACCTTGGCGCAAATGACCTTTGCAGGCTATCAGTTTATTGGTATGGATCATTTTGCAAAAGCCGACAACGAACTTGCAGTCGCGCAAAATAAAGGGCAGCTACATCGCAACTTTCAGGGCTATACCACCCACGGTAATTGCGACTTATTAGGTTTAGGGGTCTCGTCTATTTCGCAAATTGGCACTGCCATTTTACAAAACCAAAAAGTGCTTAAGCATTATTATCACGAAATAGAAACGCAAGCCGGCAGTGCTATACATAAAGGAATGCATTTAACGCACGATGATGTAATACGCGCAGAGGCTATTAAATCACTTATTTGCCAGTTTGAATTAGACACACACGCATTTGCGAAAAAGCATTCTATACATTTTAATGAGTATTTTGCGGATGCGCTGTTGGCGCTAAAGCCTTTAATAGACGATGACATGGTGCATATAAACGATAAGGTAATACGCGTCACGCCTCGCGGAAATCTATTTATTCGTATTATATGTATGTGCTTTGATGCTCACTTACAAAAGCAAATAAGTAAAACCCGTTTCTCACGTGTGATTTAATTAGTGCTATACCAATTCGCTTATCACGTTTGAGGTGGTAAAAACGTGACGATAAGCAGGCATAAAAAAAGCAGACCTGAGTCTGCTTTTTGTATTTTCTATAGGGTTTAATTAAACACGATGTTTTCGCTGCCCGGCGCAGCTTTAAACTCAACAATGATTTTGTCGCAATCGGCTTTAATCTCATCACTAAAGTTTTCTTCAGCTCGCCAACGTGCTGTATCTTGCTTAAAAATCTCTTTTTTAGAGTATTTTTTGCGTGCATCGTGGGTCGGCATTTCTTTCACAACGTTATACATTTTATAAATGCCTGGGTACGCTAGCGTTAAATCTCGCTCATCTTCAAAAGCGTACTGAGACATTAAAACCCAAATCCGTAAACAGCCTTCAGAGTACTCACATTGCTCTTCAGCCATTGCACGAGCAATTAGATGAATGCTATCTGCAAGTTTAGCGTTACGCTTTAAGCGCGACTGCTTAAGCTTTTGCTGTTGCTCAGCTTGCTTTTGCGCAATTAACTTTTTTTGCGCGTTAAGCTTATAGAGCAACTGACCTGCATAAAATGCTAAGCCAGCAATAATAACAGCACCTACAAACAAGGCTACAATCACTGCGGTACTCATTAAGCGCCCTTACTATTTGTCGTCATCATCATCTAGCCACTCATTGGCTAAATCATCTGAAAGGTACTTATCGAAATCTGAGTTACCGTCGCTTTCGAAGTTATCTTCAAAATCATCTTCAAACTCATCTTCGTCTTCATCTTCGATACCTAGTAACTTACAAAGTACTTGGTGGCGAGCGATACGGCTATTAAAGTACTTCGCATCTTTACCCGTCAGCATTTCACCTTGCTCATGGCGCTCAACGAGCTTAAGTAAACGCTCATCGTTTTCAAGCGCTTCTAGCTCTTGCTCAGGCGTAAGCTCTGGCTCTGTAACCTTTTTAAGCTCAACTGTTGGCTTTAAGTTACGCTTCATTTCTACTTGCGGCTGTGGTGAACTAGCCACTAAAGGCACGGCTTTTTTACTGCCGACGCGCTTATCTTTTGGCGCTGAGTTTGCTTTTTTAGTATCGCTATCTAATAGCTCAGGTGCATTACGAGAACCAGGCTTAGCACCCTTTGGCTTTTTAACTCGTTGCTCTTTTAACGCACGCATTTCTTTAAGCTTATCTTGGCTTAAACGAACAGGGCCGTTTGAAGGAATTTTGCGTGATTTTTTCTTTCTACTCATATCTTGATCATCTCACTTAAGAGGTTTTGAGCGAGGCACATAACATGAGCATCGCAGTGCTGGCCTAGCCAGAAGAATTCGATTTGCGCATTAAAGCTTGGGTTGCTCGTTGAATTAGCGCATTAGCTTATTGCTAAACGGTGGGTATTGTAACAGGACAAATAAAAAGGCGGTAGAGAAAACATCTCTACCGCCTACTAATCTGAGCGCCATTATCTGGACACTTCTCCCTTCGACTTTTTTTAGTCTTTATTATTTTTATTATTATCAGTCCGTATTGTTATTATTTTAACCTTCCTTGTTACATTCCATTTTGTTTTTATTATTAAACTTCCTTGAGATTTTATTATTTACGGTCATCCTGACGCTTTCTTGTTATTTCCTTTTGTAGCACCTTCAATGTGCTATTCAGTCGTGTCGCGCCATTTTCCTTTAGCATAATCCATGTTGTTATTGTTGTTTTGCGACAGTGGTTAATTTACCCGTTAATATTTTTGTTACAACTGGTTTATATAATTTTTCTTACATAGAGCATATATAAAAAACAAAAAACTCATAATAAACATAAATTTAACTGTAATAATATTTTTAAAATAAGTTATTTCTTACAAAAGAGCATGGCAAATGTCTCACAAACTAAAGGGTGATATCGTTAAAATGTGGACACAAAAAAAGCAGCGCAAGCTGCTTTTTAATCATATTACATAGTATTACACTAGCTAATACTAAATAAATACGACTTTAGTGTAAGCCACCTAAGTATTGAGATAGTACTTCAATATCTTTATCAGTTAGCTTTTTCGCTATATCTTGCATCATACCGTTATGGTCGTTTTTACGGGTTCCATCACGAAACTTCTCTAGCTGAGCTTTAATGTACTCTGGGTGCTGAAAAGAAATTTTAGGAAACTTAGCAAGAGACGAACCATTGCCTCGCGGACCATGACACGCCGCACAAGCCGGAATACCACGTTCAGCATCGCCTGCTTTGTAAAGCATTTGACCAACTTCAACCACGTCTTTAGGGGTGGCGCCTTCAGTCATGTTCAATGAAGAAAAATAAGCAGATAGGTCTTTCATGTCTTGTTCGCTAAGTGGCATAGCCATCGCGCTCATTACAGGATCCATACGGCCTTCTTTACCGCCTGAAGTCATACCTAATTTTAAATCCTTAAGTTGTTTAAGGATGTAATCTGGGTGCTGGCCTGCAAGTTTAGGGTAAATATTAACCGGTGCATTACCGTCTGGGCCGTGACAAGCCGCACACGTTGCTGATTTTTCTTTACCTGCGTTTACATCGCCATCAAATGCTGTTGCGTTGCTTGCTGACAACGCACCAAGCAATATTGTTAAAGATAGTGCTATTTTTTTCATGGTGAATTCTCTGTTTCCGACCCTGTATCATCTACAATATGGATGTTGTAATTCATGTATTCTACACGATAAAAAATTCTCTGGCACGTTTTCTACTCATATTAAGCTTATAATTTATAGGGTTTTGACCTAGATTAACCTTTAAGCAGCTTTAATAGTGCCATTTATAGAGTTTTTAGGTGTTTAAATACGCTTTTTAATACATCCTTTATAGTATAAAATACGCGCCCTGAGTGAATTTAGCTCAATAAGATTAACTTTTACGTTTTTAGGAGAGCCTGTGCTCAAATCTCGTATCAAATATAATACTGCGTCTTTTGCAACAAGCGCGCCAGACATCACTAAATTACCTGCTGATACGGGAATTGAAGTCGCGTTTGCAGGTCGCTCTAATGCAGGTAAGTCAAGTGCTCTTAATGCACTGACAGATCAAAAACTTGCTCGTACCAGTAAAACGCCAGGTCGTACGCAGTTAATCAACACCTTTGAATTAGGTGAAGTAGACGATATGCGCTTAATCGACTTACCCGGTTATGGTTTTGCTAAAGTACCTATTGAAATGAAAAAGAAGTGGCAAAAGTCACTGGGTGAGTACCTACAAAAACGTCAAAGTTTAAAAGGTATTGTTATATTAATGGATATTCGCCACCCATTAAAAGATTTAGACAAAGATTTAATTAACTGGGCTATTGGCAGCGAAATCCCGGTATTGGCGCTTTTAACTAAAGCCGATAAGCTCAAGCAAGGTGCGCGTAAAGCACAAGTACTGCAAGTACGCCGTGAATTAAGTGAACTAGACGGTGATATTACTGTACACGCTTTTTCATCACTTAAGGGAACAGGTTTACCGGAAGTCGCTAAAAAGCTAGATGAGTGGTATTTAGGGCCAATTGTGGCTGTTGCACCGCAAAGTGATGAAGACAGCTCAGACGCTTAAAAATAAGCACCTACGAAAGATAAAATTTTCCCCTTGCTGATTTTATAAAATAGCCGCGCTCATCAGCGTCGGCTATTTCAGCCCACTGATAAAACACACTCCGTGATACCCGCGCGCTACACCCATAAGGTAATTGCAAATAAGGCACCGCTGCATTTTTATAGTTTTTTATATAAAGAGGCTGCTCAGCACTGATTAACCATTGCCGTGCTAAATTATCTACACAACACATAACCTGCCCTTGCGCTGTGCTCTCAATATGCCAGCTTACGATAACGAAAGGCGCATCTTGCACCTCTATCGCTATTTTTTCGATGGGTGTTTTTAAATAAAACTGCTCACCTTCTTTGCATAAAACACTCGCAAACAGTTTTACCATCGCGGGGCGAGTAATTTCGCTGCCATCGTAAAACCACTGCCCTTGCTCGTTAATCATAATCGGCAGCTCACCACACTGGGCAGGCTGCCAACTATCAAACGGTTTGCTAGGCTCGCTTAATTGCTTACTAAGCGCCGTTAACGAGATCACTGTTTTTTAAGTGTTAGCGCAAAAGTAACTGGTACGGCTGTAGCAACTCCAGGTAAACCAGCTAATTGCTGTAGTTTTTTAACGCCTTCTGTCACACCAAAGTCTTGGCTATTTACAATCACAGGCGTAAACGACGACACACTTAAATCGCCATTTTCGGCACTGCTAACAAGTACATTTATTTTTAATGGCTTTTTATTACCATGAAAATCAAGCTGTGCATCAACCTCTTTTAATACATGCTGGCCCGGCTTTTTAATATTACTTAATTGCTTTTTTAAATCCGCGGTTAAAACTGCATGAGGAAACTTAGCCGCTTCAAATACAAATTGAGTTAAACGTTCATTGCGAATAGGGATCAGTGTTTCTGCAGAGGTTAAGTCTATATTTACACTAAAAGCACCACTGTCTGAAAGTGTTCCTTCTAGGTTAGTAAAATGATGTGCCTCAGCAATCGAGTCTTTTTTGATAGAAACAAAACTTAATTGGCTCTTGTCATTGACTAGCTGCCAATCTGCATGAGCGGCATTAGACAAAGCAACACTTGATAACGATAAACCGATAATGGCTAACGTTTTAAACATAACGCACTCCTAAAATAAAATGAGAATAATAGCGCTTTCGATACTATCACCTGAAATAGGGGCAAACCACCTCAAATTAAAGACGGCGCTAAATTACTTAGCCCGTACTGTTAATAAAAAATTAATAACGATATAGCAGCCTATAACTGATGCTTTTTAGGGCCATACCGCTACATCCACGCTAATAATTTCGTGAGATAGCTTTACTTGCCTACGTTTGCTTTATAACTGCTTTATACATATACCCGTTTGAGGGCGCGCAAGGTATGGCACAAAAAATAATAAACATAAATGAGCATAAAGTGTGAATAGTAAAAAAGCGCTTAGCGGTGCTATTTAGCTTTAAAGGGCAATCTAATGAGGAAGAAAAAGCAGCCTGCTTAAAACAAGCAGGCCGATATAGCAAACTGGGGAGAAGCTATCAATTTGTTGCACCTTTTCAGATGCATCATCAACAGGATGTCCTACAGGATGAGGACGCGCGCACTTTAGCAAAAGCGCGCATAAAAATACAATGATATTCCGCCAAAATAGTTCGAATTGACGAACATATAACTATTTAATACAAATAGTTGCTTAAATTAACCTACTTTTAACTAAACTTTGTTTACGCGTAGAAATACTTATATCGATTCGCTTAATTGAGTGAGTTATTTAGAGGCAATAAAAAAGCGCCTTGCGGCGCTTTAAAATATAAGCATGTTTTAGGTTAGTGGGCTTGTTCCCAGTTTTCACCTTCGTCAGCTTCTACAATTAAAGGGACATCTAAGCTAGCCGCTTGCGACATTAGCTCACAAATCTGCTTTGTGTATGCTTGCGCACAATCGGTTTTAATCTCAAACACCAATTCATCATGTACTTGCATAAGTAACTTAATGGTATTGGGAGCTTGTTGATTAACCCAGCTATGCACGCTCAGCATTGCTTTTTTAATAATATCAGCGGCTGTGCCTTGCATTGGTGCATTGATTGCTGCGCGTTCGGCGCCTTTACGGCGAGCTCCATTACGTGCATTAATTTCGGGTAAGTGTAAACGACGCCCAAAAATAGTTTCTACGTACCCGTTCTCGGCCGCTTTTTCGCGGGTTGTTTCCATGTACTCAAGTACCCCAGGGAAACGCTCAAAGTATTTATCTATGTAGTGCTGCGCTTCGTGGCGTGGCACATCAAGCTGACGCGCTAAACCAAAGGCTGACATGCCGTAAATTAACCCAAAGTTTACTGCTTTAGCTTTACGACGCATATCTGTGGTTACATCCTCTAGCTCAACCCCAAATACCTCAGCAGCGGTTGCACTGTGTACATCTAACCCATTAGCAAAGGCATTTAGTAGCCCTTTGTCTTGCGATAAATGCGCCATAATACGCAGCTCAATTTGACTGTAATCGGCAGCCACAATTTTATAGCCTTGTGCCGCTACAAATGCCTCACGTATACGGCGTCCTTCTTCAGAACGAATAGGGATATTTTGTAAGTTAGGATCGGTAGAACTCAAACGCCCTGTGGCCGTAACAGCTTGATGATAAGAAGTATGCACGCGCTGTGTTTTCTCATTAACCATTAGTGGTAATTTATCGGTGTAGGTTGATTTAAGCTTAGATAAACCACGGTGCTCAATAATCACCTTAGGCAATGGGTAGTCATGAGCAAGTTCTTGTAGCACTTCTTCAGCCGTTGAAGGTGCACCTTTAGGTGTTTTTTTAATGACTGGCAGCTCAAGTTTTTCAAATAAAAGTACTTGCAGCTGCTTTGGCGAGCTTAGGTTGAATGGTTCGCCAGCTATCTCAAACGCTTCTTTTTCAAGTTCAAGTAAACGCTCGCCTAAACGCTGGCTGTGCGCCGCCAGCATGTTGCTATCAATTGCTACGCCGGTGCGTTCAATATCAGAAATAACATTCACTAATGGCATTTCTATTGTTTCAAATACTGACTTTAACTTCTCATCAGCTTCTAATTTTGGCCAAAGTACTTTGTGTAAACGCAGTGTAATATCGGCATCTTCTGCTGCGTAAGGCGCAGCTTGCTCAAGCTCAATTTGATTAAAGGTAAGCTGCTTTTTCCCTTTGCCGGCTATATCTTCAAAGCTAATGTTTTTATGGCCTAAGTATTTAAGCGCTAATGAATCCATATCATGGCGAGTGCCCACGCTATTAAATACGTACGACTCAAGCATAGTATCAAACTTAATGCCATTGAGCTCATAGCCTGCATTAGCCAGTACGCTCTTGTCGTATTTTAGGTTTTGCCCTACTTTAGCTTTGTTAGCATCGGCGAGGATTGGCCCAAGCTTTTGCATTACATATTCAAGGCTTAATTGCTCTGGTGCACCCGGGTAGTCGTGTGCAATTGGTAAGTAAGCAGCTTCGCCTGCTTTTACAGCAAAGCTCATACCTACTAACTGCGCTTGCATGTAATCAAGGCTGGTTGTTTCGGTATCAAAGGCAAATAACTCAGCGCTATTTAGCTGCTCAATAAGCGTATCAAATTGTGATTCGGTTAAGATAGTTTCGTAATGTGCATCTTCTACTTTTGGCAGTTCATTTGCCTCAGTAGGGAGCGCTTTTTCTGCATCTTTTGGATTATCAAGCAGCTCAGCTAACCAGCGGCGGAACTCACACTCACCATACAGTGCAATAAGCTCATCTTTATTTGGCTCTTGTACTTTAAAGGTATCTAGGTCTGACTCTACCTCAACATCACATTTAATGGTGGCAAGTTCATAACTAAGTGGTAAATGATCAAGGGCATTTGCAAGCTTCTCACCAATCTTGCCTTTAATATCGCCAGCATTATCAATTACACCTTGAAGCGATCCATATTTTTGAAGCCATTTAACAGCTGTTTTAGGTCCACAGCCTTCAACACCTGGGATGTTGTCAACCTTATCTCCCATTAGCGCTAAATAGTCGATGATTAGCTCGGGGCCCACACCAAATTTTTCAACAACGGTTTGAGGATCTGAAATGCTGTCGGTCATGGTATTGATTAGCGTAACATGCTCGTTAACTAGCTGAGCCATGTCTTTATCGCCAGTAGAAACCAATACATGGCGCTTTTGCTCAGTCGCTATTCGTGAAAACGTACCAATAACATCGTCGGCTTCAACCCCTTCAATACTAATTAGCGGAAAGCCCATCGCTTTAATAATACTGTGCAGTGGCGCTATTTGCGTTCGTAAATCGTCAGGCATAGGCGGACGGTTAGCTTTATACTCGCTATACATGTCGTTTCTGAACGTTTTGCCTTTGGCATCAAACACCACTACCATGTGGCTCGGATCATATTGTTTGATCAAACTTTTAAGCATGTTTACCACGCCATAAATAGCGCCAGTTGCTTCACCTTTAGAGTTGGTTAAATGCGGTGGAGAATGATAAGCACGAAATAAATATGAAGAGCCATCAACTAAAATTAGCGGGTTTTCGGGGATCTGAGCCATGGTGAATTTGGATCCTAAATACAAAAAAGTAATATTATTACAAGCATGCCATAAGGTTGTGAATAAAACGACAGTGAATTACGCTTAGTAGCCATAATTATTGCGGAGCAACCTGTGGATAACTTTGTAGATAACAGCCACGAGCTATTCCTCCAATGCATAATAAAATGCTTAGAAAAATAAATAACTGCTTGTTTTGTTTAAAAAAGATAATACGAGGTTCTTTTTTTATTATTTTAAAACCAATGTGGAAAAAGGTTTTCTAACTGATACATCCGCTGTTAGTCACTTTAGTTATTTGTATCCATTTAAATAACCGGAGGAGTATTCTAGCATAATGGATCAAAGATCATAGCGATCCTTTATAATTTTTTTTACAAGCGCACTGGCAAAAATGGCATAAACCGCAATACAACTTGCACTGCGAATACTTTTTAAACTAAAAAATTATTTTAGTGTGTGTTTTGGCCCGTGTTAAACTTCATCCAAACGACTTATTTAAAATACTTGAGGAGCACAAAAGCATGAAAAAGATAGCTGTAATATTAGCCGGCTGTGGTGTGTACGATGGCAGTGAAATAAACGAAGCAGTATTAACACTGCTGCACATAGCTAAAAACGGTGCTGCATATCAATGTTTTGCTCCTGATATAGAACAACTTCACACTATTAATCACCTCACCGGTGAAGAAATGCCAAGCAACCGTAATGTACTCACTGAGGCAGCACGCATTGCCCGTGGTGATATAAAATCACTAAGCGAATTAAAGGCATCTGAATTTGATGCGTTAATAGTACCAGGGGGATTTGGCGCCGCTAAAAACTTATGTGATTTTGCCGTTAAAGGCGCTGATGCGCAGATAAACGACCTAGTATTAGAGGCATGTAAACAATTTGCTAATGCACAAAAAGCCGCTGGCTACATGTGTATTGCGCCGGCTTTAATTCCGTTTATATATCCCAAGGCTACTTTAACCATAGGTAATGATGAACAGACCGCAAGCGCTTTAACCCAGCTAGGCTCTACTCACGCAGCCTGTGCGGTTGATGATATTGTGATTGATGAGGACAATAAACTCGTTACCACCCCTGCTTATATGCTGGCGCAGTCTATTTTAGATGCCGATGCAGGGATCGAAAAACTGGTTAAAAACGTACTAGCATTAGCTTAAATAATGATTTACTAAGCCACCGATTATAAATGTTTGTTAACTGAAACATGCAATTTTATTGCGTTAACGCAAAAATTAGCCAGTTTTATCGATAAAAACACCAGTGGGCGTTTTATAAATTGTTACACAAAGGTATAATCGGTTTAATTTCCGTCATCTATAATCGTGATTGATCACGTTCAAATCGAAGTGAGCAAGGCAAAATGAAAAAACTATCAGCTGCAGCATTATTAGTGCTAGCAACCACCGCATACGCACAGCCATATGATAACTCTATGACTGAAGATGCGATTAAAAAACGTTTAGCACCAGTTGGCGCTGTTTATCTTGAAGGCGAGAAAGCTGCTGCAGCCGCAGCTCCTACTGGCCCTCGCTCTGGTGAGCAAGTGTACCAAGGCGCATGTTTTGCCTGTCACGGTACTGGCGCACTAGGTGCACCTAAATCAGCTGATGACTGGGCACCGCGTATCGCTAAAGGTAAAGATGTACTGCTTGATCACGCTATCAACGGTTTTAATGCGATGCCGCCAAAAGGAACATGTATGGATTGTTCTGATGATGAGATTAGCGCAGCTATTGATTTCATGACATCTAAATAATTTAATTAAGCCCCTGATAACTAGGGTGATTAATTTAAAAAGGCCTATTTTTATAATAGGCCTTTTTTTATTCCCAAAATAATCTTTTTAGTTGCTGTTTTAGGGCATTAGTTACTTGACGATCGCAACTAAAAGTGAAATTATACGTTTAATAAACATACAATAATAAAATAATATGATTCATGTCATCGGAAGATAAGCCCGCGGCACCGAGTAAACTAGCGCACCAAAATAAACGTCTTAAAGCGCTATTAGAAAAGTATAAGCAATCTCACCACTTACAAAATGCCCTGATCCAGCTATCAGAGCAAGCAAGCTCTGTTGCCGAATTAACCTTACTTTACCCCGCTATCCATGACATTTTACAAGCATACCTACCTAGTAAAAGCTTTTACGTGGTGCTTGCTAATCAATATACTCATGCCCTGGAACTTTCTTATTTTTGCGATGAAAAAGATGGTATATCAGTCGCCCTCAATCAAGATAATAGTTTTGAAGAAGGCGCTACAGGCTACGTTTATAAGCTTGGCAAAACCACCTGCTTTACCAAACAAGAGATGCAAAGCGCTGCACAAAACGGCTTGTTTAAAGCACTAGGCTCACCTGCTGAGTACTGGGTTGGTGTTCCTATCTATCAAGAGCAAAACATTATTGGCGTACTTGCTGCGCAAAGTTACGATAAACACCAAGATTACAGCAGTCAGCAAGTGCATTTACTCGAGGTAATGTCTTTATACTTAGCCACAGCCATAGAGCGAGTTAAAAAAAGAGAGCTGCTCGAATCTGAAGTAAAAATTCGCACCCGTGCGCTCACGCAAAGTAATGATGCGCTAAACCTAGAAATTGAACAACGAAAACGCGCACTACAACGCCAACAAATTTTGTTTAAAATATCGGAGTTGGCAACACAAGCGCAAAACTTAGATGATGCCTATGTAAAAATTCATCAAATAATAAAAACCATTACATACGCAGAAAACTTATACATTGCACTTTATAACAAAGAGACTGGTTGGATTAGCTTCCCGTACTGTGTGGATGAATTTAAAGACAACACCGAGCCAAGGCCGTTTGCAAAAGGTTATAGCGAACTGGTTATTAGCAGCGAGCAGACCCAACTTATACACCCTAGTAGAGCCAAAGAGCTATTAGAAAGTGGTGATGTACAACGAAATAAACCGGTACCAGAGGAGCAAATGGCCACCAGCTGGCTAGGTGCTCCGCTTAAAACATCGCAAGGGGTTATCGGCTTAATTGCATGCCAAGCGTATAATAACAATCATATTTTTAGCAAAGACGACTGCGAGCTTATTACATTTGTATCACACCAAATTGCCACGGTTTTACAAACTAAATTAGCCACTCAAGCACTTAAATCTAGCCACCAAGAGTTAGAGTATCGAGTTAACGAAAAAACAAAAGCGCTGCAGCAAGCTAATCTACATTTACAAATGCAAATTGATGAGCGTAAAAAAGTAGAGCAACAGCTTTATCATGATGCGCATCACGACTCATTAACAGGCCTCCCTAATCGTAGCTTGTTTTTAACCCAGCTAGAAAAAACACTGCAGCATTACCATCGTTTTCCTGATCATCACTTTGCTGTGTTATTTATTGATTTAGATAAGTTTAAAGATATAAACGATCAACTAGGTCACCATGCCGGCGATCAGTTTTTAATAAGTGTGGCTGATTTATTTTCGCATTGTATTCGCGAACACGATTTACTCGCTCGCCTTGGTGGTGATGAATTTGTAATTTTGCTTACCCACTTAACAGAGCTACAACAAGCAGAAGATGTAGCTGATCGCATTATTAATATAATGAAAAAGCCATTTTGCAGCAAAGGTACCTGCATTCAAAGTGGTGCAAGTATTGGTATAACGTACTCAAATTCAAGTTATCAGCATACCGATGAAATTATTCGCGATGCCGATGCTGCTATGTATTACGCTAAAAATGCAGGGCGCGACCGCTATGAGCTGTTCCACCCGTTATTAACGCAAACACTAACAAGTGCAGAATCTCCAGCACAGCACCATCTTGATTCACTTCCGATGAGTTTTAGAAGTGCAGATATTATAAACCTTGATGAACAACAGCAATCAGAATCACTATTTGAAGCCTTTGGTGAACACCCTGTATTAGGCTATACCAGTTTTGAAGTGCTGAAAAAGTTTGCAACCGATAAAGAGCAGCACCTCCAAGTTGAATTAGAACTATTACAACACGCCTATGCCCATGCCTTAGCGGCAAATGTAGCCATGGTATTATTGCCATGCTCAGGGCTACTTTTAGAAGCGCTTGAATTCAATTTATTTACTGAGGTATTAAGTAAGCTGCAAGGGCAAAGCCAACTGTGTTTATTGTTTGACGACCAAGAAATACGTTACGCCTGTGCAACTCAGCTAGAAAACCTTAAAAAGCTCTCGCAGCTTGGCTACAGCATTGGCTTAAATAACTTTGCAAAAGACCGCTGTGAGCTAAATGCACTGACCGACATTACCTTCGATTATGTACTACTTAGCTCAACCTTTAGTAAACGCGTACTGCAACAAGAAAGCTTTAACTTGCAATTACAAGGTGTACTGGCAATCACTCAGCTAAAAGGCATAAAAGTCATTGCCAAAGGCCCTTCTATACTTAACTTTAGAGCCTTGCTAGATAAATACGGACTAAACTTATTTGTTGCTAAGCAGCAAGGCTTATCGGAGTCAGTAGCGGCTAATAACAACGCCGCGCAGTCTATTAACTAGGTTTTTTCAGCATCGCCCTTAAGTTAGCGACCCGTGCTTGGCCTTTTTCCATGCGCTCAGCTTGCGAGCTTGGGGCTTTTTTGTTTTCAAACGCTAGGTCATCTTGCGGTAACTCTTGCACAAAGCGGCTTAGCTCTGTTTGTGAGGTTTCGCCAAACTGACGACGTATTTTTGCATATGTTAGTGTCAGCTCTTGCTGGGCCCGTGTGATCCCTACGTATGCTAAACGGCGCTCTTCGTCTACGTTTTCTTCATCAATACTTACTTGGTGTGGCAATAACCCCTCTTCCATACCAACCATAAATACGTACGGGTATTCTAAGCCTTTAGATGCATGCAAAGTAAGTAACTGTACCGCATCAGACTCATCTTCTTCCTCGTTACGCTCTAGCATATCGCGAAGCGTTAATTTGCTGACCACTTCAGGTAAGGTCATCGGTTCGTTATCGACATCTCCGGTGAGCATATCGGTGATCCAACGATACAGCTCAGAGACGTTTTTCATGCGCATTTCTGCCGCTTTGGCACTTGGCGATGACTCATATAAATACGCTTCGTAGTTAATATTACGTACCAAGTCTTTTACCGCTTCGAGCGTATCGCTACGCACTGCATTATCTGAAAGCTCAACAACCCAACGTGCAAACCCCGAAAGCGCATTTAAGCCACGCCCTTTAAGGCGGTAGCCTAGGTCGTTATCAAAACAGGTGGCAAATAAGCTTTGGTGCTTTTCGTTTGCAAGTGTGCCTAGCTTTTCAAGTGTAACGGTGCCTATTTCACGGCGCGGCGTATTAACAATGCGTAAAAAAGCATTATCGTCGTCTTGGTTAACCAACAAGCGTAAATACGCCATAATATCTTTAATTTCTGAACGCGAAAAAAACGACATTCCGCCACTAATTTTATAGGGAATGCGGTTACTCATTAATGATTTTTCAAAACCGCGCGCCTGGTGATTACCGCGATACAAAATAGCGTAATCTTTATAGCTGGTGCGCTTCATAAATTTATGAGAAATTATTTCAGCAACAACTCGCTCGCACTCATGCTCTTCATCCCTACAGCCAATCACTTTAATCGGCTCACCGTAACCAAGCTCACTAAATAGCTTTTTTTCGATATCGTGCGGGTTATTGGCAATTAAAATATTTGCTGCTTTTAGAATGCGCTGGGCGCTACGGTAGTTTTGCTCAAGCTTTATGAGCCTAAGGCCGGGGTAATCTTTACTTAACAGTACCAAGTTTTGGGGGCGGGCGCCGCGCCATGAATAAATAGATTGGTCATCATCCCCTACCACAGTAAAACGCGCTCGCTCGCCTACTAATAACTTAACAAGCTGGTACTGGCTGGTATTGGTATCTTGATATTCATCCACCAGCAAATACCTAAATCGTTGCTGCCAACGCTCTCGTGAGGTGGCATTACTACTTAGTAATAAGGTGGGGATCATTATTAAATCGTCAAAATCCAGTGCGTTATATGCTCGCAGCTGATTTTGATAACGCGCGTAAAGCTGCGCAAATAACGCCTTTTGCGCATCACGTGCTTCGCGTATAGCTTGCTCTGGTAAAATTAATTCGTTTTTCCAGCTGCCTATTTGCATTTTTAATAGATTAAGTAGGTCTTTGTCTTTTTTAAGCTCGTCTTCGGTTAAATCACCTAGCAGCTGGTTAGTATCTTGGTCATCAAACAGTGAAAAACCTTCTTTAAAGCCAAGCGTTTTGAGCTCTTTTTTAATTATTTCAAGCCCTAGGGTATGAAAGGTTGATACCCACAACCCTTTCGCTTCTTGCTTATTAAGCGTTTGTAATACACGCTCGCGCATCTCTTTGGCCGCTTTATTCGTAAACGTTACCGCAGCAATATTACGTGCTTTGTACTCGCACTTTTGCACCAAATAAGCAATTTTGTTAGTGATTACGCGCGTTTTACCTGAGCCTGCACCCGCGAGTACTAAACACGGACCACTAATATATTTTACTGCTTCATCTTGTTTTGGATTGAGTTTCATAACGACCATGGAGTTTTAAAAGGCAGCTAATTTTACCGTAACCACAGATACAGGCATAGCCATTAGATTAATTAATTCCATTGTGGTGATCATGTATTAAATACCTTAGGTATAAGGTAATATTAGTCATTATCATTTTAGGGCAACAGCAAGGGACGATTATGATCAATCCAGCAAAACTTGAAGAAATTGCTAAGCAAATCACCAACAACATGCCGCAAGGTGTAAAAAACCTAGCAGATACACTGGAAGGTAAAACCAAACAAGTTTTACAAAATAAGCTGGCTGAAATGGACTTTGTTAGCCGCGAAGAATTTGATGTGCAAAGCCAAGTACTTATTCGTACTCGTGAAAAACTCACTGAGCTTGAAGCAAAAGTTGTGTTACTAGAGCAACAACTAAATGCTAAAAATAACGCCGAGTAGCACGTATTACGTCTGTATACTCAGCCACAAAAAAAGCAGCTAAGGCTGCTTTTTTGCTTTTAGTTTTAACATTTACCCACTATGTATTAAAAAGTGCTTCTAATACATAGTATTGCAGTGGTTGTTGCTGCGCCAAACTTACAGCGCACATTTTTAGCGCCACTTGCTTACCCGTAATGGGTTTATAACGTTTTAAAAAAGGAAGTTGAGTAATAACAGGTAACACAAATGCGCCTATTTGCTCAGCTATTCGTGTATCGTTTCGCTCACCCATTAATAAAGACGGCTGGAATATACTTACTTTTGCAAAGCCCAGCGTTTTTATGTGCTGCTCAAGCTCGCCTTTCATTTTTAAGTAAGGGCTGATGCTGTGCGCATTAGCGCCGCTTGATGACACCAAGCAATAATGGCTCACTGCATTGTTTGCCGCCATTTGCGCCGCAATAAACTGATAATCAAAATCAACTTTACGCTGCGCCGCGGTTGAGCCAGCCTGCTTTTTAGTAGTGCCCAAACACGAAAAAAACACATCCCCTTTAAATAACGCGCAGTAGTTGGTTAAACAATCAAAATCAATAACCTGATTAGTGAGCTTAGTATGTTCAACGTCCAGCTTACGGCGAGTTATAGCAATCACATGGCCAAACGCAGGGCTTTGCAGTAAAAGCGTTAATAGCTCACTCCCCACAACCCCTGTTGCCCCTATGATTATCGCCGTTTTAGTCATTGTTTAAATTACTCGCAACCGGCTTTAGCAAATACATGTGCAACGGCTTTTTTATACACATCGCCTTCTTCATCGGCGCAGGTTACAACCGAGGATAAGTCGTGCAAGTGGCCGTTCTCTAATCCATATACCCAACCATGAATCGTGAGCTCTTGCCCTTTATCCCATGCATCTTGAACTATGTTTGTTCTGCACACGTTACGTACTTGCTCAATAACGTTTAGCTCAATTAAACGGCTTAAACGCTGTTGCTCATCCATTGCATTAAGCTGCTCTAAGTGTTTTTCTTTTACATCGCCAACATGGCGTAACCAGTTATCAATAAAACCAAATTTGGCGTTATTTAATACCGCTTGTACACCGCCACAGCCGTAGTGGCCAACCACCATAATATGTTTTACTTTAAGCACCTCTACCGCGTATTGCATTACCGATAAACAGTTATGGTCAGTATGTACCACCACATTAGCTACATTACGGTGTACAAATAATTCACCCGGCAGTAAATCAACAATTTGGTTGGCAGGAACACGGGAGTCTGAACAGCCAATCCACAAGTACTCTGGGTTTTGTTGCATTGATAATATTTTAAAAAACTCAGGGTTGGCTTCGGTTGTACGTGCAGCCCAACGTTTGTTGTTTTCGAATAAATTTTTTAGCTTTCTCATTTCATCTCTTATTTAGGACGGGATAGAAATTACACCCCAGAAAAGACAAATAATGAGCGCCTTTTTAGTTGGTGTTTGCAAGAATTAAAATATTGCGAGGAGTTAATTGTTTCTCACAAAAGGTGGTAACTGAAACGTGATAACCTTGCTGTTGCAAATATAAAGCACGATCGAGCACAAGCCAAACTTCTATTGCTCTTCTAAACACATGTCGAACCAGTTCGATTCGCTCTGTTACTTTTTTACGCGCCTTACCAATTAACAAAAACTTATCGTAATCAGTATCTTGAGGGATACTTATAGACTTTTTATCCCCCGCCCAAGCACAAAACTGTGCAAACGTATCAGAAAACACGGCTTTGTTAACGGAAGGCACACTCACGTAATATTGTTCATGAGTGAGTGACTTTCGAAGTGCGTCAAACCCTAAGCGCCATTCCACCTCAGTTTTTCGTATTTTAGCTACACGTGAAGGGGCTGTAACTGTTTCTTGCAGCGCCAGTTTTAGATCGCGGTGCGTTAAATTAAGCTTACTAGCAAGAGCAAGCTCACTCATTGCCTGATAACGACTATCGGTAAATAAGTGATAACAGCACGGCGAAAAACTAATACGTTTTACCCTAGCGGCGCTGGCGTGCTGCATAAATGTTTGGTGCAATGCGCCACATGCATGCAGTGCAACCGCATGTGTGTCGGTATTAAAAAAATGGCGTGTTTCATCTTCAAGCACATTAGCTTGGCTAAATTTCATCGCCAAACCTTGCTTGCGTGCACTGTGCTCTCCTTGCTCGCAAAGGTGCCCTTGTAGCTCAACACTGTGCACGCTTTGCGCGCCGTTATAAGCAAGCATTCGGCCTAAATGCCCTTTACCTGCGCACCATTCAAGTACAGGCTGTGTGTTACTCGTTAATGCTGAAACAAAGTCTTGCAGTTGCTCAAACTTACGCCCTTTAATACCGTTACTTATCCAAAACGGGTATTCACTACGTTGCTGCTGGCTTTTTGGTAAATTACACAGCTCAGGTAGCTGCTCTACCCCGGCAATAAACGGGCTAAAAAATTGATAAAGCTGTTGCTGATCGTTATCAAGCCTTGCGACATCTTCATCTGATAAGTTATTTAACGCCGCTTGTAGCTCAGGCCACGGTAATTCATCAAAATCAAATGCTGTACATTGCCAATATTCGCGGGTATTCATTAGCACTGCATCGAGTGCTGCAAACTGCTCAGCTAGGTTCATAACAACTTAAAATAGTAAAAAGACGTTTAATTATACCAGTTGCGCAGAGCAGCATTAAGCGGTTATTTTTTTCCAAGTATTAAACGCAAATAAAGGGGGATCGAAATAATACTCACAATAAAGGCGGCTATTAGCATCCACGACAGTTGTAATCGCTCTGGCTCTTGGTATTTATAAACAAACCCAGCTTTGTGCTCGTCAAATTGCGTTTGCTTAATGCCATAATAATCTGCAATTAAGCGCCACTTGGCCATCGACATATTCCCTAAATGGGTCGTAGGCGGCATTATGTAGTCTTTCAATACTTCGGCTTCATAAGCTAGCTGATGAAAACTTTTGTTTGGCGCATACACTTGCTGAGTAATTGCAATGGCTTCATCCATATTCATCATCGCATAGCGCCAACCCTTTAAGCTCGCCTGGTAAAACTTTTCGACCGTTTGCGGGTGCTTTTTAAGCATTGATTCGCTGGTAAATAACACATCACCATACACATCCATACCATAGCGCTGTGGGCATATAAGGCGGTGCGATACCCCTTGCTGAGTCATGAAGTAGGGCTGAGTGGTGACATACACTTGCATTGCATCAAGTTTGTTTTCTTGCCACGCTTGTAGCGCAGGCTCATCGCCTTCGTATACCTCTAAGGTGGCAATATCAATACCGCTGCGTTTAAGCATAACCAGCAGCTCGGTACTGTCTTTTTTACTCACTTCGGTAATACGTTTAGCGGTAAAATCGCGAGGGTGAAAAATATCAGAGCTGTCTTTTACCATCCAACAGTACGGAGAAAACTGTAAAATAGCCGCCATTGCTACAAACGGTTGGCCGTTTACTCTTTGTTGTAAAATACCCGAATGCGCTACGCCAAACTGGGCTTCTCCACTTGCTACAGGCGTGAAAGTGTCAGGCATTTTAGGATTGGCTTCGCGTATGGTTACATCAAGTCCGGCGTCTTTGTAGTAGCCTTGTTGCTGAGCCATATAATAGCCGGCGAACTGAAACTGGTGGGTCCATTTTAGTTGTAAAGTGACTGATTCTTGAGCCATTAGTTGGCTGCAAAAAAGCAAAATTACAAATATTAATCCTTTAATAAGCAACTGGGTGTTCCAAATAGTAGTCATTAGCTGTAACTATATTTAAAACACACGATAAAGCAAGCATGCAAACGTGCATACTTGCTTATAAAAACCCTAAGCTGAGGCTAAATTGTCAACGTTTGGGCTTTGTGGCTGAGAGGTTAAAAACTGCGTAAAACACGGGTTATGTGTTTCATCTTGTACACTGTAACCTAAGCGGTTTAAGTGCTCGTTAAACATATCAAATTGGCTTGGCTCAATAGCAAAGCCCGCCAGTACATTTCCGATAGACCCCCCATGATTGCGATAATGAAATAAAGTAATATTCCAATTGCTACCTAGGGTATCTAAAAAGCGCGCAAGGGCTCCTGGGTATTCCGGAAATTCAAACCGTAATAACCTTTCGTGTAACTGCTCCGGTGCTTTACCCCCTACCATATAACGTACGTGTAATTTAGCGAGTTCGTTATCTGATAAATCGCAAAATTGGTAGTCGTTGTTAGTTAGGTCTTGTTTTAGCTCGTTGAGTTCTTGCTCACCCTGGCGCAGGGCAATACCTACAAATATTTGCGCTTCACCTGGGCCTGCATAACGATAGTTAAACTCAGTAATAGCCCGACCACCTAAAGAGGTGCAAAACTGCTTAAAGCTGCCTTTTTCTTCTTTAATGGTCACCGCAAGTAGCGCTTCGTTTTTTTCACCTAGCGCAGTACGCTCAGCCACATAACGTAAGCGATCAAAGTTTAAGTTAGCACCCGAAAGCACCGCTGCTAAATGCAGCCCTTTTAAGCCCGATTGCTGGCTCCACTTTTTAAGCCCTGCGGTTGCAAGTGCACCTGAGGGCTCTGAAATTGCGCGAGTAGAGACAAAAATATCTTGCATGGCGGCACAAATTTCATCGCCACTGACAGTTACAACTTCATCGCAAAATTTTTGCGCTAAGCGAAATGTTTCGCTGCCAATAACTTTAACCGCTACGCCATCGGCAAAACTGCCAACACGGTCAAGCTCAACAGGCTCGCCCGCTTTAAGCGCGGCTTGTAAACATGCACTTTCGTCAGCTTCTACGCCAATGACTTTTATATCTGGGCGTAATGATTTGATATAAACCGCCATACCAGCAAGTAAACCACCACCGCCAACAGGGATAAATACCGCATCAAGCTCGTTGAGTTGCTGCATAAGCTCGCGAGCCACTGTGCCTTGCCCCACTATTACGTCAGGGTCATCAAAAGGCGGTACAAATACGCCATTGCGTTGCTCTGTTAGTTCAAGTGCATGTGCTTTTGCAGCATCAAAATGATGGCCATGTAAAACCACTTCACCGCCCAGCGCACGTACCGCACTTACTTTTATTTCAGGCGTGGTAACTGGCATAACGATAGTGGCTTTATGGCCAAGGTGTGAAGCACTAAGCGCCACACCTTGTGCATGGTTACCCGCAGATGCCGTAATAACAACAGACCCTTTTGGTAACTTGTTTAATTTATTATAAGCACCGCGTAACTTAAACGAATACACGGGCTGTTGATCTTCACGCTTTAACCAAACATGGTTGCCTAATTTATCACTGAGGTCGCGCATTTCGCTGACCTCAGTCACTTTAGCTAGCGGTTCCATATTGGCCTGAATAATAGCGCGAAAATAATCGAGCTCTTGAGAAACCATAATTAGCTAAGCTCCTCCAGTTTGGCTAAATCACGTACTGCGCCTTTATCGGCACTGGTTGCAAGTAATGCATACGCTTTTAATGCCGACGATACATAGCGGTCACGATCAAGCGGCTTATACGCTTGCTTACCACGCGCTAATTGCTTTTGTTTACGTGCTTCTAGCTCTTCATCACTTAATGCAAGGGTGATTTCACGTGTTGCGATATCAATGATAATTTTGTCGCCATTTTCAACATACGCAATGGCACCGCCACTTGCCGCCTCTGGCGATACGTGGCCGATTGATAAACCAGAGGTGCCGCCCGAGAAACGACCATCGGTTATCAAGGCACATTTTTCAGCAAGGCCTTTTGATTTTAAGTAGCTCGTTGGGTAAAGCATTTCTTGCATACCTGGGCCGCCTTTAGGGCCTTCGTAGCGAATAACCACAACATCACCGGCTTTTACTTCGTCGTTTAAAATGCCTTCTACTGAATCATCTTGTGACTCGTACACCACGGCGGTGCCTTCAAAATGCAGCATTTCGTCAACTACGCCTGCGCTTTTAACAATACAGCCATCAACCGCTAAATTACCTGAAAGCACAGCTAAGCCACCATCTTGTCTAAAGGCATGCTCAACACTACGGATACAACCATGCTCTCGGTCGTTATCGCCTTCATCCCAACGGCACTCTTGGCTCATTGCTTTTGTAGTACGAATACCGGCAGGGCCTGCACGGTAAAACTTTTGTGCTGCTTCGTTTGTAGGATCAGTCGCATCCCACTTTTTAACAAGCTCACCCATCGTCATACCCGCTACGTGGTTTACCGATAAATCAACTAAACCTGCTTTACCTAGCTCACGTACAATTGCCATCATGCCACCAGCGCGATGCACATCTTCTATGTGGTACTCAGGTGTAGCTGGGGCTACTTTACATAAAAATGGGGTTTTACGAGAAAGCTCATCAATGTGCGACATATCAAAATCTACACCGGCTTCTTGTGCTGCTGCTAATAAATGCAATACGGTATTAGATGAACCACCCATGGCAATATCAACCACCATAGAGTTCATAAAGGCTGTTTTATTTGCAATTGCACGCGGTAACACGTCGTGGTTATCTTTTTGGTAGTACTCGCGACACAAGTCAACAATGCGAGCGCCGGCTTCTACATACAGTTGCTTACGATCTTTATGAGTTGCAAGCGTTGTGCCGTTACCCGGTAGTGCAAGGCCAATAGCCTCTAATAAACAGTTCATTGAGTTGGCAGTAAACATACCCGAACACGAGCCACAGGTAGGACACGCAGAGCGCTCTACTTGCTCTGAATCAGCATCACTTACTGTTTCATCAGCGCCTTTTACCATGGCATCAACTAAATCTAGTTTAATATCGATGTTAGCAAGTTTGGTTTTACCCGCTTCCATTGGCCCGCCCGATACAAAAATAACCGGTATATTTAAACGTAGCGCTGCAAGCATCATCCCTGGGGTGATTTTGTCACAGTTAGAAATACAGATCATCGCATCGGCGCAGTGGCCGTTAACCATGTATTCAACAGAGTCTGCAATTAAGTCACGAGAAGGCAGTGAGTAAAGCATACCACCGTGGCCCATTGCGATACCGTCATCAATTGCGATGGTGTTAAATTCTTTTGGTACGCCGCCCGCTTGCGTGATTGTTTCAGCCATTAGCTCACTAAGCTGATTAAGGTGTACATGCCCTGGTACAAATTGCGTAAACGAGTTAACTACAGCAATAATAGGTTTACCAAAGTCGGTGTCGGTCATGCCTGTTGCGCGCCATAATGCACGTGCGCCTGCGCGTTTACGTCCTTCAGTTGTTGTTGCACTTCTTAATTTAGCCATAGTTACCTCTGTTTTGCCGCTGTGTAAGCGGGCATTCCTCATTCTAAAAATTGTTGAGTTACTGATGGTTATATTCAGTAACGCGTAAATGTGTTTCGTTAGCAGTTACACTGCTTGTTGCTGTAAATTTTCTAAGCTGATTTTTTTCACGTCTACCAACTTATTTAGCTGGCTGGTTAATAGATGAATAGGCTTATCGCTATCGACCGTCATTGCTATCGTATATTGAGCTTCATCTGTATTAAGCTGAAAATGCGTAAGGTCAAAACCACGGTGACGCACAACACGTAAAAAGCGCTCCACCGCAATACTTTGGTTTTTCAATGCAATAGTTAAGCTGTGTTTCATTGTGCTTTCTCCGTAATCATTTCGTCATTTGCAGCCCCTGGTGGTACAAGCGGCCATACGTTTTCTTTATCATCTATACAGGCATGTAAAATATACGGCCCTTCGCTGTTTACCAGTGCAGTGATTGCATCGTCAACTTCGTTGGCTTTAGTAATAGTTTGCCCAGGGATACCAAACACCGCCGCTAACTGAACAAAGTCAGGGTTATCTGAAAGATTGGTTTCAGAGTAACGCCCTTCAAAAAACAGTTCCTGCCATTGGCGAACCATACCTAAGCGTTGGTTATCTAATATTAGTATTTTTACTGGTAAATTGTTACGACGTATAGTGGCAAGCTCTTGAATGTTCATCATGATTGAGCCATCACCCGACACCGTTATTACAAAATCCTCTGGGCGTGCTACTTGCGCGCCAATAGCCGCTGGTAAACCAAAGCCCATAGTGCCTGCGCCACCACTACTTAAGTGATTACTTGGGTGGTTAAATTTCATATGTTGCGCCACCCACATTTGGTGCTGGCCTACATCGCAGCACACTACGCCTGTTTTTGGCATACGCTGGCTTAACTGGTTCAATAAATACGGGGCAAATACTTTTTCGCCTGGGTAGTCGTAACGCCATGCGTGTTTTTCGCTCATGAGCTTATTTGTATCGCACCATGCTTTAGGTGTTACAACACACTCAAGTGCGGGTAATGAGGTTTTTAGATCAGCAATTAAGGACGCTTTAGCAGGTTTGCGTTTACCTACTTCGGCCGCGTCAATGTCTAAGTGAATTACTTTTGCTTTAGCTGCAAATTTGGCTAAGTTACCCGTTACGCGGTCATCAAAGCGCGCACCTATACATACAAGTACATCACACTCTTGTACTGCTATGTTAGCCGCTTGTGTGCCGTGCATGCCTAGCATTCCTAAGTAGTGCTCGTAATCTGGTAACACACTGCCTAGCGCTTTTAATGTTGATACCGCTGGCATTTGTGTTTTATTTAAAAACTGCATTAACTCATTTTGCGCATCGGCGGCTTGCACGCCACCACCTACATACGCTACTGGCTGCTTTGCTTCAGTTAATAACTGGTTTGCAATGGCTACTTGGTTTAAATCAAGTTGTGGTAAATATTCATCAGCAGCTAACCAAGGTTTAAAAGGCACTTGCGCCATTTGAATATCTTTTGGAATATCTACAAGCACTGGGCCTGGGCGACCACTTTGAGCTAAGTGCATGGCTTCTTGTAATATTTCAGCTAAGTCTTCTGGGCGCTCTACCATATAGCTATGTTTAGTACACGACAGTGACATCCCTAGTACATCGACTTCTTGAAATGCATCTGAGCCAATAGCGGCAGTCGGTACTTGGCCTGTAATTGCTAATAATGGCACTGAGTCCATCATTGCATCGGCAAGAGCTGTTATTAAGTTAGTAGCGCCAGGGCCTGAGGTAGCAAAACAAACGCCTAATTTGCCTGTGCTGCGAGCATAACCCACTGCGGCAAAGCCAGCACCTTGCTCGTGGCGAGTAAGGTAATGCTTTACAGGCGCGCCATACAGCGCATCGTAAATGGGCATAATAGCTCCGCCAGGGTAGCCAAATACTTCATTTACGCCGTGCTTGGCTAATAAATCGATTGTTAGTTCTGCGCCTGTCATTAATTAATCCTCATTCCTCAGTGACAACCCAATTACCTACTTACTTAAAAAACTTATAGCTAATACCAATCCGCAATAATACTTAATTATTTTTAGGGGGCTAAAAGTGTCGCTATCTGCGTTAAAAAATTCTCATTTAGAACAACTAAATAGCGAATTTTTTGCCTAGCTATCAACACGTTTATCTATCCTCAAAATAGATCACTTAATTAAGCGAGTTGGTATAAAATCTTTAAAACTTTGTGCTTAAAACTAAAAAGCCCTCCGAACGGTTAGGTGCGGAGGGCTTTTTAATGCTTAAGTTTATAGCACTACGAAGCCCTCGCGGGAATAATCACCACGATAATAATCAGGACTAGGTTAAGTGCATTTGTAAGCATGTAATTAATACCAAAATGTGTTCATTTGTTACGAAGTAATACTCTTCGCTCTGTATATGTATTTGTACCGCGCTAAGGCGAGTAAGTCAACACCAAACTTAATTCAACAAAAGAGCAAAAAGCGACTTTAAACGGATTTTAAATTCACAAAAAAAGGCTTAAATGAAAAATCTATACCTTAATTTGCATCAAGTAAATTCACTAGCCACATAATAGCCATATAGGGCTTGATTAATTTTTGATACATTGTAGTACAAATAACAGCGCAGCACGGTAAATAACTTAAAACTTTGCTAATTAGGCAGGTTTACTCCGCAAGCCCTATTACGCACCACTCAATTACATTCACCCAATTTAAACAAGGTGCCCTAGTGCAACTAAACTCATAAGCGCATTTAAAAGTGTTTAATATAACCAAATAGGTTTATTAAAGCGCTTTAATTTAAGCTAGTATTTAGGCAACTCAATTAGATTTAAGGACAAACCATGCAAGCCCTCTCTCGAATTAGTCAGTTCTTTATACTGGCACTTTTTATAGCAACTAGTTTTAATAGTGTCGCAGCGCCAGCATTATTCAAAGTAGAAAAAAACGGTACTAGCTCTTACTTGTTTGGCACGGTTCACGTAGGCGATGCCAGCATGAAAGGCTTACCAGAAAAAGTAACTAAGGCTATAGATCAAAGCGAGCAAGTTGTTGTTGAAGTAGATATTAGTAAACTCACGCCTTTGCAAATGCAGCAGCGTTCAATGCCCTTTATGATGCTTAAAGATGGCAAAACATTACAAACAGAACTCTCAAAACAAAACTACAATAAGCTTAAAGACTACTTTGCTAAAAAATCGATTGATATAGCTATGTTTAATGGCCTCAAACCTTGGGCTGTAATGGTAACCATGATGCAGATTGAATTTCAAAATGCAGGGTTTTCTGACCAAACAGGCATAGACAAGCAAGTACTTGCTTACGCTAAAAAGCAAAATATCACGATTGGAGAGTTAGAAACGCTAGAGCAGCAACTACAAATGTTTGATGGGATGGCTTTGCTTAGTAATGAAATGATTGAAGAAACGTTTGAACAGCTTGCCGATATTAATACTTATTTTATTAAGTTAGTAAACGCCTGGAAAAATGGTGATATGGATACGCTGACTGAATACTACAACATGAGTTTTGACGAGAGTAACTACGGTGAAATAAGCGAGCAGGTTATGCTAGTTAATCGTAATAATAAATGGGTGGAGCAATTAGTGCCTCGCTTAACTAACGAAAAGCTATTTATTGCTGTAGGCGCGCTGCACTTACCGGAGCAGCATGGTTTAATTAAACAGTTAACTGATGCAGGCTTTACCATTACTCGCCTATAACGTGGCGTTAAAGGTTGGGCCTAAATAGCCCAGCCTTTAATTAAAATCTTCCATTTTTAAGTAATGCTCAATCCCTTTAATTTTGTCTGCCGCATGGTGATTTACATAAATAACGGTGCTGGTATTTGCGGCACAAATTTTCTCTATTAAAATTAGTACTCGCTGTCTATTTGCTTCATCAAGCCCTAAGCAAGGTTCATCTAAAATGAGTAACGTGGGGTGTTTTACCATAGCACGCACTATTAATAGCATGCGCTGATCGCCGTATGAAAGTTGCGTAAATGAGCTATTTTGTTTATCGCCTAACCCAATCAACGCTAACCATTGCTTAGCTGTATTTACCTGTGACTCTGTTGGCTTTTGATATAAGCCAATGCTGTCGTAAAATCCAGAAATAACCGTATTCAATGCCGATATACTTACTCGATAATCCATATGCAGTGCATTTGATATATAGCCAATATGCTGTTTTATATCCCAAATACTTTCACCGCTTCCGCGTTTAAAACCAAATACCTGAATATCATTGCTGTAGCATTGAGGGTTATCGCCAGTTATTAAATTTAATAAGCAGGTTTTACCTGAGCCATTTTTACCACTCAATTGCCAGTGTTGATGTTTATTAATTTGCCAATTGAGATTTTTAAATACATCAACCCCAGCGTAGCTAACCTTTGTATTACTAAGCTTAACCAATGTATCGGCGGTATACTCTGCACGGCCTTGGGAGTCATCCGGTTGAGGTATTTCTAAAGCGGTATGGGTTAAATGCAGTAGTTTAAGCAAGTCAGCACGCTGCTCTGCGTTTGGATTATTAAGTACATGCTGCAACTGCCCCTGATTTACATAAGCGTAATGAGTAATAAACGGTGGGATTTCATCAAGCCTATTTAACACAAACACAAAGTTAATTGTTGAGCTAAGTGTTTCTAATAAAGTGTTTAGCACCTCACACGAATGTTTATCTAAGCCATCATATGGCTCATCTAGTACCACTAAATCAGCATGACTACTTAGCGCATTTATAAGTAGGAGTTTACGGGTTTCGCCGGTAGAGAGATCTCTAAAATGCCTATCTAAAAGGGCGCTGTAATTAAAGGCATCTATTAGTTTTGTACGTAGCTCATGGTTGTAGCTACTATTTTGAGGGAAGATAAAATCTTTTACTAAGCTGTGATGTTCATGCTCAATTTCATTTTTAATTAACTGCTTTTGCACATCAGATGACACAAGCTGCGTGCTATTAAAGGTACTTTTAAAAGTACCACTTTGCTGCTTAGCTTCACCCGTTAATGCGGCGCTCAATGCCGATTTACCTGCGCCATTAGCGCCTAGTAATAGCCAGTGCTCACCAGCATTCACTTGCCAACTTAAGTCATTAATTGTGAAACGGCTTTTACCTTGCCCTTTTAAATAACCACTAAATTGTTCAAATACAATACTTTGCACAATACTGCCTTCACCATAAACTAAATAAACAACTTAACGTATAGTAAATTGCTTTAGCAAGCGTATTTAATTGCGTATTAATTTATTTCATTAGCTATGCACACATTTACTAATGCATCAGCCACTGCCTGCTTACTTATGGGTTTATGAATATGCTCACTCGCGCCATATTCATAAATCAAGTCCATGTCTTCGGCTGAGGTATTTGCTGTAACAACGATTATCGGCATGGTTTTATTTAGCTCTTTGCGTATTTTTTTAGTCGCTTCAAAGCCATCCATGACCGGCATGTTTAAATCCATAAACACCACGTCATAGTCAGCCTTACCTACCTTTTCGCAGGCTTCTAGGCCATTTACAACGCATTCATAGTCCACACCTAACGTTGCCAAAATACGTGTGAGTAACAAGGTGTTTAATTCATTGTCTTCAACCACAAGGCAAAAAAGCTTTTTTTCGACTTCTCTTTCTGTTTGCTGGTTCGTAATTTCAATCGGCAAGTTAAGCGTAACATGAGCGCCACTCGCTGCGTTGTTTTTAAATGAAAGCGAACCATGCAGCGCTTTAACAACATACTGCGCCCGTGTTAATCCCGTTCTTAGGCCTTGAAAGTGGTTAGTTTGTTTAAATGAGTCAAACTCTAGTTCTGTTATTTCGCTAGAAAAACCACACCCACTATCATTAACGGTTAATTGTAATTGCGAGTTTTGCATGTTTGCAGCAACTTCAACCTCGCCCTTGTCGGTAAATTTTATTGCATTGCTAATTAGCTCGGTTAATACATGCTGTAAGCGCTGATGATCTAACTTACAAAAACAATTAAGAGACTCATCAAAATGAGTGATTAATGTTAGCCCTTTTTGCTGCGCTGCATACTCATACGCCAACACCACTTTGTTTATGGATTCTAAAAGGTTTTCGTTTTTAAGAATTGGCGCCCACTTTCCTGTGCTTAGTGCTTGTAGGTCTTGTAGCTCATCAAGCATAGATAGAAGTCTAAGGGCGCAGTAGCTTGCTTGCGTTTTAATATTTTGCTGCTCGGCATTGATGGATAGCTCATCAATCGACGTAATTAATCCCTGTAACGGTGTTCTAAATTCGTGGCTTGCTCTGGCAATAAAGTGCTCTTTGTTTTGGCTCATTTGCGCTACAAAGTCCTTTTGTTTTTGAAGAGCTGTTAAGGTGCGTTCCACCTCTTTTTCCATCGGCATAAACACAAATCTTAGCTCAACGAGCAATAACACCATGGCGACTAACCAGCACAGCAATTCTAAATTAGACACGCGGTTAACTTTTTTTACTGCGTGTTGCTCAAATAAAGTAACCGCGCGGTCAAGCTTAGCTAGCAGGTTTTCTACATGTGCTACGTTGAGCACCTGTGTGTCTACCTCGCCTTTTTGGTACAGCAGCCAACTAGCTTGGGCAATAAATTCATTCACTTCGCTATCTAGATTAGCTGGCTCAGCAAAGTATAACTTTACTAATTCTGGCGTTAAATAACGGTAACTACTACCTTGCTTGGTAAGTAATACCTCATGAGCTGTTTTAAATTGTGCGAGAGAGTGTTCGAGGGAATTGGTATGGGTAGCAACATCGATTCGTGATGAAAGAAGTGCATTGCTATGCCAAGCAATTTTTTGCGAGAGCATGCGCTGCTTACCTGCCATATTAATAATTTTGGCATCGTACTTTTGTACAGAAAAGCCATACTGCAGCAATAATGCTGAGCCACTTATTAACAGAGCAATAGCAATAAGCGCCCATCGGTAACGCTGTCTTACATTGGCAATAATTTTAAACATACAAGGCCGCTTTTTTATTTTAAGTGTAGCCTATATATAGAAAACTCAACATCAGCTTTAGTAATTATATAAATAAAAAGCCCAGTAACATGACTGGGCTAAATGTATTAAGTGTGAGACAAAAAGGGCAATACTTGCGACACTTTTGTAATTACCAGTTAGCGATTTTCTAATCGGTTGTAGTCAAACATACCAAATTCAACGCCGCGATACTCTTTAGCTACTTGGTGCATTATGTCGCTGTATTTCCAAAACTCTGGATGTGAGCGACGAATACCAAATTTTACTTTTAATGCAGCATAATCTGCTTCAATTTGCATCATAGGTAATAGCTGTGCAAATTCACCCACTTCATTTTGATCATTTAAATACCAAATAGCCGCAGGGTAATCACCAATAAAGCCTGGCACTAGGGTTGCGGTATCTTCATCATAAGCGCGCTGCCCATCTTCATTTAATAAGCTGGAAATATTGTAATGCGCGTTGTGATGAATAAGCGTATAAGCTTTATGTGAAGCATCGTCTTGCTTAACCAAAATATACGATAACTGCGGTAATAAATTTATAGCCTTAGCTGGCATATTGTTTAGTGCATTTAATGGCGTGGGTACTTTTGTGTAGTCGTAGTGCTCACTCAGTACTGGCGCTAAAGTTTGCTTAACTAACCCATACAGCTCGTGTTGTGGATCATCCGTTTTATATTCAATACCGCTAGGTTGGCTAAACTCTCGGTTGTTTTTAAAAAACTTAGATAAGCTTGGCGGAGACTTTCTATACCAGCTTTTTTTAATTTGATGGCGCTTCGCTTCAGGCAATAAAGCCAAAAAGTTTTGCTCACCCTCTAAACGTAAAAAGTCCATGTATAGGCGGGTCACTAATTGGTGGCCGATATTTCCGTATACATCAAAGCCTGCAACAAGTAAGTAATGAATACGCTCAAATAGCGCGTAATCTAATACCCACATAGTTTTAGGCTCTTGACCAATAAAGCCTTTCACTACCGTGGCACTATCAAAATGGCGAAATATTGTAAGCGCTGCATTTTTGTTATGCCCTTCACCTTTCCACAATAGGTCGGTTGTTAAATGCTCTCCGTTTTTAAACATCTCGTTAGCCAGTTCAACTTTGGCTTGTAAGTACTTTTTCTCACGCACTGAGTATTTAACCCAGCTAGAGATAGGCAATGCATTGCTTTCTTCTGCTGCAGGTAATTCAAGGGCTTCTTCGTGCTGAAGTAACATGTCTTCCACTGCTGGAGTCGCGACTTTTTCAGGGTCTGCAAAGGCAACCCAAAAATGATCGTTAATCACATTGAGTGCAATTTGGCCGCGGCATACAGGGCCCTTAATAAAGCCCATAATAATTAGCTCAGCCTCATCAAGCATAAATTGATACTTGGAATTAATAGGAATTACTTCAAACGTTTTAAAAGGATTAGATGCCGCCTCGCTCTTATAACTTGGCATTTTAGTGACCGTATAATCGGGAGCTATAAATTGCTCATAAATACGTGCAAGCTTTGCATCATCAAGCTTTAGCGGTAAATGTGTTTTTGATAAAACAGTTGAGCGATCCTGTAGTAAACGGTAATACACACGGCTTACTTTAGGGTCATCGTATGGTCGGCGCGTATTAATTAGCTTAATTTCTTCGCCTGGCGGCGTACTTGAACGAACCAGTTTAAAAAAGCTCTGTGGTTTATCAGAACCAAAATAAATATGGGCTAAAAACCAATGCTCGTAAATATAACGTGCGGCTAATTGGTATTTTAAACTGTCTTGATTTAAAAACGCTTCCCAGTTTTTAACGTTTGTTAGCTCGGCTTTGGTGGGCGGTTTAATATGCGCCATTTTTCCACCGTCTTTAAGCCACTTTTGTAAATGATAAAATTCCTGGCTAGACACGCCCGGTAAACCGTAAGGCATACCGCCATGAGGCTGCTCTGCAGCTAAACGATCGAATTCTCCCATAGTGGCGCACGTTTGAGAGCGGCTAAGTGAAAAGTCAAATTCATCATCAAGAATTTCATTCTCTGGTAACGGTGCACTTTGCTTAAGCACTAATGAATTAAATAACACCCCACCGGCAAGGTTTGCTTCTGGGTTTTGGTCACGCTCGTTAAGTACCGGAGTAAAGCCCTTTTTACGCCATTGCTCAGTGCTGGTTGCATCAAATAATAACCGGCTTGGTGTAGTGGCTAATAGCCGTGTACCATCATAAACAAGCTCTTTGCTTAGCCCTCTATCTATCCCTTCAGGGGACGAAAGCTTTAGCTGACAAGGCGCATCATAACAGCCATGGCATACTACACAGCGTGTATCTAGCACAGGTTTTACTTCTTGCAAAAACTCGGCACCAGCACCTGTATCATGCGGCACTATACGCTGCTGCGTTTGTTCATCACCAAATAAGTCGTTGTAGTGAGCATTGCCTAAATAAGCACACCCGCTGAGGATAATAAGGACGAATGTGCTGATCAGAATTTTTTTCATTCTTCATCCTCATCACCCAGGTCGAAGGTTGGCATCATATCCATTTGTGGAGAGACAAAAGTTTGGTTGTCGTGGGTATTTAACACCACACTTAACAGTGGGCCGTGGGTCAGCGTTATTTGTGCATCGTGCTCTTGGTTTAACAACGCATTAAATTCGCTGCTATGCGGCGCAAGCTCATACTCTTTTAAACTAATAGCGATACTGCTATCAGGTGCTGGGTTTTGGCATATCTGCGTCAGTAGCTCATCATCAAGAGCAAATGAAATGTCTAAATCGGGCTTTTCTACATCTCGCTCACTAAGCGACTCATTTAAAATAAATAACGGTAAGGTTAATTTACTATCTTGTTCAAATTCCATTGTGCTCTCTTGCTGACTGACGGTGTAATTACCCGCCATTATAGCAAAAAAGCACATAATTACTGCGCCTAAATAACCACACTAAAGTCTAAAATTTAGCCTTAAGCGCTGTTAATGACTAAGCTTTAATATCATCCATTGCCGATTCGATAATAGAAAATACAGCCCCTTGAGGGTCGCAAATAACACTAAAACGCCCTACATCAGGAATATCTGTAGCAGGTACACACACTTGCCCTCCAAGAGTCGCCGCTTTTTTTACATAGCTATCGCAGTTATCCACGGCGAAGTAAATCATCCAATGAGGAGGTACGTCTTGTGGCCACTCATCAGTCATTTGTAGCATGCCTGCTACCGGCTTACCTGCAACTAAAAACAAGGTGTAATCCATACCTTCCATAGGCTTTGTTTCACTTTTCCACCCCAGTAGTTCACAGTAAAAATCACGGCTTGTTTCACTATCGCGCGTTGCCATTTCATGCCAATAAGGCGTGTTGAGCTCACAAGGACGCTTACATCCTATATGCTCTTTACCTTGCCACAATGCCACCGTGGCACCCGCGGGGTCTTTAAGCATTAACATACGCCCTGCATCCATAACATTGTGAGGGCCTGCTATAATTTGCGCACCGAGCTCTTGCGCCTTAATTGCACATGCATCAACATCATCTACGGCAATATAGGTAAGCCAGTAGCTAGGCGTAGAGGCCACTTGCTCTTTAGGCATTTGATACATGGCAGCAATATCGTCACCTTGCTTTTGTAGCATAGTGTAATACTCATCATCGCCAATGGGCTGATCGTCATTTCCCCACTCAAACAACGAGGTATAAAAAGCTTTCCCGTCTTGCCAATTATGAGTACACAGTTCAGCCCAGCAAAATATACCTTGCGGATAATTATTTTTATTATTCATCGCCCATTTCCTGTTGTAAATTTAAGCCATTTTTAGCTTAGGCTAATACCCTGTAAGTGTCGATAGTTATTCACTCAATAAACCTCCTTATACATCAGTGACCACTTCTACTCGGGCTTTGTAAAGCCAACCCAAACAACATTATTTACATTAACGCCGAGCATCTAAAAGTTGATAGCTAAAAACTAATCACTTTTTTTCAGGCAATAAAAAAGGCCACCGAAGTGACCTCTTTTTAGTATTAATTAGCTAGGCTAATTAATACTCATTGAACGTTGCTACATAGCACCTACGCCTAAAGGTAATAGCGCCACCTTCACATGACATAAATTTTAGGCAATAAAAAAGGCCACCGAAGTGACCTCTTTTTAGTATTAATTAACTAGGCTAATTAATACTCATTGAACGTTGCTACGTTGCACCTACGCCTAAAGGTAATAGCGCCACCTTCACATGACATAAATTTTAGGCAATAAAAAAGGCCACCGAAGTGACCTCTTTTTAGTATTAATTAACTTAAACGTTAACTATTACTCTACGATAGTTGCTACAACACCAGCACCTACAGTACGGCCACCTTCACGGATAGCGAAACGAAGACCTTCGTCCATCGCGATTGGCGCGATTAGAGTTACTGTCATCTTAACGTTATCACCAGGCATTACCATTTCTACGCCTTCTGGTAACTGTACGTCACCTGTTACGTCAGTTGTACGGAAGTAGAACTGTGGACGGTAACCTTTGAAGAAAGGAGTATGACGACCACCTTCATCTTTAGAAAGTACGTATACTTCTGAAGTGAATGTAGTGTGTGGGTTGATTGAACCAGGCTTAGCTAGTACTTGACCACGTTCAACGTCTTCACGCTTAGTACCACGTAGAAGTGCACCAATGTTCTCACCAGCACGACCTTCGTCAAGAAGCTTACGGAACATTTCAACACCAGTACAAGTAGACTTAGTAGTCTCTTTGATACCAACGATTTCAACTTCGTCGTTCACGTTGATGATACCAGCTTCAACACGACCAGTTACTACTGTACCACGGCCTTGGATTGAGAAAACGTCTTCGATAGGCATGATGAATGGCTTATCGATGTCACGCTCTGGCTCTGGGATGTAAGAATCTAGTGCTTCTGCAAGCTCAACGATCTTGTCTTCCCACTGCTTTTCGCCTTCAAGTGCTTTAAGAGCAGAACCTTGAATTAGTGGTAAGTCATCACCTGGGAAGTCGTACTCAGAAAGAAGTTCACGAACTTCCATTTCTACTAGCTCAAGTAGCTCTTCGTCGTCAACCATGTCACATTTGTTCATGAATACAACGATGTAAGGTACGCCAACCTGACGAGAAAGTAGGATGTGCTCACGCGTTTGTGGCATAGGGCCGTCAGTCGCAGCTACTACTAAGATAGCGCCGTCCATTTGAGCAGCACCAGTGATCATGTTTTTAACATAATCGGCGTGTCCAGGACAATCTACGTGTGCGTAGTGACGAGTTGGTGTATCGTACTCAACGTGAGAAGTTGAGATTGTGATACCACGCTCGCGCTCTTCTGGAGC
Organism: Pseudoalteromonas sp. 2CM28B; assembly: GCF_023161935.1. Taxonomy (NCBI): domain Bacteria; kingdom Pseudomonadati; phylum Pseudomonadota; class Gammaproteobacteria; order Alteromonadales; family Pseudoalteromonadaceae; genus Pseudoalteromonas; species Pseudoalteromonas sp. 2CM28B. Next base: position 195,211 of record NZ_JALNTH010000005.1, read on the forward strand.
GTTATCGATTGATGCGAAATCTTTAGCAACACCGCCGTATACTTTTGCAAGTACGTTAGTGATTGCTGCAGTTAGTGTAGTTTTACCGTGGTCAACGTGGCCGATTGTACCAACGTTTACGTGCGGTTTTACGCGTTCAAACTTTTCTTTTGCCATCTTAAAAAATTCCTAATTAAGAAATTAAAGCCTGACTCACTATTGAGCCAGACAAGCTAAAATCATATAACAGCGCGAGCTGAAATTATTGTATCTGCAACATTTTTAGAGGCTTCAGCGTACTTCAAAAACTCCATAGAGTAAGAAGCACGGCCCTGTGTTGCAGATCGTAAAGCAGTTGCATAACCAAACATTTCAGAAAGAGGAACCTGAGCATTAACTTGCTTAAGTCCACCTATTGCATCTTCCATGCCTTCGATTATGCCGCGACGACGGTTTAAGTCGCCAACTACATCACCCATGTTTGAGTCAGGAGTGATTACTTCAACCTTCATCATTGGCTCTAAAAGTACAGGGTCAGCCTTAAGCGCCCCAGCTTTCATTGCCATTGAACCTGCAATTTTAAATGCCATTTCATTCGAGTCTACATCATGGAATGAACCATCATATAAAGTCGCTTTAACGCCAAGTAATGGGTAGCCTGCCAGTACACCTTGAGACATTTGCTCTTGGATACCTTTGTCTACCGCAGGGATAAATTCTTTTGGAACCGAACCACCTACAGTTTCGTTAACGAACTCATAAATTGGTGCTTCATCATCCGAAATATCCATCGGTTCAAGTTTAACCCAGACGTGACCATATTGACCACGACCACCTGATTGACGTACAAACTTCCCTTCAACTTCAACAGTTGAACGAATAGCTTCTCGGTATGCAACCTGCGGCTTACCAACGTTACATTCAACACTGAATTCACGTTTCATACGGTCGACAATGATATCAAGGTGAAGTTCACCCATACCAGAGATTATAGTCTGGCCTGATTCTTCGTCAGTTTGTACACGAAAAGAAGGGTCTTCAGCAGCTAGTTTACCTAGTGCAATACCCATCTTATCTTGGTCAGCGATTGTGCGAGGCTCAACCGCAACAGAGATAACTGGCTCTGGGAACTCCATACGCTCTAGCGTAATGATAGAGTTCGGATCACACAGTGTCTCACCTGTTGTTACGTCTTTAAGACCAATAGCTGCCGCAATATCGCCTGCGTAAACTTCTTTGATCTCTTCACGTGAGTTTGAATGCATCTGTACGATACGACCAAATCGCTCACGCTTACTTTTAACTGGGTTATAAACCGCGTCACCCTGTTTAACAGTACCAGAGTAAACACGGAAAAAGGTTAAAGTGCCAACAAACGGGTCTGTTGCAATTTTAAATGCAAGTGCAGCAAACGGCGCTTTATCATCAGCTGGACGTTCTTCCTCAGTCCCATTTTCTAGGATACCTTGGATTTGTTTCACTTGTGTTGGTGCAGGCATGTATTCAACAACGCCATCAAGCACAGCTTGAACGCCTTTGTTTTTAAATGCACTACCACACGTAATGGGAACAATTTCGTTCGCTAATGTGCGTTGACGTAAGGCAGATTTAATCTCTGCTTCACTTAACTCTTCACCTTCTAAGTACTTATCCATTAGTTCTTCAGAGGCTTCAGCTGCACTTTCAACTAAATGAGAGTGCCATTCTTGAGCGAGCTCTTGAAGTTCTGCCGGTATTGCCTCATAAGAGAAAGTCATACCCTGGTCCGCTTCGTTCCAGTTAATGGCTTTCATTTTTATAAGGTCAATAACACCTTTAAAGTCGTCTTCAGCGCCAATTGGCAACTGGATTGGAACAGGCGTTGCTCCAAGACGAGATTTCACCTGGTCAACAACCGTTAAGAAGTCAGCGCCGGTGCGATCCATTTTATTTACGAAGATCATTCTTGGAACTTCGTATTTGTTCGCTTGGCGCCAAACTGTCTCAGTTTGCGGCTGTACACCTGATGAAGCACAAAGAACAACTACCGCACCATCAAGTACACGTAAAGAACGCTCTACTTCGATAGTGAAATCTACGTGTCCTGGAGTATCAATAATATTGATACGATGGTCGTCAAATTGCGCGTCCATCCCTTTCCAGAAACACGTTGTTGCAGCAGAAGTGATTGTGATACCACGCTCTTGTTCCTGCTCCATCCAATCCATAGTTGCGGCGCCATCATGTACTTCACCGATCTTATGAGAAAGACCTGTGTAGAACAGAACACGTTCTGTTGTGGTGGTTTTGCCTGCATCTACGTGAGCTACTATGCCGATATTACGGTAGCGCTCAAGTGGAGTTGTACGTGCCATATGATCCTCTTAAAGGTTAAGGACAGATTACCAACGGTAATGTGCGAATGCTTTATTCGCTTCAGCCATACGGTGAACGTCTTCACGTTTCTTAACCGCAGTGCCTTTGTTGTCAGCAGCGTCAACGATTTCTTGAGCTAAACGTAAGCCCATAGATTTTTCGCCACGCTTACGTGCAGCGTCTACTAACCAACGCATACCTAATGCGTTGCGACGTACTGGACGTACTTCAACTGGAACTTGATAAGTTGAACCACCAACACGGCGAGATTTAACCTCTACCTGTGGACGGATGTTATCAAGTGCAGATTCAAAGATTTCTAGGTGCGACTTGCCTGATTTCTCAGCAGCCACGTCTAGCGCACCATAAACAATTTTTTCAGCAGTAGATTTCTTGCCGTCTAACATTACGATGTTAACGAATTTAGCAAGAAGTTCCGATCCGAACTTAGGATCTGGAAGAATTTTACGTTGACCTATTACGCGTCTTCTAGGCATTTTATATCTCCGGTTTATTCAGGTTTGTCCTTTTGGAACAATCACCCAAAACAATAATTAATAATATTTAGTGCTTGGCCTTACTAACGGAAAACAATTAGCCTTTAGGGCGTTTTGCACCGTATTTAGAACGAGCTTGACGACGGTCGCTAACGCCTGCACAGTCAAGTGCACCACGTACAGTGTGAAAACGCACACCTGGTAAATCTTTAACACGACCACCACGGATTAGGATTACACTGTGCTCTTGAAGGTTATGACCTTCACCACCGATGTATGATGTTACTTCGAAACCGTTAGTTAAACGTACACGAGCTACTTTACGTAACGCTGAGTTTGGTTTCTTAGGTGTAGTTGTATATACGCGAGTACATACACCACGCTTTTGCGGACACGCTTTAAGCGCAGCTGAGTTACTTTTAGTAACCTTGCTACGACGTGGCTTACGCACTAGCTGGTTAATAGTTGCCATTTAAATAGCTCCTGAAATTAAAATTACTACTGAAAAAAATAAAAAAATCCGCCCTTTTTACAAGCTTGTAACATACATGCAAGTAAATGGGTGGCGGAATTTTAATGAGCAAAGTTTAACCTGTCAACCTAAACTCATCGTAAGACAGTAGATAACTGTCTTACGATTTATTAATCTGTTGATTAATAAGAGTTTATTGATTTCCAGATAAATCTGCGTTCAGAGCATCTGTTAGTGCTTGAGTTGCCTCTTCTGCACTTACTGTTTGCTCTTCAACAACTTCACCCTGCTTGCGGCGAGCCATACGGTCTTGGTGATACGCAAAGCCAGTACCGGCTGGGATCAGACGACCCACAATTACGTTTTCTTTCAGACCACGAAGCTCATCGCTCTTACCATTCACTGCGGCATCTGTAAGAACACGTGTTGTTTCTTGGAAAGACGCTGCCGAGATGAAAGATTCGGTTGCTAGTGATGCTTTCGTGATACCCATAAGTTGTATTTCAAACTTCGCTGGGATTTTACCTTGTTTTTCAAGGTCACGATTAGCGATATTAACGCGAGCTACTTCAATTTGCTCACCCGCTAAGAACTCAGTATCACCGCCGTCAAGGATGGTACATTTACGTAGCATCTGACGAATAATTGTTTCAATGTGCTTATCATTGATCTTAACGCCCTGCAAACGGTAAACCTCTTGCACTTCGTTAACAATGTAGTTAGCAACATGAGTCACACCACGTAGGCGTAAGATGTCATGTGGTGATTCAGGACCATCGGCGATAACTTCACCTTTAGACACTTGCTCACCTTCAAACACGTTAAGTTGACGCCACTTAGGAATCATCTCTTCGTAATGATCGCCTTCAGCTGGTGTAATAACTAAACGTTTCTTACCTTTAGTCTCTTTACCGAAGCTAATAGTACCGGTGATTTCAGCTAAGATAGCTGGATCTTTTGGCTTACGTGCTTCAAATAAGTCGGCTACGCGTGGTAGACCACCCGTGATATCACGAGTTTTCGAACCTTCTTGCGGAATACGTGCAAGTACGTCACCTGGGTTTGCTGTAACGCCATCTGTCACTTCAATCGTAGTGAATGAAGGTAGACGTGTTTCTTGCAAGCCGCGCTCTTCACTTTCGATGATAAGCTTAGGCTCTTTCGCATTTACTTTAGCAAGGTCTTTAACAACTACACGGGTTAAGCCGGTTAGTTCATCAGTTTGTGCTTCCGTATTTGAGTCATCAACATCGCTGAACGAGATTTTTGACTTATGCTCAAGAACGATTGGGTGACTATGCGGGTCCCAAGTAGCAACGATGTCGTTACCTTGAACTTCTGCATTGTCTTGTACTGTTAGTACCGCACCGTAAGGTACTTTATAACGCTCTTTTTCACGACCGAAGCTATCAATGATAGTGATTTCAGTTGAACGTGAAGTAATTACAATCTTACCGTCGGTATTAAGTACATACTTAGCGTTATGTAGTTTTAACGTACCGTCAGTTTTAACTTGTACATTGTTTTCAGCTGATGCTCTTGATGCCGCACCACCGATGTGGAATGTACGCATCGTAAGCTGTGTACCCGGCTCACCGATTGATTGTGCCGCGATAACACCTACTGATTCACCCGCGTTGATGATATGACCACGTGCAAGGTCACGACCATAACACTTAGCACATACACCAAAGTCGTTATCACAGGTGATAACAGAACGTACGCGAACTTCATCTACTGAGTGCTCTTCTAAAAGGTCACACAGTTTTTCATCAAGCATGATATTACGTTCTACTAATACAGTATCTGTATTAGGGATAACCACAGGCTCAGCTACAACACGACCTAGTACACGTTCGCGAAGTGCTTCTACAACGTCACCACCTTCAATAAGCGGTTTCATTGTTAAGCCATCTTCTGTGCCACAGTCGTCTTCATTGATTACCAAATCTTGTGCAACGTCTACTAGACGACGCGTTAGGTAACCTGAGTTAGCTGTTTTAAGTGCTGTATCGGCAAGACCTTTACGCGCACCGTGCGTTGAGATGAAGTACTGTAGTACGTTTAGACCTTCACGGAAGTTAGCCGTGATTGGCGTCTCGATGATTGAACCATCTGGACGTGCCATTAGACCACGCATACCTGCTAGCTGACGGATCTGAGCGGCACTACCACGAGCACCTGAGTCGGCCATCATAAACACTGAGTTAAATGACGGTTGCTCTTCTTCTTCACCTTTGGCATTGATAACCGTGTCTTTAGACAAGTTGGCCATCATTTCACGTGATAAGTTTTCATTTACACGTGACCAGATATCGATAACTTTATTGTACTTTTCACCAGCCGTTACAAGACCTGATTGGAATTGTTGGTTGATTTCAGTTACTTCAGCTTCAGCTGATTCAATGATTGATGCTTTAACTGGTGGGATAACTAAGTCATCGATACCAATTGAAACACCTGACTTCATTGCGTAGTGGAAACCGGTGTACATAACTTGGTCAGCAAACACAACAGTGTCTTTAAGACCTAGACGACGGTAACACTCGTTTAATAAGCCAGAAATCTGCTTTTTACCTAATGCTTGGTTGATTGACTCAAACGGCATACCTTTAGGTAAAATTAGAGACAGAATTGCACGACCAACAGTAGTGTCGATAAGCGTTACAGTGTCTTCAACAACACCTGCTTCGTTAGTGATTGACTGACTAATACGCACTTTAACGCGCGCGTGAAGTTCTGCGTTACCACTACGGTATGCTTTTTCTGCTTCTTTAGGATCTTTAAATACAATGCCTTCGCCTTTCGCATTAATGCGATCGCGCGTCATGTAGTAAAGACCTAATACAACATCCTGTGAAGGAACGATGATTGGCTCACCATTCGCTGGAGATAGAATGTTGTTAGTAGACATCATTAGTGCACGAGCTTCTAACTGAGCTTCAAGCGTTAACGGTACGTGTACCGCCATTTGGTCACCATCGAAGTCGGCGTTGTAAGCCGCACATACTAATGGGTGTAAATGGATTGCTTTACCTTCAATTAGTACAGGTTCGAACGCTTGGATACCTAAACGGTGAAGTGTAGGTGCACGGTTAAGTAATACTGGATGTTCACGAATTACTTCGTCTAGTACATCCCATACTTCCGCTACTTCGCGCTCTACCATTTTCTTAGCAGCTTTGATTGTCGTAGCCATGCCGCGACGCTCTAATTTGCCATAGATAAATGGTTTGAATAGCTCAAGTGCCATCTTCTTAGGAAGACCACATTGGTGAAGCTTAAGTGTAGGACCAACCGTGATTACAGAACGGCCAGAGTAATCTACACGCTTACCAAGTAAGTTCTGACGGAAACGACCTTGCTTACCCTTGATCATATCAGCAAGAGATTTAAGCGGACGCTTGTTAGAACCTGTAATTGCACGACCACGACGACCGTTATCAAGTAGCGCATCTACCGCTTCTTGTAACATACGTTTTTCGTTGCGTACGATAATATCTGGTGCAGCTAAATCTAATAGACGCTTAAGACGGTTATTACGGTTAATAACACGACGGTAAAGGTCGTTTAGATCAGATGTCGCAAAACGACCACCGTCTAGCGGTACTAATGGACGTAAGTCAGGTGGCAATACTGGAAGTACTGTCATGATCATCCACTCAGGGTTATTGCCTGATTGGTGGAACGATTCCATTAACTTAAGACGCTTAGTGATCTTTTTACGCTTCGTTTCAGAGTTAATTGTTGGTAACTCTTCACGCATTTCTGCAATTAATTGGCCAAGATCAAGTTCACGAAGCAAGTCTAATACTGCTTCTGCACCCATCTTAGCTTCAAACTCATCACCGTGCTCTTCAAGTGCATCTAGGTATTCTTCTTCACCTAATAGTTGACCACGCTCAAGCGTTGTCATACCAGGCTCAGTTACTACGAATGATTCGAAGTAAAGAACACGTTCAATATCACGAAGTGTCATATCAAGCATTAAGCCAATACGAGACGGTAATGATTTTAAAAACCATATATGTGCTACTGGGCTCGCAAGGTCGATATGACCCATACGATCACGACGCACTTTTGTAAGTGTAACTTCAACGCCACACTTCTCACAGATCACACCACGGTGTTTAAGGCGTTTATATTTACCACATAAACACTCATAATCTTTCACTGGGCCGAAAATACGGGCACAGAATAAGCCATCGCGCTCAGGCTTGAAAGTACGGTAGTTAATAGTCTCAGGTTTCTTTACTTCACCGTATGACCATGAACGAACCATGTCTGGTGAAGCAAGACCAATGCGAATTGCATCGAATTCTTCGGTCTTATTTTGTTGCTTCAGAAACTTAAGTAAGTCTTTCACCTTAGCTCTCCTGTCGGAGTTAATCTTGAGGGCGGATAATCTCGCCCCTACATTCTATTCAGCCGTAACAGATGCTGCAGGGTTAACTGCAGCATCTAATTGGCTTAATTTTCTTCCAACTCGATGTTGATACCCAGTGAGCGGATTTCTTTCAACAATACGTTGAACGATTCTGGCATACCTGGTTCCATTTTATGGTTACCATCAACGATGTTTTTATACATCTTAGTACGACCGTTCACGTCATCCGATTTCACTGTTAGCATTTCTTGTAGAGTGTAAGCAGCACCGTAAGCTTCAAGTGCCCATACTTCCATCTCACCAAAACGCTGGCCACCGAACTGTGCTTTACCACCCAGCGGCTGCTGAGTAACAAGGCTGTAAGAACCAGTAGAACGTGCGTGCATCTTATCGTCAACCAAGTGGTTAAGTTTAAGCATGTACATGTAACCAACAGTTACTTGACGTTCAAACTGATCGCCAGTACGGCCATCATAGAGTGTAACCTGACCACTTCTTGGGTATCCACCAAGCTCTAGCATGTCTTTGATTTCGTCTTCTTTAGCGCCATCAAATGCAGGAGTAGCGATTGGTAAACCACCTTTTAAGTTATCAGCTAAACGACGAATTTCATCATCAGAGAAGCTAGCAATATCTACTTCTTGACGAGATTCACCGATTTCGTAAGCTTGCTTGATGAATTCACGTAGCTCATGTAGCTCACGTTGTTCCTTCATCATTTCCTCTAAGCGCTCACCAATACCACGTGCAGCTAGACCCATATGTGTTTCAAGGATCTGACCGATGTTCATTCGAGATGGTACACCTAGTGGATTTAGTACGATATCTACCGTACGACCTTTATCATCGTATGGCATATCTTCTACTGGTACGATAGTCGAGATAACACCTTTGTTACCGTGACGACCCGCCATTTTATCACCCGGTTGGATACGACGTTTAACAGCTAGGTATACTTTAACAATCTTAAGTACGCCTGGTGCTAAGTCATCACCTTGAGTAATTTTACGACGTTTGTTTTCAAACTTCTTATCGTATTCAGCTTTAAGCTCATCGTACTGTGCAGCTAGTTGCTCAAGTTCAGCTTGCTTGTCTTCTTGTGCAAGGCTTTGAGTAAGTAGCTTTTCAGCATTTAGTGACGCTAAGTTGTCTTCATCGAAGCCTGCTGCAGCAAGTAGCTTGCGAGCACGGTCTAATACACCGGCTTCTAGAATACGGAACTCTTCGTTGAAGTCTTTCTTCGCTTCGCGAAGCTGCATGTCTTCAACTTCTAACGCACGCTTATCTTTTTCAACACCATCACGGGTGAAAACTTGTACGTCAATTACAGTACCAGTTACAGAGTTTGGTACACGTAAAGAGCTGTCTTTAACGTCAGACGCTTTTTCGCCGAAGATAGCACGCAGTAGCTTCTCTTCAGGTGTTAATTGCGTCTCGCCTTTCGGAGTCACTTTACCTACTAGGATATCGCCGCCTTTAACTTCAGCACCAATATAAACAACGCCTGATTCATCAAGCTTGCCTAGCGCAGACTCACCCACATTCGGGATATCTGCAGTGATCTCTTCAGGACCTAATTTAGTATCACGGGCAACACACTGTAGTTCTTGAATGTGGATAGTCGTTAGACGATCTTCTTCAACTACGCGCTCTGATAGTAAGATTGAATCCTCGAAGTTATAACCGTTCCATGGCATGAATGCCACGCGAAGGTTTTGACCAAGGGCTAAATCACCTAAGTCAGTCGAAGGACCATCTGCTAACACGTCACCACGAGTAACCGGTTCACCAACCATGCACGTTGGTTTTTGGTTAATACATGTATTTTGGTTAGAACGTGTGTATTTAGTAAGGTTGTAAATGTCGATGCCCGCTTCACCAGGAATACGCTCATCGTCATGTACGTTTACAACGATGCGGCTAGCATCGGCGTACATTACTTCACCACCACGTTTAGCAACAATCGTTACACCAGAATCTTTCGCTAGTGTTAACTCAATACCTGTACCTACTAACGGCTTATCCGCTTTCAATGTTGGTACTGCTTGACGTTGCATGTTTGAACCCATCAATGCACGGTTAGCATCATCGTGTTCTAGGAACGGGATAAGTGCTGCCGCTACAGAGATCACCTGTTGTGGTGATACATCCATATATTGCTGGTCCATGCGACCCATAAAGGTAGATTCACCTTTGTGACGACACGGAATAAGTTCATCAACAAACTCATTGGTTTCGGTTAAGTTTGAGTTCGCCTGTGCGATAACAAACTGACCTTCTTCAATGGCTGATAAATAATCAACTTCATCAGTTACTACACCATCTACCACTTTACGGTAAGGTGTTTCTAAGAAACCGTAATCATTTGTACGTGCGTACGTAGATAACGAGTTAATTAGACCGATGTTTGGACCCTCAGGAGTCTCGATTGGACATACGCGACCATAGTGAGTTACGTGAACGTCACGTACTTCAAAGCCAGCGCGCTCACGCGTTAGACCGCCCGGACCTAATGCAGAAATACGACGCTTATGCGTTACTTCTGATAGCGGGTTATTTTGGTCCATAAACTGTGATAACTGAGACGAGCCGAAGAACTCTTTAACCGCTGCCGAAATAGGCTTAGCGTTAATAAGATCTTGTGGCATTATCGCGTCAAGGTCACCTAAGCTTAAACGCTCACGTACAGCACGTTCTACACGTACTAGACCAACACGGAATTGGTTCTCAGCCATTTCGCCAACACTACGTATACGACGGTTGCCTAAGTGGTCAATATCATCAACATCGCCTTGACCGTTACGAATAGCAATTAATACTTTCATAACAGACACGATGTCTTCTTTGCTTAATGTGCCAGGGCCTGTGTCTGTATCGTAACCAACACGGCTATTGAACTTCATACGACCTACAGTAGATAAGTCATAACGTTCTTCAGAGAAGAATAAGTTCTCGAATAAGGCTTCAGCCGCGTCTTTCGTCGGTGGCTCGCCTGGGCGCATCATGCGGTAAATTTCTACTAATGCTTCTAAACGGTTGCTAGACGAGTCAATATTTAATGTATTTGACATGTAAGCGCCGCTGTCCACTTCATTGATGTATAACGTCTCAATTTTAGTGTGACCTGCTTTAACCAATTCAGCCATCAACTCTAGTGATAGCTCGTCATTAGCGTTTGCAATAACTTCACCTGTTGACTCATCAACATAGTTTTTAGCTACAATACGGCCAATGATGTACTCATGTGGTACTTCTAATTGATTAATGCCTTTTTTCTCGATGCTCTTGATGTGGCGAGCCGTAATACGACGACCGCTTTCAACAAGTACTTCACCGTCTTCGCCTTTGATATCAAAAGCGGCAGTTTCACCACGTAAACGTGAAGGCACAAGTTCCATAAGAACTTTACCGTCAGTTACTTCAAACGCGGTAGTATCGAAGAACATATCTAAGATTTCTTCGCTAGAGTACTCAAGTGCACGTAAAATAATAGACGCCGGTAATTTACGACGACGGTCTATACGTACATATAAGTTATCTTTTGCATCAAATTCGAAGTCTAACCATGAACCACGGTAAGGTATAACGCGTGCGTTATATAATACTTTACCCGATGAATGGGTTTTACCGCGGTCGTTATCAAAGAATACACCAGGGCTACGGTGTAGCTGAGAAACGATAACACGCTCTGTACCATTGATTACAAAAGTACCGGTATCAGTCATGAGCGGAATTTCGCCCATGTAAACTTCTTGCTCTTTAATGTCTTTAACTGTGCCTGGAGCTTCTTTGTCCATAACTACAAGACGCAGTTTCACGCGAAGTGGAGCAGAATAAGTCACACCGCGAATTTGACATTCTTTTACATCGAATACTGGCTCACCAATACGATAACTTACGTATTGAAGCTCAGAATTTCCCGAGTAGCTTTTAATAGGGAACACAGAACGGAAGGCTGCTTCCAAACCATGATCGCCATCAGCGTCTGGGACTAAGAATTTTTTAAACGATTCTAACTGTGTCGACAGTAAGAAAGGTATATCCAAAACTTGTGGACGTTTACCAAAATCCTTACGGATACGTTTCTTTTCAGAATAAGAGTAAGCCATGGGGTTCCTCAGCTTGCTGATCTTTGACCCGACCTGTTCTTGTAAGAACAGACTTAACTGGCATCTATGCCAAGATTTACAACATTTAATTGTTGTTCTAATTAACTCCGCCTTAGCAACACTAGCAAACTATAAAGCGTTGAAAGTAAAGAGAAAATCAGATTTTATTTGAGCTATAGGAATACATAACTCTATAGCGCAAAAAGGCCGGTGATTAAATAATCACCAGCCCTTGCCTGATTACTCAGGCAGCGAACCTAGCGTGAGCTAGATTACTTAACCTCAACTTCAGCACCAGCTTCAGTAAGGTCTTTTTGAAGTGCTTCAGCTTCTTCTTTAGATACACCTTCTTTGATAGGTGCAGGAGCAGCTTCAACAAGAGCTTTCGCTTCTTTAAGGCCTAGGCCTGTTGCGCTACGTACAGCTTTGATTGCCGCAACCTTGTTAGCGCCAGCGCCAGTAAGGATTACGTCAAATTCAGTTTTCTCTTCAGCAGCTTCAGCAGCAGGACCTGCTACCATAGCAGCTGCAGCAGTTACGCCGAATTTTTCTTCCATTGCTTCAACAAGAGCAACAACGTCCATTACTGACATTTCAGCAATTGCGTCAAGGATTTGGTCTTTAGTTACAGACATTACAAATTTCCTAATAATTAACGGACTCTAGGTCCAAATAAATTTACACCGAAAGAGAGGTTAAACAGCTTAAAATTAAGCAGCTTGCTCTTCTTTCTGTACACGTACTGCTTCAATTGTTTTACACAATTTGCCAGCAGACGCTTCTTTCATAGCGCTCATTAAGCGTGCAACAGCTTCATCGTATGTAGGTAATGTAGCAAGCATTGCTGCATCTACAACATTTCCTTCAAAAGCGGCCGTTTTAACTTCGAATTTCTCATTCTTTTTCGCGAAATCTGCGAAGATACGCGCAGCAGCACCAGGGTGCTCTGATGAGAAAGCGATTAAGCTTGGACCAACTAACGAATCAGATAGACATTCAAATTCAGTACCTTCAACAGCACGTTTTGCTAGAGTGTTACGAACAACTTTCATCCATACACCAGCTTCACGAGCTTCTTTACGAAGGGCTGTAATTGCGCCTACTGCTACACCACGAGAATCTGCAACAACTGCAGAAAGAGCACCATTGGCTGCTTCGTTGACTTCAGCAACAATTGCTTTTTTGCCTTGAAGATTTAAAGCCATGGGTGTTACTCCTGGTCTAATGGGTCACCGACACTCGGCTTCCCTGTTTTACTCTTCCCTATCAACAAACTTGATAGAGATGCTTTTTACGGCGAGAGCCAGAAGAGATTAGGAAAAATCTATCTGGGGATTCACACCGTCTACGTAGGTAATATTAAGGCCGAAGCCGCCTACGGTCTTGGACGGAAGCCCAATTTATCGCATCACTCAAGAGCTTAGCGAAATTATGGACTTCAACCCGAATTCTTTACTTGTTAAATAATAAATTATTCAACAAAATGGCGCAAAATTATAGTACAAATTTCACGCCATGTAAACACCTATTAAGCTACAGAAGTGCTTAAAGTGTTTTGGTCAACAGCAACACCTGCGCCCATTGTTGTAGAGATGGTTACTTTCTTAACGTAAACACCTTTAGCTTGAGAAGGTTTAGCCTTCTTAAGCGCAACGATTAGAGCTTCAAGGTTTTGTTGAAGTTGCTCAGCAGTGAAATCAACCTTACCGATAGTAGTATGGATGATACCATTTTTGTCATTACGGTAACGTACTTGACCTGCTTTCGCATTTTTAACTGCTTCTGCAACGTTAGGCGTTACAGTACCAGTTTTAGGGTTAGGCATAAGACCACGTGGACCTAAGATTTGACCTAGTTGACCAACAACACGCATAGCGTCTGGTGATGCAACAACAACGTCAAAATCCATCTCGCCTTTCTTAACTAGTTCAGCAAGATCTTCCATGCCTACTAATTCAGCACCGGCTTCTTTTGCAGCTTCTGCATTAGCGCCTTGAGTGAATACAGCAACACGAACATCACGGCCAGTACCGTTAGGTAGTACAGTTGCACCACGAACGTTCTGGTCAGATTTACGAGCGTCAATACCAAGGTTAACAGCAACGTCAACACTTTCTACGAATTTAGCTGTCGCTAACTCTTTTAAAAGAGCAACTGCTTCATTGATTTCGTAATCTTTAGTTACTTCCACTTTTTCGCGGATAGTACGCATACGTTTAGTTAATTTAGCCATTTCTTAGTCCTCTACGTTCAAGCCCATCGCACGCGCAGAACCTGCGATAGTGCGAACCGCAGCGTCCATATCAGCCGCTGTAAGGTCAGCTCGTTTTGTCTCAACGATCTCTTCAAGTTGAGCACGAGTTACTGTGCCTACTTTTTCAGTGTTAGGACGGCCTGAGCCTGATTTGATACCAGCAGCTTTCTTAAGTAAGTAAGCAGCAGGTGGCGTTTTCATATCGAACGTAAATGAACGGTCACCGTAAACAGAGATCACTACAGGAACTGGAGCGCCTTTTTCGATAGACTCTGTACGCGCGTTAAACGCTTTACAGAATTCCATGATGTTTACACCGTGTTGACCTAGTGCAGGACCTACTGGAGGACTAGGATTAGCCATACCAGCGGCAACTTGTAGCTTGATTAAAGCTTCAACTTTTTTAGCCATTATAAATACCTCATTTGGTGGGTCTTAGCCTTGTGCGCGCGAGGACGCGTACTCTAACGGCTTCCCAGTTTAAAAATTGGTTTCGTACTTTTTGCGAGCAAAAATAAATTTTTGCCTTAATACAAAAAGGCCGCTGATTATAAGTTAATCAGCGGCCTTTTTCAAGCTTCGTGCCAAAATTTAAGTAAATAATGGCGAAGCTTTTTTAATCAATTACTTATCTTGTTCAACTTGACCAAATTCAAGTTCAACCGGTGTAGAACGACCAAAAATAAGTACCGACACTTTCACGCGGCTCTTTTCGTAGTCAACTTCTTCAACAACACCGCTAAAGTCAGCAAATGGACCATCAGTAACACGAACAACTTCACCTGGCTCAAATAATGTAGCTGGTTTAGGTGCTTCAGCGTTTTCTTGAAGACGGTTAAGAATGCGTTCTGCTTCTTTAGAACTAATAGGCGCTGGGCGGTCAGAAGTACCACCAATAAAGCCCATTACACGTTCAGTGCTGTTCACTAAGTGCCAGCTTGCATCGTTCATATCCATTTGTACTAGTACGTAACCTGGGAAGAATTTACGCTCAGATTTACGCTTTTGACCAGCGCGCATCTCAACAACTTCTTCTGTTGGTACTAATATTTCACCAAAGCTCTCTTCAAGACCTTCAATTTTGATGTGCTCTGATAACGTTTGCGCTACACGCTTTTCGTAACCAGAGAATGCTTGTACAACGTACCAGCGTAATTTAATTTCTTTGTTCTCATCCGACATGGGATCAGATCTCCAATCCAGTTAAAAAGCCTACAGCGCGGAATAAAATGCCATCTAATCCCCAAAGGATAAGCGCCATAATCACTGTTGCAACCATTACGATTAATGTCGTGTGGGTAGTTTCTTGACGCGTTGGCCAAACAACTTTACGTACTTCAATGCGTGCTTCTTTAGCAAATGCTAAAAAGTCACTGCCTTTAGCGGTTTGCGAGGCAATACCTAAACCTGCTGCTATAGCAACCACAACGCCAATTGCACGTAGTAATACAGACTGATCTGCAAACATGTGATTACCAACAACTGCGCCTGCAAGTAGCGCGATTGCTACTAACCACTTTACCGACTCCATCGCACTTGATGGTGTTTCTACATTCGTGCTCATAATATTATTACCTTAACTACAGACACAACAACCCTACACAACGGCAGGGTTAATCCATTAAAATCTAAACTTAAAAACAGACTTATTTAAACCGATTTTTAACCCCAGACTTACTCAACTTATGAGTAAAAATGGCAGGGGCGGAGAGATTCGAACTCCCAACCGTCGGTTTTGGAGACCGCTGTTCTACCAATTGGAACTACGCCCCTGCAAAGTGGATGCCTATTATACTTACGCAAATCATTAACACAAGCCTAAAAGATACCCACATTGCAAAATCTCGATAAACTATTAAGTCCTTAATAATAAAAAGGCTTAATTAGCCCCTTTTACTAGCGGCACGCCATTATTACCAACTGGAATATAAACCGTTGTATGGTTTGGCGACTCAGCCATTTTTGCCTGCGCGTTTATAGCTTCATGTTGTAAATAATTTGCAGTAAGCGTTGCGTTAATTATTTTTTGAGCTTGGGCAATACCTTTTGCTTCTTCCACTCTTATTTCAGCATCTTTGCGTGCTATTTCTTTTTGTGTTTCTTTCTCTGCTAGTAACTGCTGCGCGGCAAGCTTTTTCTCTACAGCATTTGCGACAATGGCTGGGTAATTAATATCTCCCACTACTACATTTGCTAATTTAAAGGGCGTTGATGATAAATAAGTTTGTAAACGCAAACTAACTTCTTGCGCTATTTGTTCGCGGTTTGTTTTCAGCTCACCACTGTCGTACTTTTGCACAATGTCACGCACATAGGTTCTAAACGTTTCACGCACAAAGCGTTTATACCAGTTCTCAGCGCCATACTCTTCTACAACTGTTTTTACCGAGCCACTTTGAATCCCTATTACTGCATGAAAATCAAATTTTATATTTAAATCATCATTAGCAAGAATTCTGAATGTTTCAGTATACGTATTAGGTCGCATATCAATATTTACCACTTCATTACGAAGTAAAGAAACACCATAGTTAGCAGGTCCTTTCATGGTGCCTTGGTAGCCCCCTTCGCCAAATATTCTTGGTTTTTCGTACACATACCCTTCTTCACCTGCAGGCGTGCTTGGGTTAGTACATGCAGTTAAGCCAAACCCTACAACACCGGCCAAAATGGCACCTTTAACAAGGTTATTGACCAGGTTTTGCATCCCTGAATTTCTTGGTTTCATTATATGTCCTTGGTTATTTTTCTAATACTTTATATACATCACTTAGTAAGCTTGATGCGCCAAACCTAAATGTAGTGGCCTGTAAGTAGTCATCACCCATAATTGAGCGTGTCAGTGCTAAATACTCCTTTGCATCAATAACAGTTTTAACTCCGCCTGCGGCTTTAAAACCAACAACCTTACCCGATTGTTTAATAGCGCTGAGCATCACGTTTGTTGCGTCAAGCGTTGCATTTATTGCCACTTTACCTGTGCTGGTTTTTACAAAATCAGCCCCGCCTTGAATAGCCAAGTTTGTAGCTTTAGTGATTAGCTCTGCAGTTTTAAGTTCGCCACTTTCTATAATTACTTTTAATTGCGCTCTTGTACCACAGGCTTTTTTACTTTGAGTTACATACTCCAGCACTTTGCTGTGCTCGCCAGCAATAAGCGCTTTATACGGGATCACTAAATCTATTTCATCCGCGCCGCGCTCAATTGCTATCAGTGTTTCGTTTATCACATCGCTCAGTGGCGCATCACCACTAGGAAAATTTGTAACCGTTGCTACTTTTACATGGTTAAGCTCACGCGCAGCCAATGCTATTTTTGCATCATCTACAAAATCACTGTAAACGCATACTGCAGCAGGTGTGCCCAATTTAGGGTTAATACTATTTACAAGCTGCTGAATATCACTGGCCGTGTCTGAGGTGTTTAGGCTTGTTAAATCCATAAGCGACACAGCTAAGTGTGCATCGTTGTGTTGTTCAGTCATACGTAATCCCTTTAAGTAGGCGATAAATTAGGTTTAGCGCCATAGTAACAAATTAACGTAATCTCGCTATAGCTCATAACCAAACACTATAAGCACATTATTTTGCGTGTAATGCGCGTTAATCCCCTATAGATTAAGGCTTAAACCTAAAACAACCACCCATTATAACTTTTGGTTATATAAACTTGGTTTTAATTATTTTTTACTTACTAGTGCGCGCTATATTCTGCCCCCTGCTCAATAGCGTTTTATTTTAGATTTTATTTAGAGGTGTTAACCACGTGCAGTATTTACCTATCTTTACCAAACTCGACAACAAACCCGTGCTGGTTGTTGGCGGTGGAGAGGTCGCATTACGCAAATGTCGCGCGTTTTTAAAAGCCCGCGCAAATGTAACCTTAGTGGCACCTTGGTTTTGTGATGAACTAAAAGAACATGCACAAAACAATGAAGTAACGCTTATTGATGCCTATTTTGATGAGTCGCACCTTGATGGCAAAATGCTGGTTATAGCAGCCACAGACTTAGACGAAGTAAACAACAATGTATTTGAGCTAGCTAACGCACGCAATGTATTTGTAAATGTGGTTGATGACCAACCTAAATGTACGTTTATATTCCCATCAATTGTAGACCGTGACCCAATAACCATAGCTATTTCAAGTGCAGGCACCGCGCCAGTACTTGCTCGGCGACTACGTGAAAAGCTCGAAACGTTAATCCCACAACACATTGGCCCACTGGCTACTTTAGTTGGCAGTTTTAGAGACAAAGTAAAACAGCGCTTTAAGCACTTTGCCGATCGTCGCCAATTTTGGGAAGGCGTGTTTGATTCATCAGTCGTAAGCAAAGTGCAAACGGGTAATACCGATGCAGCACAAGCACAACTAGAGCAAATGCTTGATGCTAAAGCCGAGCCAGAAGGCGAAGTGTATGTAGTGGGTGCAGGCCCAGGCGACCCTGAGCTTTTAACACTTAAAGCATTGCAGTTAATGCAGCAAGCCGATGTCGTTGTATACGACTATTTAGTGTCTGATGAAATTATGGAATTAGTACGCCGTGATGCCGATTTAGTCTGTGTAGGCAAGCGTATGGGCGATCACAGTGTAGCGCAAGAAGATACCAACCAAATGCTGGTTGATTTTGCCAAGCAAGGCAAAAAAGTATGCCGCATTAAAGGCGGCGACCCCTTTATTTACGGCCGTGGTGGCGAAGAAGTACAAGTACTGGCTGCCAATAACGTTAATTATCAAATAGTACCGGGTATAACTGCCGCCGCTGGTTGTAGCGCGTATGCGGGTATTCCGCTTACTCACCGCGACCACGCACAAGCCATCCAGTTTGTAACAGGGCATTGTAAAAAAGATGGCCAAGAACTCGATTGGCAATCGCTTGCTAAAGCGCATCAAACTTTAGCTATTTATATGGGCGTTATTAAATCGCCACATATACAGGCTCAGCTTTTAAAACATGGCCGCAGCGCTAATACGCCAGTTGCCATAATCGAAAACGGCACGCGTAAAAACCAGCGTGTTGTTACGGGGCAATTAGGTGAGCTTGCAGATTTAATAGAGCGCAACAGTGTGGTATCGCCAGCATTACTTATTATTGGCGAAGTAGCCGCCCTGCACTCGCAGCTTGCGTGGTTTGGCCAAAACGAGCAAACCAGTAGCTTTGCTCAGCCGCTAACCGGCGTATCAAATACATAATTATATTTTACTTAATCACTTTTAATCATTTTAGTAGGACGACTAACAATGGCTTTAACTCACCTTCAGCAACTTGAAGCTGAAAGTATCAAAATCATGCGCGAAGTCGCCGCTGAGTTTGAGAACCCAGTAATGCTTTACTCTATTGGTAAAGATTCATCGGTACTTTTGCACTTAGCGCGTAAAGCATTTTACCCTGCAAAAATTCCGTTTCCGTTATTACACGTAGACACCAACTGGAAGTTTCGTGAAATGATTGAGTTTCGCGATCGCCTTGCAAAAGAATACGGTTTTGACCTGCTGGTACACAAAAACCCAGAAGGCATGGCAATGGGTATTAGCCCGTTTGAGCATGGCTCGGGTAAACATACCGACATAATGAAAACCCAAGGCTTAAAGCAAGCGCTAGATAAATACGGCTTTGATGCTGCATTTGGTGGCGCACGCCGCGATGAAGAAAAGTCTCGCGCTAAAGAGCGTGTTTACTCGTTCCGCGATAAACACCACCGCTGGGACCCTAAAAACCAACGCCCAGAGCTTTGGAATACTTACAACAGCCAAGTTAACCCAGGTGAGAGCATTCGTGTATTCCCACTGTCTAACTGGACTGAACTTGATATTTGGCAATACATTTACCAAGAAAACATTGAAATGGTTCCGCTTTATTTAGCGAAAGAGCGCCCAGTAGTAGAGCGCGACGGGACCTTAATTATGGTTGACGATGAGCGCATGCCACTTGCTGAGGGCGAAGTACCACAAATGAAGTCGGTACGTTTTCGTACTTTAGGCTGTTACCCACTTACCGGTGCAGTTGAATCTACAGCCAGTAACCTAACAGAAATTATTGAAGAAATGCTGCTATCTACGTCATCTGAACGTGAAGGCCGTGTAATAGATCACGACTCAGCAGGCTCAATGGAGAAGAAAAAACGTGAGGGGTATTTCTAATGTCTACCAATACTAACGACACCATTAACGAAGTAAAAGAGATTGGCATAGACGCCTACCTAGCACGCCAACAAGATAAAAGCTTATTGCGTATGCTTACCTGTGGCAGCGTAGATGACGGTAAATCAACACTGATTGGCCGCCTACTGCACGACAGCCACCAAATTTATGAAGATCAGCTAGCTGCTCTTCATAAAGATAACGAAAAAGTAGGTAACGCAGGCGAAGAGCTAGACTTAGCGCTACTAGTAGATGGCCTACAAGCTGAGCGCGAGCAAGGCATTACTATTGATGTAGCGTACCGTTATTTTTCAACGGCTAAGCGTAAATTTATTATTGCCGACACCCCAGGGCATGAGCAATACACACGCAACATGGTAACAGGCGCATCAACAAGCGATGTAGCCATTATTTTGGTTGATGCTCGCTACGGTGTGCAAGTACAAACTAAGCGACATAGCTTTATTTGTGACTCGCTAGGTATTAAACAGTTTGTGGTAGCGATTAATAAAATGGATATCGTTGATTTTGACGAAACCGTTTATGAAAAAATCAAAGCCGACTACCTTAAATTTGCTGAGCAACTTAACGTATCAAACATTAAGTTTGTGCCTATGTCGGCGCTTAAAGGCGATAACGTAGTAACCCGCTCTGCTCATACGCCGTATTACACCGACAAGCCATTGCTTGAGCTTTTAGAAGACTCACCAGCGGCCGAAACCGATACCGGCTTTGAAGCTCGCTTACCTGTGCAATATGTAGTGCGCCCTAACTTAAACTTCCGTGGTTTTCAGGGCACATTGGCATCAGGTAAATTACAAGTTGGCGATGCAATAAAAGTATTACCGTCGGGTAAAACATCAAGCATTAAAGAAATTGTGACCTTTAATGGCAACCTAGATCACGCAGAGGCCGGCCAAGCAATTACCGTTACCCTAAATAGCGAAATTGATATTAGCCGCGGCGATGTCATTGTGCCGCAAAGCTCAAGTGCAACGGTTACTAATCTTATACAAGCTAAACTTGTGTGGATGCACGAAGAGCCGCTGGTACTAGGTAAAAGCTACAACATTAAACTAGGTAGCAAAAATACATCAGCCGTGGTTAAAAAGATTGACCACACTATTGATGTAAACACTTTAGAGCACGGCACAGCCGATTCACTTCAGCTAAACGAAATTGCCATTGTCACGCTTGAACTAAGCGAAACAATATTAGCTGACGAGTATCACAACAACCACGAAACTGGCTCATTTATCCTTATCGACCGTTTATCTAACTTAACGGTTGCCGCAGGTATGATTGAGCAAGTACTAAAAAGCGAAAAACAAAACAGCGATTTCAGCGACTTTGAAATTGAGTTTAATAGCTTAGTACGCAAGCACTTCCCACATTGGCAAGCGCTTGATATTTCAAAACTTTAAGTATAAAAATGTCTGTTAGGAATATAAAAGCATGGTAGAGCAGCTCGTTTTAACAGGCATTATGCTTACCTTAGTTGGGTGCCTTTTTGGCACCCGCATTAATCCAGCATGGTTATTTGTAAGTGCTATTGGTACGGGTTATTTAACAGGCCTGATTGACCTTGAGAGCATGTTAGTAAACTACGCAAACCCGTCGCTCATTACCCTCGTATTATTAGTGCTGGTTTCAATCGCTATTGAAAAAACCACACTCATACAACAGCTTTCCCAATCGTTATCTAAAGGGAGCTTAGTAAAGTCGGTAACAAAGCTTGGTTTATCAACCGCGTTTTTATCGTCATTTACTAACAATACCGCGGTTGTGGCATCGCTTATCACCGCCATAAAAGACAACCCAAATCATTCACCCTCAAAGCTACTATTACCGCTGTCGTACACCGCTATATTAGGCGGCACCATTACACTTATTGGTACATCAACCAATTTAATAGTGAACGGTTTTGCCGTAGATGCAGGCATGGCGCCACTGGGCTTTTTTGATTTTACCTTAGTGGGCATTGGCGCATTAAGTGTGGGCCTCATTACTATTTTAGTGATGCTCAAATACCTGCCCGACAACGGCAAAAACACACAAGAGGTTATTCCCTTTTACTTAGAGGGAAAAGTGCAGGCAGGCTCTAAACTTATTGGCCGCACCGTAGAAGAAAACGGCCTACGCGATTTAAAAGATTTATTTCTCGCCGAAATTATTCGTGGCGATGAGCGCATATACGCAGTAACACCTCAGCAAATTATTAGACAAAACGATGTACTACTGTTTGTTGGCGATATTAAATCGGTCCCCTTATTAAGACGCTTTGACGGATTAAAAGTGGTGCACGACAACCACGAAAAAGACATAGAACACTTAGTTGAAGTGGTTGTAAGCCAATCATCAAAGTTTATTGGCAAAACCGTAAAAGAGGCACGTTTTAGAGAGCAGTTTCATGCCGCTGTTATTGCCATTCGCCGAGGGCATGACCGCTTACAAGGCGGCCTTGGGCAAGTGCAATTGCAAGCCGGCGACTCCTTAATACTCGCTCCCGGTAAAAACTTTTACTCTTTACCTAATTTAAACCGCGAATTTGTGTATATATCGGGGTTTGACTTACAAACACATCTAAAACCTAAACAATCTAATATTGTATTGGCAGGCTTTGCCGCCGTGTTAGGGTTAAGCATTGTAGGTATAGTTCCTTTAGTTAAAGGCCTGCTGGTGTTACTCATTGGCTTATTGCTTAGCGGTACAGTTAAACTGAGCGAAGTAAAACGTCGCTTTCCAATTGAGCTACTCGCCGTTGTAGGTAGTGCCATAGGGCTTGCTAAATTAATGATAGAAACCGGGCTTGCCGGGCAAATATCAGATGCCCTATTTATGGTACTAGGTGATTTTGGCCCTTATGGCGCGTTTATCGCCATATTTTTAATGACCGTATTATTCACCGAGCTTATTACTAATAATGCCGCAGCAGCGCTTTCATTCCCTGTGGCTTACTCGCTAGCAGTGGGTTTTAATGTAGACCCACTACCCTTTATTATGGCGGTAGCGTTTGGTGCATCAGCCAGTTTTATATCGCCGTTTGGGTATCAAACAAACCTTATGGTTTACAGCGCGGGTAACTACCGCTTAAAAGATTACATAACAATGGGCTTGCCCCTTTCTATTATTTATTCAATCACGGTATTAACCTTGATCCCGCTCGTATTTCCTTTTTAATACGGGCGCTTACAGTATAAGAGACACACCACTATGGATAAAAATATTGTTTGGCATAACTACGCAACCACAAAAGCACAACGTAGTGAGCAAAAAAAGCATAAACCGGCCATTTTATGGTTTACCGGTTTTTCTGGCTCTGGCAAAAGCACCGTAGCCAACGCACTAGAAGCGGCGCTTAATCAGCAAGGTGCGCACACTTACCTGCTTGATGGCGACAACGTACGTCACGGCTTATGTAAAGACCTTGGCTTTAGCGACGAAGACCGCATCGAAAACATACGCCGCGTTGGCGAAACCGCAAAACTAATGACCGATGCCGGCCTATTAGTGCTTACCGCGTTTATCTCGCCATTTAGAGCAGAGCGCGACATGGTGCGCAGCCTAGTAGATGACGGCGAGTTTATTGAAGTATTTATAGATACCCCGCTTGATGTATGCGAAAGCCGCGACCCTAAAGGCTTATACAAAAAAGCCCGCGCAGGTGAGATTAAACACTTTACCGGTATCGACTCAAGCTACGAAGTACCCAACAACCCAGAAATAATTTTAGATACCAGTAAAAACACCCTAGACCAATCGGTTACACAACTGATAACGTATCTAAAACAAAAGCATATTATAGGTTAACCCCAATGAACCAAACCGAGCTACTAGAAGAAACCCTCATCCTTGCCCGCAAAGCAGGCCAAGCCATAATGGGGATTTACGAAAAGGACTTTAACGTTGAATACAAAGCCGATGAAAGCCCAGTAACCGACGCCGACTTAGCAGCTCATAAAGTCATTGTGACAGGGCTAAAACAGCTCACCCCCGACACACCTATACTTAGCGAAGAAAGCGCTGATATAAGCTGGGACATTCGTCAAACATGGAAAAGCTACTGGTTAGTAGACCCAATCGACGGCACTAAAGAGTTTATTAAAAAGAACGGCGAATTTACCGTAAATATAGCCCTAATCGAAAACGGCAAACCTGTGCTTGCTGTCGTTGATGCGCCCGCGCTTGGTGTATCGTACTTAGCCAGTAACGACATTGGCGCGTTTAAAGACAAAGGCGATGAGCGTATTGAGCTTAAAGTAACCACCAAACCTAATAAAGGGTTAATCCGCGTGGTTGGCAGCCGCTCACACCCATCACCCGATTTAGCCGAGTTTGTAAAACGCTTTGACGACGTTGAAATGGTCTCAAAAGGCAGCTCACTAAAATTATGTTTAGTGGCCGAAGGCAGCGCCGAGATTTACCCGCGCTTAGGCCCAACCTGTGAGTGGGATACGGGTGCTGGCCATGCTATTGCTGAAATAGCCGGCGCTAAAGTAACCAAGCTCGATGGCAGCCCGCTTATTTATAACACCAAAGATGAGTATTTGAATCCGTATTTTGTAGTGAGTGCGGTGGAAGAATAAAAGCTAAGAGCTTCGAGCTGTTAGCCACGAGCAGCTCGATGTAAACCTAAACACCGTAGGTTGGGTTGAGTGGAACGAAACCCAACAAGTACCCGTTAACCATCCTCGCTATTTCGCACTAAAAAACTTGTCTACCAATTGATAAAGCGTACTGGAACACAGCAACGTTATAAACATACCAAGTGATAATATAACCTTTTCTTTTAGGGGTTGTTCAGGCTTTTGGGCTAATATGCTTTTTAAGAAATAAAGAAAGTAAAATAGGTGCATGCACCAATACCTATAATCAGCATAAAGAGCCGCTTTATTAAATTACCTTCAGTAGGAGAAATTTCCTCACCGGTATATGGTGCATAAATACTTCTATTTAATATAAATGCATAGATATATCTATAACAAAAGAAAAATACAAACACACAAAACAACAACTTTTCTACTGACTCAAAACCTATGAAAAAAGCAGCTCCTAACATAAACCATACTATGCCGAGCAATATAACAATGGCTTTCTTTTTATCCATACTGACTGCCTTTATTTTTCTTTAAGTTCTTTATTTATAAACTTTAATAGTCGTTTTAGTTAACATATTTGGACGTGTTGAAGCCTGTGAAAATCTAAGTAAGGTTTTTAACCTTTATTAAATTGCGTTGTTAGCGATGGAATTTATAGTCGGTAACCCTAACTTTTTGGCTATTGCTGCAAATTGAGCTTTTGTGTATGGCCCATAAACAAACTCCTTGTGTTCAGCAAACTTGTTATCTTTGATTTTATCAATATAGTAAAAAGCACAAGTTTTATGCGGACAAGCATAAACCGAAATATATTGCTCGTTAGACTTAATATTTATTGGTTCATCCAGTCGCCCAATATATGCGCCCTGACCAAGGCTGTAACCTAACCTTTTGGTACCGTCAATGTAATACACTTTATAAGGTTGCTCCTTCCAAATTGGAGAACACCCACTAAGAAGTAATGTTATTAAAACTAAAAATGTTCTCACACACTTCCCTGCATTCTAGCAACTTGCTCAAATTACACCCTTATAGTTAACATGAGCGTGTTCTTATTTTGTGAACATCTATTAGTAACAAACTGTGTAAGTGATTGCCAATTATAAAATTATATTAATCGAGGTATTTTACTATGTGTAAAAGAGTGTGGCATGAAGCAATACAGTGTTTTTAGCTTAAGGATAAAGACAAAAGAATGACCGTTTCCAATCAACAAGTGATGGCTATTATACGTTTTTAACACTTGCCATTGATTAAACGCTTTTTAAGAGCTACGACCTTTATCGGTTTTGCTGGGCGATAAACGCAAGCGAATGCTGATTGAATAAATCAGGGCGCTCTACGTTGCAAACATGGCCGCAATGGTGAATAGTTTGCAGTACGCTATTTTTATGGCGTTTAACCATTTCTTTAACAGGCCCAAGGAACATATGATCTTCCTTACCCATAATGTAAAGAATGGGTATATCAATGTCTTTTTCTTTGAAATACTGCATTAAAGGATTTACGTCCATGGCTAGTTTAAACCACTTTATAAACTCTTTTTGGCATAAGCGTTTTGCTTCACGAACAAACAAAAGTCGAGATTCTTTATGGCGCTTTTTCGGCATCATAATAAAAGCAAATAAGCGATACAGCCACATATAAGGCAAGAAGTGTTTAAAAGTATTACCTAAATAAACCAAGGTATTGCTGCGAGTATTAAACCGAGTAACCGCTCCACCTAGCACCATGCTAGAAACATATTGCGGCGCAATTTCAGCAATATTGCGAATAAGAATGGTGCCCAATGAAATACCAACAAAGTGTGCACTGGGAATGTTGTTATGATCTAGCACATCGATAATGTCTTTAGAGACCTTATTAAACGAATAATTATTATCAACAAAGTTTTGCACTAAGTTATTCGATTTACCGTGACCGCGAAGATCGAGCAACAACACATTATATTCTTTTTTATAAGCTTTAAGCTGTCGAAACCAAATTGCCGAACTACCACCTGCACCATGGACAAATACAACCCACGCTTTACTGGTTTCGTGTGCAAAAGTAGTATGAAAAAGAATGTCTTTGCTCATTGCAGTTAGCGGCCTGTTTACTTCGTTTGGCATATTTAATTGCAGGAAGTATAACGGAGTTTAGAATAAATCTCTTATGAAGTTCTAAGCAATGGCTTCTACTTAACAGATTTTATAAACAAACTTTGATTTTTAGTTGAAACCAATAAAAATGGCCTCCCCTATTTTCACGTTATTACAACCCCCTAACTTGGCTTTACCGCTCGAATGACACTATGACGTGTTGGGTTTCGCTTCGCTCTACCCAACCTACAACTGTGCTGGTTGAGGTATTTGTTTATTTTTACAGCGCTGTTTCGTATTCATGACACTTTTGGTGCAACGGCGTCTAATTAATTAGTCTACAAAACCCCTCAAAACATGAAAGTTTTAGCTAAAAACTATATTCTTGCGCGCGATTATTATTTAAATAATGGATGAGCACACACATGACACCATCACAAGATGCAACGCTTTCAAATGCATCAACAACAGGTGAACACACACCTACTTCTAAATGGAATCTGCACGATACGCAGTGGACGTTAAGCCTTTTTGGTACCGCCGTTGGCGCGGGTATTTTATTTTTACCTATTAACATTGGTATAGGTGGTTTTTGGCCGCTTATTATTATGGCGTGTTTAGCCTTTCCAATGACCTTTTTAGCACACCGTGGCTTAGCCCGCTTTGTGTTGTCGTCTAAAAATAAAGATTCAGATTTTACTGATGTTGTTGAAGAGCACTTTGGTGTAACAGCGGGCAGGTTAATCTCTTTATTATACTTTTTATCTATATTCCCCATTTTGCTTATTTACGGCGTAGGCTTAACTAATACCGTTGACAGCTTTATGGTTAACCAAATGGGCCTTGAGTCACCTTCTCGCGTGTTACTTTCGGGTGTATTGGTTGCCGGTATGATTAGCCTAATGATGGGCGGTGAGCGCTTAATGCTGCGCGCGTTCGCTATTTTGGTGTATCCGCTTGTAGGTATTTTATTTTGCTTATCGCTCTATTTAATCCCTAGCTGGCAAATGCCTGATATGAGCCTACCTGAGGCGGGCAGCTTTACAAAAACGCTGTGGTTATCTATTCCTATTATTGTGTTTTCGTTTAGCCATGCGGCGGCTATTTCAAGCTTTGTGAACGTGCAGCGTGGGCATTATGGCAATCAGGCCACTAATAAGGCTGAGGCTATTTTAAAGCGCACTAGCTTACTACTTATTGTATTTGTACTGCTGTTTGTATTTTCGTGCGTGCTTTCGCTTACTAGCGAGCAAATGGCTGCTGCTAAAGCGGCTAACGTATCGATTTTATCTTACCTTGCTAATATCACCAGTAACTCGTATATCGCGACCCTTGGGCCGCTGGTTGCCTTTATTGCGATTACGTCATCGTTTTTAGGGCACTTTTTAGGTGCACGCGAAAGCTTTACCGGTTTGGTGACTAAGCAAACAAGCTTAAGTGCAAAAGTAGCCGACAAAATTGGCGTACTCATTATGTTTTTTGCTATTTGGTTTTGTGCGGTTAAAAACCCAAGCATTTTAGACATGATGGATCAGCTCTCTGGCCCTATCATTGCGATGATTTTATTTATTATGCCAATGATTGCCGTATACAAAGTGCCTGCGCTGAGTAAATACCGCAACCGTTTAAGTACCTTGTTTGTACTTGCTGTGGGCTCACTGGCCGTATGTGCGCTTATTTACAGCATGCTTAATTAAGCGAGTTGCTATAAATGCCCCACATAAAAAATGGCGCTCACTGAGCGCCATTTTTAATACAACTAACTTGCTTTTAAACTAATTTATTCTGCGTCTGGTAGGTTACGACCGTAGAATATTTCCTGCATTTCGCGGGTAAGTTTAGAGCGAATTTCTTCTTCTTCCTCATCCGACAGCTCATCAGTAGATAGGCCGAACAGGTAAGTGTTTAAGTCGGTTTCTTTTAACATCATTTTGGTGTGGAACAGGTTTTCTTGATACACGTTCACGTCCATCATTTGGTACGCTTCTTTGGTATCTTCTGTCATGAAGTTTTGAATCGAGTTAATTGCATGGTCAATGTAGTGTTTAACACCGTTTACGTCGCGGGTAAAACCACGTACGCGGTAGTCAATGGTTACTACGTCTGACTCAAGGCTATGAATTAAGAAGTTTAACGCTTTAAGTGGCGAAATAATGCCACAGGTAGATACTTCAATATCAGCACGGAATGTACAGATACCATCATCAGGGTGCGCTTCTGGGTAGGTATGTACACAAATGTGGCTTTTATCTAGGTGCGCAACAACGGAATCTGGTAATGGGCCTGGCGCTTCGTCAGCATCGTAATTTTGCTGCTCTTCTACCGGCTCTTCCGAAACCAAAATAGTCACACTTGCGCCTTGTGGTTCATAATCTTGGCGCGCCACATTTAAAATGTTAGCACCAATAATATCAACAACATCACCTAGTATGTCGGTTAGTCTATCTGCACTGTACTGCTCGTCGATATATTCAATATATTCTTTACGTTGTTGCTCGGTCTTTGCGTAGCAAATGTCGTAAATACTAAAGCTTAAACTTTTGGTTAAATTATTAAAGCCATGAAGTTTAAGTTTATCGAAGGGTTTGTTCATGATAAACCAACCTATAAATTAGTGAAATCTGCACCTGCAGAATGAAAAGTTCGCGGATTTTATACGAATTTTCCTCACGGAAAAAGCGTTATTTTACCTGTTCTTGCACAACTTCGTGGCTGTGGGTAATTTCTACTGTTTTATCAAGCATTAAAGCAACAGAACAATACTTTTCAGCAGAGAGCGAAACCGCACGCGCAAGGTGTTTTTCCGAGACATTATTGCCTGTAACAACAAAGTGTAAATTAATTTTAGTAAATACACGAGGTGCTGTTTCGGCGCGCTCTGAGCTTAGTTGTACTTGCACATCAGAAAAATCTTGCTTGGCTTTTTTTAAAATACTTACAACATCTACCGACGAGCAACAACCTACCGACATAAGTACCATTTCCATTGGACTTGGTGCAGCGCTGTCGCTACCGGCATCAAAAACTACATTGTGATTAGAATTAGAACGGCCAATAAAGGTGTCGCCTTCAACCCATTTTACATTTGCTTGCATGTGTTTATCTCTAAAAAAATTTTGTTGATTGTATAACAATCTGCAACGATACGTGAGCGCTGAGATTAAATTTAGTGGTGTTATTAATAAGGCGAGAAGTAATAGGAGCGCAGTTATTAGGTAATACTGCGCTGTGTTAACGGGTAACGTTAAGAGGTTTGTGTTACCGCGTTATCAAATAAGTTTTTAATAAGCCCAGCAAACTCATCTATAAATGCGTGTTGTTCAACCGTAACAGGTTGTGAGGTTATGCTGCTTAGTACTTCTTGTAAGTCGTAAACAATACCGTCTACCTCGCGCACTATTTGGCTGCGTTGTTCGGTATTAAGATTGGTATGTTGTTCACAAATTAGCATAACGTTATGCGCTATTACGTCTTCTATGAGTTCCATAACGGTAGGGGCACCGGGTTTGATTTCGCCTGGCTTCTCAAATAACGCTAAATTTTGAGTTAGATACATGATCAAGTCATCGTACCCTTGCCTGTCTAAAACCATTGTGATTTTCACCTTTGAATAACTAATTGCATAGATTTAAGCAGAAAGCGCCACTAATTACTAGCTTTGCGCGATACCAATACAAAAAAAGCAGCCTAAGCTGCTTTTCTCATTCTTTATAACTACAAATAGAACAGTAATTAATCTATTTTTAAGCCTGGGCTTAGTGTTGCTGGCATCGTTACTTTTTCAAGTTCTACCGATGCTACAGGGTATGCACAGTAGTCGGCTGCATAATATGCGCTTGCTCTGTGATTTCCTGATGCGCCAATTCCACCAAATGGGGCTGCACTTGATGCACCTGTAATTGGGCGGTTCCAGTTAACAATACCGGCACGAATACGACGTAAAAAGTGATTGTAGTCGGCTTCGCTGTCGCTTAATAAACCTGCTGATAAACCAAAGCTGGTATCGTTTGCTTTATCAATTGCGTGGTCAAAGTCATCAAAGCGGAACACTTTTAATAATGGGCCAAAGTGCTCTTCATCTGGGAAGTCGCTAATTGCTGAACACTCAATAATACCCGGTGTTACAAAACCAGTATTGGCTGTGTGCTCAAGCTCTACTAGTACTTCACCGCCAAGCTCAACCAGCTCGTTTTGTGCTTTTACCATGCCTGCTGCAGCCGCAGATGAGATCATAGAGCCCATAAATGGCTGATCTTCATCATCGTAGTTGCCTACTTTAATGGCTTTAGTTGCAGTGATAAGGCGCGCTAAAATGTCATCGCCTTGTTGGCCTTTAGGTAAAAATACTTTACGTGCACAAGTACAACGTTGGCCGCTTGAAATAAACGCCGATTGAATAATATCGTGTACCGCGGCTTTAGTATCTGCCACATCTTTAATAATCAGTGGGTTATTGCCACCCATTTCAAGCGCTAAAATTTTACCCGGTTGACCCGCAAACTGCTCATGTAAAATATGTCCAGTGCGCGAAGAACCCGTAAAGAATAAACCATCTATGCCTTTATGAGCAGCAAGGGCTTTACCTGTTTCTACTTCACCTTGAACAAGGTTAATTACACCGGCAGGTAAACCGGCTTTTTCCCATAGTTTAAGCGTAAGCTCAGCAACCATTGGCGTAAGCTCTGATGGCTTAAATACCACGGTGTTACCGGCTAAAAGCGCTGGCACAATGTGGCCATTAGGTAAGTGCCCAGGGAAGTTATATGGGCCAAATACGGCAACTACACCATGTGGTTTATGACGGATCATTGCACGCCCTACTGGCATAGCGTTTTCAACGTCGCCGGTGCGCTCTAAAAATGCTTTTTCAGAAATGGCAATTTTACCTACCATTGCGCCCGCTTCTGTACGCGTTTCCCACAGTGGCTTACCGGTTTCTTGGGCAATCGCTACAGCAAGCTCTTCGCTGTGCTCTTTAAGTGTTGCTGCAAAGGTTTTAACTATCTCTAGGCGCTCGCTAAAGCTTTTATCTGCCCAGCTGTAAAATGCTTCGCGCGCCGAATTTACCGCGCTATCTACTTGCTCTGCAGTCGCTGAAGATGCCTGCCAAATAACGTCGTTATTTGCAGGGTTTACTGAGTTAAATGCGTTGCCTTGGCCTTGTGACCACTGACCATTAATAAATTGTGCAGGATGAGTCATTATACTTTCTCCTTAATTAAACTGGGGTTGCGCTTACGGTGTCGCCCGATTGTAGCTGTAGGGCATCGGCTATTTGTTGCGATAAAATAAGGCTGCTTGCACGCTCATCAAAGCTAAGCGCTGCAACCGTTGCACGGTAATCTTCTAACTTGCCGTTAGCAAGCAGTACCATGGTATCGCCCGATGCTTCGCCTATTTCTACTTTAAAGTCTTTCGCATTACGAATAGTGGCAATGTTATCTACTTTTGCTTCTACTGTAGGGCCCGCATCAAAAATATCGACGTAACCGTTGAAGGTAAATCCTTCATTTTTTAATAGCTCAATAGCTGGGCGTGTGTTGTCGTGTACTTTACCAATCACCGCTTGAGCGTCTTTGCTAAGCAAGTTTACGTAAATTGGGTACTTTGGCATTAGTTCAGCAATAAACACTTTTTGTCCTATACCTGTTAGGTAATCGGCGGTAGGAAAGTCCATTGAGAAAAAGTGCTCTTCTAGCCACTGCCAAAACGGGCTGCTGCCGTTTTCGTCAGACACGCCGCGCATTTCTGCTATTACTGTTTGTGCAAAACGCTGCTCATGTTGTTTTATAAACATAAAGCGCGCTTTTGAAAGAAGTTTACCGTTACAATTTTTACGATAGCCATCTTTCAAAAATAAGGTACATAGTTCTGTCGCGCCGGTGTAGTCGTTACATAGGGTTAAAATATCAACCGCTTTGTATACATCTAACGTGCGTGATGAGTGAATTACTTTACTTAAGTGGTAATGATAAAACGCATCATCAAGCCCTACTGCAGCTTCAATAGCTGAAGTACCGACTACTTCACCGGTTTCGGTATCTTCAAGAACAAACAGGTAGCCTTCGTCACCAGGTTGTGACGTTTGTTTAGCAAATGAACTTACAGAATGGTCAATTTTCTTTTGCAGTAACTCTTCGTTTAACGGCAAAGATGTAAAACCATGGCCCGATTCGTGGGCAATTTTTAATAACGCTGCGTAATCATTTTGCTGGATTGGGCGAAGGATCATCATGAGTCCGCTTGCTCCCTTATCAATAACGGTAAATAGAATATGCAGGGCAAGCAGGCTTGCCCTTAATAAGGTGGTTTAACGCGCTTAAGCGTTTACTACGCTTGCTACTGCTTTTTCAAAACGCGCCATACCTTCGCGAATATCCGCTTCGGTGATTACTAACGATGGCGTAAAGCGTACTACATCAGCACCCGCTACAAGCGACATAAGCCCTTGCTCGGTAGCTGCTACTAAAAACTCTTTAGCACGGCCTTTGTATTGCTCGTTAACGGCTGCACCAATTAATAAACCTTGGCCACGAATTTCGCTAAATACGTTGTATTTTTCGTTTACCGCGTT
Source organism: Pseudoalteromonas sp. 2CM28B (assembly GCF_023161935.1). Taxonomy (NCBI): domain Bacteria; kingdom Pseudomonadati; phylum Pseudomonadota; class Gammaproteobacteria; order Alteromonadales; family Pseudoalteromonadaceae; genus Pseudoalteromonas; species Pseudoalteromonas sp. 2CM28B. The sequence continues at coordinate 228,659 of NZ_JALNTH010000005.1, forward strand.
AAGAAGCTCGTTAAATAATGCTGCTTTTTCTTTTACGCCCGCCAGTACTTCAGGGGTATTTACAGTATCAAATGCGGCTTCTGCTACTGCACACGCCAGTGGGTTACCACCGTAAGTAGAACCATGAGTCCCTACTTTTAAGTGCTGTGCAATCTCAGTAGTAGTTAGCATAGCGCCAATAGGGAAACCGCCGCCAAGTGCTTTAGCTGACGTTAAAATATCAGGCACTACGTTTAAACCTTGGTATGCGTATAGCTCACCAGTACGGCCTACACCTGTTTGTACTTCATCAAAAATAAGCAGTGCATTGTGTTTAGTACATAGCTCACGAACGCCTTGTGCAAATTCGTCAGTTGGCGAAATAATACCGCCCTCACCTTGCAGTGGCTCCATCATTACGGCACATGTTTTGTCGCTAATTAGCGCTTCAAATGCAGCTAGGTCATTGTAATCACAATGTACGATGTCGCCTGGCTTAGGACCAAAACCATCTGAGTATGCAGCTTGCCCGCCTACGGTTACGGTAAAGAACGTACGACCGTGAAAGCCTTTGTTAAATGAGATAATTTGTGATTTTTCAGCACCAAATTTATCAAGTGCAAAACGACGTGCTAATTTAAGTGCAGCTTCGTTTGCTTCTGCGCCTGAGTTTGCAAAGTAAACTTTTTCAGCAAAGGTCGCATCGACCATTTTTTTAGCTAAACGCAGCGCAGGCTCGTTAGTCATTACGTTTGATAGGTGCCAAATTTTTTCGCCTTGCTCTTTTAATGCACCTACTAATGCAGGATGGCAATGGCCAAGACAGTTAACAGCAATACCACCGGCAAAGTCGATAAATTCTTTACCTTGTTGATCCCATACGCGAGAGCCTTCGCCTCGAACAGGAATAACGCTTGAAGGCGCGTAGTTAGGAACCATTACGTGATCAAATAATTCGCGATTGACTGTCATTTTTTTTCCTCTTAATTGTGAGCAACACAAAACATCAAAATAGGTGTTTGGTTATAAATGTAACCAAGATATTTACGCACTAAATAGCAAAAGGTTGAGCGTAAAACTGCCTTGTGGTTCAATTTTCAGGCGCTCATTATTTCAGATATTTGTGGTGCTGTCTCGTTAAAAACTTTCATGCAGGCCTTTAAAATAAAGGCCTTGGGATATTATTTCATAGATAGTGAATAACTATCTGCATAGAAAATAAATGCCATTTTTTAATACTTATGCGCCTGCGCAGTGAGTCGCGCCTTACATTAAGTGCTTAAAGCGAGGTGTGCTTGGGGAGATGTTAATGAATGAATAGTCGCAAAAAAATTAACAAAAAATTCAATAGTTAATGAAAATTTGCCGCCATCAGCGGCAAATTACCGATATAAGGACCAGCGAGTAAGCTGCTTTTTAGTCAATTTGAATAGCAAGGTTGGTAAAATTGCTTGTTTCGAGGGCTTTTAGCTCATTTTTAGTGAATTGATGATACGAAAACCATGCCTGCATTTCATCTTGTTCAATAAGTTGGTGCTGTTTTAGATTTAAATACTGCGAATAGCATCGCGCTTTAAGCATGACTTCACTCATAGGGAAAACATCACTACTTTGCTCAATGCCGTGAACAAGTTGCGCCATAACATGATTAAACGGCAAAAACTTAAAAGCCATTTTTCGAATAACTTTAGCACTTAACTCAAGCGACTTATTACTTAACAACGTGGTTAAAAATAAGGGATCTGGCTTTAGCTCCATCAATGCCGTGTGTAAATCTTTTTGCTGTGCTTCACGTGCTATTTGCACTTTGCGTTGCCATACCTGTTCAAAGGTTTTTAAGTACAAGCGTACTAAGGCAATACGCCCAACATCTATAAGCATGCCCAGTGTAAACGCATGTACAGGGTTTACATCGTTAAGCTCTGCAATTTTTTGCGCCGCAATTGCATTGGCCATGGCGGCATCGCGCAGGCGGCGTTTTAATAATGGAAATGGCTCTGTGCTGTGTGGCATCCAATGGCGCATAGCAAAAGTAGGAATTACCAATTGTAAGTTATCAAGGCCAATATAGCGCAGTGCAAGTGCGGGGCTGTCTACTTTAACTGAGGTACTTTTGCTGCGCTGCTTTCGGTAGTAAGGCAGGTTTACCAATGACACTAATTCGCGGCCAAGCCAACTAGAATCATTTACCAATGGCTCTAAACGCCCAACACTTGCCGACTTAACCGCCAGTATATCTAGCATGGTAGCAACGTTATCTTCTATGCCTATGGTGTTTTGAATAACAGCATCCATATCTTCTAATTGCTTAAATATGGCTGTTTCTATTACTTTATGAAGTTGTTTACTCGCTTGTGCTCGGTACTTATGATGCGCGGTGCTACTTTGCTGGCGTTTATGCTGTGCGGCAACTTCTACTTCTAATAAAGTGCGTTGCTTCATTGGTTCGCCATAATCAATTTCCAGCGTATGAATAAAGCCAATTTGTTGATGTGCAAAACTATGGCCAAGCAGCAAGTCGTGAGCACGCTGGTCAAGCATTGAGGCTATTCGCTTTTGCGACGCAAGTTCAGTCATAAAGTCCATTCAGTATAAGTATTACCATTCGGTGGTTACTGTAAGGTTAGAAGCGAGATAAAAAGTTAGCAAGCAATTCGAGCCCTTGAGTTGTTAAAATAGCCTCGGGATGAAATTGCACGCCTTCAAGAGCAAGCTCTGTGTGAAGTAGCCCCATAATTTCGTCAAACTCACCTTGCTCGGTTTGGCTCCATGCGGTAATGGCTAATTCACTCGGTAAACTATGTTTTTCTACCACCAGCGAGTGATAACGACACACAGTAAGCGGGTTTTCTAAACCGGTAAATACCCCCTTATTATTATGAACAATAGGTGAGGTTTTACCATGCATGACTTGCTTAGCACGTATAACCTTGCCCCCTAGCGCTTGCGCGATGGTTTGATGCCCTAAGCAAATACCCAAAATAGGGTAAATGCCTTTTAGCTGCTCAACGACATTGAGTGACACACCCGCTTCGTTTGGCGTACAAGGCCCCGGAGAAATAACAATATGCTTGGGGTTAAGTTGCTTAATTTGCGCAACAGATATTTCGTCATTACGCTTTACCAGCACCTCTTGGTTTAAGCGCTGAAAGTATTGTACTAGGTTATAAGTAAACGAATCGTAGTTGTCGATCATCAACAGCATTACACAACGACCTTATTTAATAATGTAGTGCTCTTTGCTCACATGTGTGGCTTGTAAAATGAGCGATAGAAGCTTTTATAGGGCCATTCTATCACTAATAATTACCCAACATACATTAGCAAAACGCCTTAAAAACTTACGCCTTTAGCTAAAAATGCTTCAAATTCGTTTGCTGGTATTGGCCGGCTTAACAAGTACCCTTGAATTAGGTCGCAGTTATACTCTTTTAGTTTTTCAAGTTGGGCATGCTCTTCTACACCTTCGGCGATAATATCAAGCCCTAAGTTTTTAGCTAATTGGCAAATACTCAGTACTAAAGCCTGATCGCGTGTGTCTGTGGCCATATTGCGCACAAACGACTGATCTATTTTTAATTTATTAACCGGAAAACGCTGTAAGTAACCCAGCGACGAATAGCCCGTACCAAAGTCATCAATTGATAAGCTAATACCCAGTGCACTCAGCGCCTGCAGTACTGAAATACCAAACTCTTCATCGTCCATAATGGCGGTTTCGGTAATTTCTAGCTCAATTAAATGCGCGGGCACGTTAAAGTGCGCCAACCGCTGTTTTATGCTTTGCACAAAGTCTTGTTGTGTAAATTGCCTTGCCGATATATTAATAGCCAAGCGGATATTTAAGTTTTGCTGATGCCATTTTTTAGCTTGGGCAAAGGCACTATCGAGTATCCATTCGCCTAATGGCAATATAAACCCGCTGTGCTCGGCAATAGGAATAAACTGTGCCGGAGAGACAAATTTCCCATCATCAAACCACCTAATTAAACATTCGCAGCTGTTTATGGTTTGCGATTTAAGGTGCATTTTAGGCTGAAAATAAAGCTCAAACTGCTGCTTTTCAATGGCGGTATCAAGGCGCCGAGCAATATGCAGCTGCTGGGCGTGCTTAACTCCGCTTTCGGTATCAAAATGAGCGTAGGGAATATTACGTTTAACTGCCTCTTCTAAGGCAATATTGGCGTGCAGTAGAAGCGTTTTATAGTCATTACTGGTTGGGTAGCGTGTTACACCGCAGTTAAAGCTCATGCGCATTTCACCGTACGGTGTGCTAATAGCTTGGCTTAAACGGCTTTGTACGCCTTTGAGTAAGTCATCTAGGGTTGTTGAGCAATCTTGCTCGGTATAAATAACCACAAAGTTTGCATCGGCAATGTGATAAAAGGTCAGTTTGTTTTTACTTTTTAGCTGCTGAGAAAATTTATTAGCGCTGCGCGATAAGTGCATCGCAAAGGCATTTATACACTCGTTAGCCCCCGATAAACCATATTGCTCAAGCAATAGCTTAAAGTGGCTTACATCAATCAGCATTAAACTAAAAGGCTGCTCAAGCGAAATTAGCTCATTGGTGTATGTTTCTAAACTGGCTTGGTTTGGCAACTTTGAATACGGGTGATGAAAGGCTAAATACTCTAATGAGCGCTCTGCCTCAAATTGCTCTGTTACATCGCGTATGTGTATATCAAAGGCATCTATTTCTTGCAGCCAATGTATTTGGTAAGTGAGGTAATGGTTATCTAGCTGTGTATAAAAACGCTCAACATGACTAGCCGACTGCTTAGTGTCTGTTAGTTGCTGCTTTATATTAGGGCTTAGTAATGCAATGGGCGTGCTATGTTTATCGCTTACATACGCTTTATGCATAGCAATAGCGGCAGGGTTACAGTAGTTAAGCTCAAGGTTGGCGCTTAAACTCACAATTGGGTTAGGGTTGCGCGTTGGAAATAGCGCTAAACGTTCGTTACGGGCACTAAGCTTTATAAATTTAGATGCGTAACGCCCTGTATAAATGCTTACCAACACTATGGCAAACGTAAACAAAAACACAATATTGACTGTGGTGTGCAGGTTGCTTTCGGTGTCTTTGTAGCCGCTATCAACCGCATTTGAAATAACCGTTTCTGCATTTGTTAAGTGCCCCATCACTTGGGCTTGCAGTTCGGTGAGTTGCTCTAGTTGCTCTCTGGCTAAATCCCAACTAGTGCGGCTGCTTGATAAGTTTTCGTGTAATTTAAGTGCTAAGTCTAAACCACTTTTAAACTCATCACTTAAGCTGCTTTCTAGCGCTAATGTGCTGTGGTTTTGATCTAGGTTTTTTATTAGCGCAAGTATACGTACATGGTTTTCTAAAAAGTCGATTAAATAAAGTTCACGCTTACTCGTTGCGTAATACTCATATAATAAGCGCTCTTGCTTTACTAGGTAGGTTTCGATTAATCGAATATCGCGTAGCGCCGGAATTTGTTGTTCCATTAAGGTCGATGAGGTGCGCTTAATGGTTTCTGCCTGATAATAAACCATCGCAGACAGTACACAGCCTACCAGCACAATACCGATATAAAACTGCTTAGCTTTACTGGCAAATTTATTAGTGAATATTTTCATATAACGCTTGATCTGACCCTAAAATATTAACAACTCATTTTAAAGCGTAATTATATACGATTAATAAAAGCACTATTGTTTATATTTGGTTATAAAAAAGGGTGCGCAAACGTTAATCAGGCGGGCATAAAAAAGAAAGAGGCCGGCGAGAATGCCGGCCTTAATGATACCAATCCGCAATAATACTTAATCATTTTCAGGGGCTAAACGTGTCGCTATCTACGTTAAAAAATTCTCATTTAGAGCAACTAAATAGCGAATTTTTTGCCTTGCTATCAACACGCTTTTCCATCCTCAAAATAGATCACTTCATTATGCGGATTGGTATAATTTATTGTACAGAAATAACAACTTTACCCATAGCTTGGCCACTTGCTAAGCGGTCATGCGCTTTAGCTGCTTCTTCTAAACTAAAGTCTTGCTCATCAAGTACTGGGCGCATACCGCCTGCTTCAACAATTTGTGCCAGTTTAGTAAGTTTGTCGCCGTGGTCTTGACGGTTAAAGTCGTGGATCATTGGAATAAGCATAAAGATTACGTTTAACGATAACCCTTTAAAGTGTACAGGGCTTAAATCTACTTCTAATAAAGAAAGCGTTGTAGATACCTGTGCATTTAGCTTTGCTGCAGCAAATGAGTTAGTCAGGTTACCACCACCTACGGTGTCAAATACCATGTCAAAACCAACGTTGCTTGTGTGTTTTTCAACGTACTGCTCTACGGTTTCGTCTTTAAAGTTTATGCCTGTAGCGCCAAAGCTTTCTATTAGTGCTAGTTGCTCTGCGTTACCGCCAGTTGAGTAAACATCAGCGCCAAAATGCTTGGCTAGTTGTACTGCTAAATGGCCTACACCACCTGCGCCGCCGTGTACTAATACTTTTTGGCCTGCACTTACACTTGCACGTGTTAAGCCTTCAAGTGCTGTAATACCTACAAGTGGAATAGCGGCTGCTTCTTTCATGCTTAGGTTTTTAGGTTTGTGAGCAATTAAGCGCTTATCAGCAAGAATAAACTCAGCAAGTGCACCTGGTAAATCGCCTAGTCCACCAGCACAACCGTAAATTTCGTCGCCTACTGCAAATTCTGTTACACCTTCGCCAACAGCTTCAACGGTGCCTGCAAAGTCCATCCCTAAAATGCCCGGTAGCTTTGGAGCAAAGGGTAAGTCAGCACCCATTTGACGAATCATCATATCAATTGTATTTACGCTTGTTGCGGCAATACGAACTAACACATTACCTGCTGTTACTTGTGGTTTTGCAACCTCAGCTGCTACAAACTCTTCAGTGCCACCAAAATTATTAATTGTCATTGCTTTCATGGGTATTGCCTCTGTTATCTGTTGATAAGTAATTGTGTAATGAAGCTTCATTGTAGACACACCCTTTACAAATGATAATAAGGCTAAACATACAATCAGTTTCAAAATAATATTTATAATAGAGTTTAAAAATCACTCTATCACTGTTTAAAAGTAGGCATTAAACAAAATGCTACCCAGTCGCTGCGCTATACCAATTTAAGCTAGCTATGGTTGATTTATTATTGTCTAAGCCCCAGAGTAATATATGAAAAGGTAGTAATTGACTTAAGTAACTCATTTATCCTACTAAGGAGCGAATATGTTAGGCGAAGACCACTCACTTACCAATGACTTTCCACAGTACCTAAATACCATTGCAGAGCTAAATAAAAGCGACACAGAATTTGCTAAAAAGGCAGATAAATACGACAAGCTAGATAAAGAGATTCGTGTTTTAGAGCTTAAAGATGCGCCCATTAGCGATGAGCAAATGAATCAACTAAAACATGAGCGTTCAGAATTAAAAGATTGGTTGTACGAGCGTTTACAACAAGAGTAATGTTGCACACAAAAAAAGAGTTCACCGTTAGGTGAACTCTTTGACGATCAACAAAGGGTAAAACATTTAAAGCACATATCGGCTTTATAAGGCATGTGTGAAATCTTTTCGCGTTAAATTGCTACTAGCTATCAGCATTTAGCTGAGCAAGCAGGCTATCTAACGTATCAACTAACTGCTGATTTTTAGCAGGGTTGAGCGCATCTGGATGTGGCGGTGCAAAGCGCTCTGCATCGTTATCGAAATAAAGGCCAGTGGCATCTTTAAATTCGTCACTTAATGCGGCGCGGCAAAAAATATCAGCGCCTAGTTTTAAGTCGCCACCAGCAAGCCCGTAAGCATCTTTTACCATTTTACTACCTAGTAACGACTTAGGGTTTACCGCAACAACTAACGGCCCGTTACCTTTAAGTGCTAAACCTAAATGACGCGACCACATAGTAATAGCCAATTTGCTTTGCGCGTAGGCTGCGCTATCTGATAGTGGCTTTTTGCCCACTAACGAGTCAAAGTTAACGCTGGTTTGTGCAGCCGATGACACGTTAACCACACGTGATTGCGTGTTCATTACAGGCAGTAACGCTTTAGTAAGTAAATAAGGCGCTAACGTATTAACTGCAAACCGTGCATCTAGCCCATCTACAGTAGTGATATTTGCCAATTTATAAACACCGGCGTTATTAATAACTACATCAAGTATTTTATTCGCGTTTTGCAAGTCGGCTAACACTGACTGAGCCAAGGTGTTTACTTGCGCCATATCGCTTAAATCGGCAATGTAGGTGGCTGTGCTTGCTTGCGGGTAATCAGCGTTTAAGCTTGCTTGTACAGTATTTAACTTGTCTTGGTTGCGGCCATGTAATAATACAGTATGCCCTTGCGCTAACAACATTTTAGCGGTCTCTAGGCCAATACCGTCGGTGGCACCGGTTAATAAAATTGTTTTTTTCATGTTGAACGTTCCTTTTTGTATTAAGACTTTGGCCATTGCATTAACGACAAATTACACACGCATTAGCTCACTGCTATTTATTAATAGTACCACCACTTTTAGCGACTAATAATTATTGGCTCAGTAGAATCAGTTTATAGAATTAATTGATAAACCTATGCGCCCTTATTAAGAGGGTATAGCCATTGTGCCTTTGCTTGGGTAAATTTTAAGCGTTTATTTGAAATAACGGACAATCATAACTATTGTTTTTAAATTACCTTAATAGTAGTATTTATCATATAAATACACTTTTCGAGAAAACACATGAAAGTTTTAGTTACAGGCGGTATGGGTTATATAGGTAGCCACACATGTATTGCCCTTCATGAGGCAGGCATTACCCCAGTTATTTACGACAACTTATCTAACGCAAGCCCCCGTGTGCTTGATCAACTCGAAAAAATTACCGGTACCCGTTTTGAGTTTATTTTAGGTGACATTCAAGACGAGCAGCAGTTTAAACTTGCCCTTAAACACAGCCAAGCTGAGGCTGTATTTCACTTTGCAGCACTTAAAGCGGTAGGTGAATCAACTGAGCAACCCCTACGTTATTACCAAAACAATGTGTCGGGCACATTAAGCATGCTACAAAACATGCAAGAGGTAGGCGTTAACCATATTATATTTAGCTCATCGGCCACTGTGTACGGCGAGCCAGACTACCTACCTATTGATGAAAAACACCCTATACGCGCTACTAACCCTTACGGTTGGAGCAAAGTTATGGTTGAACAAGCCATGCAAGACGTATGTAATGCCAACAGCCAATTTATGGGCATTGCTCTTCGCTACTTTAACCCTGTTGGTGCGCACCCAAGCGGCTTATTAGGCGAAAGCCCAAATGGTATCCCAAATAACTTAATGCCCTTTATTGCCCAAACTGCGGTAGGTAAACGCGAAGTAGTTAATATTTTTGGTGACGACTACGACACCAAAGATGGCACCGGCGTGCGCGATTATATTCACGTTTTAGATTTAGCTAAGGGCCATGTAGCGGCCTTTATGCAACATAAAACAGATACCGCCTTTCATGCATACAACCTAGGCACCGGCCAAGGTTATTCGGTGCTTGATATGATCAAAGCATTTAGCGCATCAGCCAATAAAGATATTCCGTATAAAAGTGCACCGCGCCGTGCAGGCGATATTGCCTGTAATTACGCCGATGCCACAAAAGCGCAAACCACCCTTAACTGGCACGCAGAACTAACACTAAGCGACATGACCAACGACACATGGCGCTGGCAAACTAATTACCCAAGTGGGTTGGAGAGTTAACATGGCTTTATTAGAAAGTACTCACAGACGTAAAAACCCGCTAACGGGGCGCTGGGTATTAGTATCACCGCATCGTAATAACCGCCCGTGGTTAGGTGCTACAGAAGCAGTAAACGAAAGCGTACTACCAAAACACGATGAAAGCTGCCCTCTTTGCCCAGGCAACACCCGTGCAAATGGCGACAGCAACCCAGATTACAAATACACCCATGTATTTAGAAATGACTTCGGCGCACTTACCCCTAATGAAAGCGAGCAATCGCAAAGCTTAGACTCAGACAGCGATTTATTTATTGCTGATGAAGCAAGCGGCGAATGCCGTGTGATTTGTTTTTCACCAGAGCATAACAAAACACTGCCAGAGCTTGAGCACGATGCCCTACACGAAGTAGTAAAAACCTGGAAAGACAACTACACAGAACTTGCACAACACTATGAATGTGTTCAGGTGTTTGAAAATAAAGGCGAGATCATGGGTTGCTCGCAACCTCATCCACACGGCCAAGTATGGGCACATGCGCATTTATCAACCGAAATAGAAGCCGAAGATACGCAGCAGCTTGCTTATTATAAAAAGCATGGCAGCGCGATGCTTGCCGATTACGTGCAAAAAGAGCAAGCAGATAAAACCCGCGTCGTATTTGAAAACGAGCACTGGCTTGTTGTAGTGCCTTTTTGGGCAGCGTGGCCGTTTGAAACACTGCTTGTAACTAAAGATAACATTCAAAACTTTAGCCAGCTAAACGATGCGCAAACAGACGCCTTAGCACACGCGCTTAAAGTATTAACCACTAAATACGACAACGTATTTAATTGTAGCTTCCCGTATTCTATGGGATGGCACAATGCACCGGCTAATCGTGGCTCAGATGAGCAACATTGGCGCTTACATGCCCATTTTTACCCGCCGCTACTTCGCTCTGCCACCGTTAAAAAACACATGGTTGGCTACGAAATGCTAGGCGAAAGCCAGCGCGATTTAAGCGCAGAAACAGCTGCCTCTATTTTACAAGCAGCCAGTACCACACACTACAAAAAAACAGCAGGACACACAGATGACGCTTAACGATTTTCAACAACAATTTTTATCACTGTACGGTGCGCCTGCTCAAGGTATTGCTGCAGCACCTGGGCGTGTAAACCTAATTGGCGAATTTACCGATTATAACGACGGCTTTGTATTTCCGTGCTCGTTAGAGTTTCGTACTCAAGTTATGTTTAAAGAGCGCGACGACAACATCATTACTGTGCATTCGTTAAATTACCCAGGCGAAAAAGACAGCTTTAGTGTTGATGAAGACATCAGCGAAGGGCAATCGCAATGGGGTAACTATATCCGTGCCGTGTCATTTGTACTAAAGCGCGCGGGCCATACTTTACGCGGCGCCGATTTACTTATTGACAGTAACTTACCGCAAGGCAGTGGCTTATCTTCATCGGCGGCATTAGAAGTGGCCATTGGTGGTATGTTTAACCATATTGCACAGCTTGGTTTAAGCGAAGAAAAAATTGCCTTACTAGGCCAAGAAGCCGAAAACGACTTTATGCATTGCCAATCGGGCATTATGGATCAGCTTATTTCGGCAAAAGGCGAAAACGGCCATGCGCTTTTAATTGACTGTGAAAACCTAGCAACTGAATCAGTAAAAGTACCCGATGATTTAAACATTGTTATTGTTAACTCTAACTACCCACGTAAATTGGTAGATAGCGAGTACAACCAACGTCGTGTTGACTGTGAGCAAGCAGCTGCAAAAATGAATGTAGCCACGCTTCGTAAAGCCACCATGGACACGCTTGAAGCAACTAAAGATGCACTAAGCGAAAACGAATACAAACGTGCACACCATGTAATTAGCGAAAACGAGCGTGTAATTGCAGCAACTAAAGCGCTGCAAAATAACGACATTGATACGCTGCGAGAGCTAATGGCGGCATCGCACCAATCGCTTAAGCATTACTTTGAAGTAACCGTACCAGCAACCGACGGCCTAGTAGAAATTTGTAAAGAAGCGATGGGCGAACGCGGTGCAGTACGTATGACCGGTGGCGGTTTTGGCGGTGCGATTGTGTGTTTATGCCGTGATGCAGAAGTACCACTTATCAAAGCAGCGGTTGAGCAGCACTACTTTGAACGTTTTAATTTAAATGCCGACATTTACGTATGTTCAGCAGGTTCAGGATTACAAATTACGTCTTTTTAAACATCATTAAGGAATAAGCATGGCAAAGGTTAATTGGGGTATTATTGGGTGTGGCAATATTGCTCACACCTTTGCTAAAAGCATTGCGCATTGCGCTAATGCACAGCTTATTGGCGCTGCATCGACCAGCGAGCAACGCGCAAAAGAATTTGCCACACACTATTCAGTTAAAGGCTATGAGAGCTACCAAGCCCTTATGCAATGCCCACACATTGACGCCATATATATTGCTAATACCCACGAGCAACACTTTAAAACTATTGCGCAATGCTTAGTGCACGATAAGCATGTACTCAGCGAAAAGCCCATTACTGTTAATGCACAGCAACTCATAACCCTTAGCCAGTTAGCCGAGCAACAAAACTGCTTTTTAATGGAAGGTGTATGGATGCGCTTTTTACCTGCCATAGTAAAACTGCAGCAGTTATTAAGCGAGGGCGTAATAGGTAAAGTACACAGTGTTAATGCCAACTTTAGCCTTGCGGGCAACTTTGCTGACTCACACCGTTTAATGAACCCTGCGACTGCAGGTGGTGCATTGCTTGATTTAGGTATTTACCCTATATCAATTGCCGATGTGGTATTTAATAAAGCCCCTGAACAAATTAAATCATTAGTACATAAAAGCACGACCGGCGTAGATGAGCGCAGTGTAACCCTTATAAATTACGGCCAAGGGCAATTTGCGCAGCTTAGTAGCGCGTTACAACAAAATGGCCCTACCGAAGCCTGTATTTTAGGGGAGCACGGGTATATTCGCATTGCTGAATTTGTTGGTGCACAGTCGCTAGAGCTTCATTTAAACGCCCAGCAAATGAAGCAGTTTGATTTTAGCTTTAATGACGATGAAAACTTTAAATTTGAAATTGCTCACGTTAGCGAATGTATTTTACAACAACAAACACAAAGCAATGTATTACCGCTCAGCACAAGCCTGCGGGTAATGCACATAATGGATACGCTTCGTGCGCAGTGGCAGCTTAAATACAGCGATAGCGTTGAAGCCCATGAGCTAGATTAATAATAAAAAATACACACAACAAGGATACACAATGACAACCACACACACGTTAAAGGCGCTTTCAAAAGCCTTGCTGCTAGCAACGGGCTGCTTAACAGCAAGTGCTGTTTTTGCAGATCAAAAAACGCCTGAGCAACTCTACCCACCTTTAACCAGCGATGTACTTCCTGAGCTTGCTGCTAAAGGTAGTTACAGCGTTGGCGTACAAACGCTTGATTTAATAAATCCCGCGCAGTTTGACCCTGCAACCCAAGGGGAAAAAGATCGCCCTTTAAAAGTAGAAGTGTGGTACCCAGCAGCAAACAGTGCAAACGCACCCTTAACCAGCTACAGCGACATAACCCGTACAGGTAAAGCGTTTACCTTACAAGCCGATGCCATGCGCGATGTAGCCATTAATAACAAAGAGCACTACCCTGTTATTGTGCTCTCACACGGTTATACCGGCTATCGTACAATTATGTATTACTTAGGCGAACATTTAGCATCGCATGGGTACATTGTGGCAGCCATAGATCATACCGACTCAACCAATGCAGATGTTGATTTTAAAAATGCGCCGTTTTCGGGCTTTTTTAGTACCCTTATAAACCGCTCACGCGATCAACAATTTGTACTTAACTACTTTAACGAACAAAACAACTTTGCCAGCAAGCAAGTAGATAACAAAAAAGCAGGCGTAATTGGTTACTCTATGGGTGGTTTTGGCGCGGTTAATACAATTGGTGGCTGTTATGACTTTAACGAGCAAACCACTGCAATGTTTACCGGTATGAAAGACCCTGCACAAATTAAACAAGTTCAGCAATTACTCAATAGCTGTGCAGGTGGGCAATATAAAAACCCACAAGTAGATACACGCATAAAAGCTATGGTGGCCTTTGCGCCTTGGGGCGGGCAACATAACTTATTTAATGCCAGTGCTATGCAAAACATTAAAGTGCCTTCGCTTTATATCGCGGGTAGCTTAGATGATATATCCGGTTATGAAGGCATTAAAAACCTATATAACCAAACGGGCAGCACCGACAAGTACCTGCTTACTTACAAAAATGCGCGCCATAATATTGCGCCGCACCCTGCTCCTGCTATTGCCAAACGTAGCAGCGAATTAGATATAGGCCATTACTACGAGCCATCGTGGTCAATGCGCACCCTAAACGAGACCAACAAACACTTTGTACTTGCTATGATGGACTGCCACGTAAAAGGCATTACCAGCCAATGTGAATACCTAGACTTACCACAAAATGGCGACCAAGCTGTGGTTAATGGTAAGCCACTGCCAGCATGGCATGGGTTTGATAATCGTTTTTCTACTGGTATGGATTGGCAACAAGCTAAACCGCGCACCAAGTAACACAAACTTTGGCGGCTATTTTTATATTTAGCCGCATACGCACTTAAAATAATGCTGCTATAAAACACCTGTTATTTAAAAGAGTTAGCAAATAAAAACAGCGTGCTTATTTTTTAAACGGCTATTTTAAGAAAAAATCATTGCCATTAATGTAAGTTAAAGGCAATCTAGTCATATATAAGATAAGATAAATAACACAAATATCATGTCAAAATACATACTCTCAATTGATCAAGGAACCACAAGCTCTCGGGCCATCTTGTTTACAAAAGATGCAGACGTTTTTGGCTCAGCACAACAAGAATTTTCGCAGCATTTTCCGCAAAATGGTTGGGTAGAACACGACCCTAACGATATTTGGCAAACCGTGCTAAGTACCAGCCGCGAAGTATTAGCAGATAAAAACGTTAAGCCTGAAGAAATTATTGCCATTGGTATCACCAACCAACGTGAAACCACTTTAGTGTGGAACAAAAAAACCGGCAAACCTATTTATAACGCCATTGTGTGGCAAGACCGCCGCACCAGCGATTACTGCGAAAGCCTAAGCACTGACGAGCTTTGCCAAACCATAAGCGATAAAACCGGCTTACTGCTAGACCCGTATTTTTCGGCCACTAAAGTACGCTGGATTTTAGACAACGTTGAAGGCGCACGCGAACAAGCCCTTGCAGGTGAACTGGCGTTTGGTACCGTTGATACCTACTTACTATGGCAGTTAACCGGTGGTAAAGAGCACCGCACCGACGCCACCAATGCATCACGCACTATGTTATTTAATATTCATACTCAGCAATGGGATCAAGAACTACTCGATTTATTCGAAATTCCTGAATCTATGCTGCCCCAAGTGATGGACTCAGCCGACGAGTTTGGCTCAACCAGCGATGAGATTTTTGGCGCACCAATACGCGTATGTGGTATTGCCGGCGATCAGCAAGCAGCCCTTGTTGGCCACGCATGTTTTGAGCAAGGTATGGCAAAAAGTACTTACGGTACGGGCTGTTTTTTAATGCTGAATACCGGCGAAAAAGCACTTACCTCTGAAAACCGCTTACTAACCACGGTGGCTTACAGGCTAAATGGCAAACCAACATATGCCATTGAAGGCAGCATTTTTATGGCAGGCGCCACGATGCAGTGGATTGTTGAAGGCTTAAAACTATTAAGCCATGCCGGAGAGAGCGAATCGTTAGTAAAAGATGTACCGCTTGATCATGGGGTATTTTTAGTGCCTTCGTTTACAGGTTTAGGCGCGCCCTACTGGGACCCAAATGCACGGGGCGCTATTTTAGGTTTAACCCGCGACTCGGGCATTAGCACCATTGTTGCTGCTGCGCTGCAATCGGTTGGGTATCAAACCAAAGACTTACAAAAAGCAATGGAGCGTGATGGCTTACGCCCAAGCGTGTTACGGGTAGATGGCGGTATGGTTAAAAATAACTGGGTACTGACCTTTTTATCAAACATTTTAGGCGCAACGGTAGAGCGCCCAACAGTGACCGAAACCACCTCTTTAGGCGTAGCATACTTAGCAGGCTTACAAACCGGTGTGTATGAGTCAACTGAGCAATTAGCAAAAATGTGGACCTGCGACCGACGTTTTGAGCCAACAATGAGCGCTGACGAACGTAACGATTTATACGCAAAGTGGCAGCACTGTGTAGCGCAAGTTTGTCTCTCTAGTGACGATAGCAAACAAGCGTAAAACGCCCAGCCGCTAATTAAAATTAGCGGCTTACAAAACACCGGCAACAGCGCTTAAATGGCGCGTTGTACGCTGTATGTTTTAAAAAGATCAGGATTAAAAATTAACAAGCAAAAAGCGTGGTTATCTATTGTCAAATAAGAGCCACAGCTTTATGATGCTATATGTCTTATTTATATTACAAATAAAAAGGTTAGCTCGGTGGAATTAGCAGATAACGAATACGACTTACTCGTCGTCGGTGGCGGTGTAAACGGCACTGGAATAGCAGCTGATGCAGCAGGCAGAGGATTAAAAGTTCTATTGTGTGAACAATCAGACCTTGCCAGTGCAACGTCTTCAAATAGTTCTAAGCTGATCCACGGCGGTTTACGCTACCTTGAACATTACGAATTTAGATTAGTAAAAGAAGCCTTGGCTGAGCGCGAAGTGCTGCTTAAAAATGCCCCGCATATTATGTGGCCGCTTACCTTTAGGCTACCGCACCAATCGCACCTACGCCCAGCATGGATGATCCGCATTGGCTTATTTATGTACGACAACCTAGCTAAGCGCGAAACACTTGCTGGCTCGCGTGGCATTAAATTTGGTGAAAACAGCGTATTAGAACCTTCAATTACAAAAGGGTTTGAATACTCAGATGGCTGGGTTGATGATTCACGTTTGGTAATTTTAAACGCCTTAGCTGCCCAAAACAAAGGCGCGACCATTGCTACGCAAACCAAGTGCGTAAGTGCAAAACGCATCGATAACCAATGGCAGGTAACGCTTGAGCAACAACAAACTAAGGCGCAACAAACTATTAAAGCCAAAGGTATTGTTAATGCAGCGGGCCCGTGGGTAGCAAAATTATTTGACGAAGCACTGATAGAAAAATCGCCACAAAATATTCGCCTTGTTAAAGGCAGCCATATTGTGGTGCCGCGTATTCACGATGAAAAACAAGCCTACATTTTACAAAATAAAGATCAGCGCATTGTGTTTGTTATACCGTTTGAAGATGACTACTCGCTAGTAGGCACCACCGATGTTGAACACAAAGGCGCAGCGCAAGATGTAAAAATTAGTGATGAAGAAATCGATTACTTAATCGATATTACTAACAGCTACTTTAAAAACCACATTAAACGCGAAGACATAGTACATACCTTTTCGGGTGTGCGCCCACTGCTTGATGACGAATCAGTGAATGCACAAAAAGTAACGCGTGATTACAAGTTAGAGCTTTCAAGTGAAGGCAAACACACACCACTGTTAAGTGTGTTTGGTGGCAAAATTACCACCTACCGTAAACTTGCCGAAGCTGCAGTGAATAAGCTTGAAGAATTTTACCCACAAATGAGTGAAGCGTGGACCAAACACAGCGCCTTACCCGGTGGCGATTTTAGCTCGGTAGAAGCGCTGACCAATGAGCTTAAAGCGGCTTATAGTTGGTTACCAGAAATCACTCTTAAACGCTTTGTACGTACCTACGGGACTCGTGCAAAACTAATTTTAGGCAGTGCAACCCAGCTCAGTGATTTAGGCCAAGACTTTGGTCATGGCTTATTTGCAGCAGAAGTCGATTACTTACTAAATGAAGAATGGGCGGGTAACGCTTACAATATTTTATGGCGCAGAAGTAAACTAGGACTGCGCTTTAATGAAGCACAAGTCGCAACGCTTAATCATTATATTACGCAAAGCCAAGCGGCTAAAACAGCTTAACAGCCGCTTTAACCCTTACTTAATTTAAGAACTAGCCCCCAATGATTGCACAAGCAATATTGGGGGCTTTTTTATATTACTTGGTTTTATTACTATTAAATAAGTAGTTAAAACCACTTAACGTAGCCTCTTTTACGTCAAACTCTAAACATTGCACACCAATGCAATTTAACGCATGGGTAAAGCAGGTATTTAGTTGCTCTGTGCCAATAACCACTACTTTAGAATTATTCACCAATTGCCATTCACTGGCATGGCGTGCAGCGCGTACATCGCTACCAATAAGCACGCCCGACAAGTATGCCTTGGCTTGCACTGGTGTTAACTCTTTTGAAAGCTGGCGCGTACGGACACTAAAAATACCGTGCGCCAAATTACCGCTGTCACTGCCTAACGTGAGTTCACAGCCTTGCTCAAATGCATGCCAATCAAACTCCCCCGCTTCACAGTCGTTAGGAATAAGTACACTTTGATGACATAGCAAGTCGTATAATTCGCCGGTCATTGCGGTTTTAAAACAGATAATTTGACCATCTTTTAACAGCACCCATTTAGTATGGGTACCGGGTAAACAAATGAGTACGTTGCCTTGCTGATAGGCCGGGTTTTGTTTTAAAAAACCTAAAATTTGCAGCTCTTCGCCGCGCATTACATCAAATAAATTGTTTTGTAATGTGCATTTTGTACCAGGCAAAGCACTGACTTTGTTACCTGCACAATCAAAATTAATTGCGCCACTAAGCAGGCTTTCGGGGTTTATGGGGCACGCTAAATAAGGGGTTTCTTTCCAGCCAATACTTGAGGTGATTTGCCCTGCCATATAAATAGGTAAAACGCCGTATTCGCTGGTCCATGGTGCAACGACACCAATTAAAGTATGTTCAAAGTTTTGTTTATCTCTAATCACACCTGGGCCGTCGCGCTGAGCAATTAAAGTTAACTGCCCTGTGGTATTTACGCCGCATAAATAGGCGCGTAAATGACTCGTGCCCCAATCTACGGCTATAAAAAGGTTTAAGTGCTGCAACTTAGAGCCTCCCACCGTCAATTTTAATACCTTGACCGGTGATCATACTGCTTTCGTCGGCAGCTAAAAAAAGTGCCAAATTAGCTACATCTTCAGGGGTTACTAACTTTTTAAGTGCCATGGCTTCCATCCACTTCACTTGCTCTTGCTCAGTAAACCAACTGGCTAATTGGCGGTCGGTGGCAACCCAACCCGGCAAAATAGCATTCACCCGAATACCAAATTCACCATAATCGCGCGCCAGTGCTTTAGTCATGCCGATTAAACCGGCCTTTGCCGTTACGTAACCCGCCATTTGTGGCTGCCCCATGATGGCATTGATAGAGCTAAAATTAATAATACTCCCCGCGCCTTCGCTTTTCATAAAAGACATAGCGACTTGCGAGGCAAAAAACGCCGGATTTAAATTAATTTGTAGGCATTGATCCCAATCTTGTACTGTAACGTCTTCACTGGCTTGACGGCGGTCGTTGGCTACATTGTTTACCAGTACATTTATAGCGCCTAGTTCAGCACATGCATCTACCAAAGATTGCTGTAAAGCATTTGAGTCGGTTACATCAACCTGTCTAAACCACAATTTGGCGTTAGGCAGTGAGGCTATAAGAGATTGGGCAGCCTCGTTATTAATATCTATAAAGGCAATTTTGGCAGCTTGAGCGGCGAACGCCTTTACCATTGCACGGCCAATGCCTGAAGCGCCCCCGGTAATAAAAACAACTTTGCCAGAAATACTGGGGTAGTGAGCGTGATTATTCAAATGCGTTTCTCCATAATACAGACTGCCCCTCTCAATATTTATAATTATTTGCTAAAGAGGATTACTGTTACAGCTGTGTTAAAATACTTGCCTTTAACAAAGTTTATAACATATCCTTTCGTACATTAATATGATATATGATATATAATAAAGCAATAACTCATTCGGATAACGCTCAATGAAAAGCCAACCTCGTCAAAATTTAACACAACAATTAACCCATGATTTAGGCTTTGCAATTGTGCGTGGCGTTTACCCAGTTAACGAAGGCCTGCCCTCAGAAGCTGACCTATGCGTAAAATACGATGTGAGCCGCAGTGCAACACGCGAAGCAGTTAAAATGCTCTCTGCTAAGGGCTTAATATCTTCTCGCCCTAAGCAAGGGATCCGCGTACTGCCAGAAAGCAGCTGGAATATGTTTGACACAGATGTACTGCGCTGGATTTTAAGCAGTAAACCGTCGCTTTCTTTATTAAAAGAGTTTACACAAGTACGTGTCGCACTTGAGCCACAAGCCGCTGCCCTAGCAGCTGAAAATGCCAGCGCCGAACAACTTGCTGAAATAGACAACGCACTTGCCCGCATGGCCGATGCAGACCAAGGCTTAGACGATCCGCTTGAAGCCGATATTGCCTTTCATACCAGTATTTTAGTAGCCAGTAATAACCGCTTTTTTGTACAGCTCACTGAATTTATTAGCACCGCGCTGCGCGTAAGTATTCGTTACACCAACCACATTAAAGGTGTGCCAGGGGCCGACGTTGCAAAGCATGCTGATATTTTAGATACGATTAAATCGCGCAATCCAGAGCGCGCTAAAAAAGCAGTAGAAACTATTTTAGAAGAAGCGCTTGAGCTGATTGAGTCTAAACTCGACTAATGGCCTAAAAAACATTATTAAAAAAGGGAGCTAATTAGCTCCCTTTTTACTGCTTGCTATATTTTAAGCTTTGTTAAGCTCAAAAATAAGCGATGTTTGCGGGAATGAAATTGGCATTTGTAGGCCAAATTCCATCAACGCTTCACCCGTAAAAGTTTGCCCGTTAACAGCGGCGATAGACGAAGGTCGGTATTCTTCAAATTTAACAGGCCACACCAAATTAAGTGTGTACTGCGTATCTGCATCTAAACCAACAAAACGAAGCTTATTAGGCGCAGTGCGCGGTGTTTCGCGTACACTGTTATACGCAAATAACGCTTTTGATTTTTGCTCGTCGATTAAACCAAAGTTAATTGATAAATCGTCGCTATCGAGGCGGTACAAATCGGCAGCATGAATAAATTCACGGTGCTCTTTGTGCAGCGAAATAGCCGCTTTAAGCGCATTGTATTCGTGATCGGTCAGCTCACGTGGGTCCATTTCTATACCCATATGGCCAAACATAGATACCGCAGCACGCATTTCAATACTGACATTACGACCTGTGATATGACAATCACGAGGGCCTACGTGTGCACCCATAACCGACGATGGGAAGAAGAACGAACAGCCGCGTTGAATTTCAAGACGGTCAAGTGCATCGTTAGAATCTGACGTCCATACACGGTCTGTGTGTGCAAGCACACCATAATCTACACGGGCACCACCTGAAGAACAGCTTTCTATTTCAAGGCCAGGGTGCGCCGCTTTAATACGGTCGATTAAGCGATACAGTGCCAGTGTTTGCTGATGCACCGCAGGCTTGCCTGAGAAGTTACCCGCGTGGTTTATATCGCGGTTCATATCCCATTTAATGTACTTAATTGTTGGGTATTCAACTAAAATGTCATCAATCGCTTTGTATAGGTATTCAACAACCTCAGTCCGCGTTAAATCAAGCACTAGCTGGTTTCTAAAGCTAAGTTGCTCGTTATTTTCTGAGCCTAATACCCAATCAGGATGGGCGCGGTATAAGTCACTATCTGGGTTTACCATTTCAGGTTCAAACCAAATACCAAACTCCATGCCTAAGCTGTTTACATGGTCAATCACTGGCGATAGGCCGTCTGGGTAAATTTCGTAATCTACGGTCCAATCACCTAGGCCAGCATAATCACCACGGCGACCTTTAAACCAACCGTCGTCCAGTACAAAACGCTCAATACCTAATGGCGCTACTTTATCGGCTAGCTGCTTTAGCGTGTCTACATCGTGATCGAAGTAAATACCTTCCCACGTGTTGTAATGCACTGGGCGTGTTTTTTCGCGCTGCGCCTGGCTAAGTAAGTTAGCTTTAACAAAACGATGAAAATTACGCGACAGTGCACTAAAGCCATCGCTCGAAAACGAGCCATAAATACTTGGGCTTTGATACGTTTGGCCTTTAGCAAGGGTTAGCTCGCCCGGTAATAATAACTCACCCATTTGCACATAACGGCGCCCTTCTGGTAATAGCTCAGCGCGTAGCTTGTTGTTACCGCTCCAACCTAAATGAAAGCCATAACACTCGCCTTGTTGCTCGCCTGCGCCTTCGCTATGAACTAATAAGCCAGGGAATACGTCGTGCGATGTTTTACCTTTGCGGTTTTCGCGTACAAAGCTGCCTAATACTAAATCAACCGATTGGCGTTGAAATTCGTTAGACCAACGTCCTTCAAAGCTCACTAGTTTGTTCATGCTATCGGGTAGTTGGAACGTAGGTGCGGCGCAAAAATTAACGCTTAGCGGTGCATCACTTAAATTAGTTAATACGGTATGCGCACTTAGCACATCGGTGTTGCTATCAAGTGTGATGCTGTGCACTACTTCAATACCACGCAGCTCATCAACACTTACAAACTCTAAACTAGAAGGGGTTGGCTGACGAACATCTTGAAGAGCAGGGCCAACTGACCAAGCTATGGTGTCGTTTGACAGCTCTAGCCCTGGCGCGCCTGTAAAGCCTTCACCTAATAGCGGAGAAAGAGAAATAGGTGCTTCTTCAACCACGGCACATTTTACTTCCTGACGAGTCGCAAGCTGAGTTAGCATTGTTTCAGTTGTTTGCTCAGATAGGCGCTTACCAAAATAAAGTAACGCTGGTGTTTTGCTCTGGCAGTCGAAAATAACGGTGCTGTTTGCGCTGTCTAATCGAAAGAATGGTTTAATATCAGCCATGATTCTCCTGTCCTCTTTAATGAAGATGAGTTTAATACGCGAGTACATTATATGTGTGCTTACTCGCCGCTTACTGCATCAAATTGCAGTCAGTGATTTTAAAATAATAGTATATATCATACAAATTACTTTTAGATAGTGTTTACGGTGTAATTTAGCCAATATTATTACTGGCTATACCAGTAATTAACTTAAACAGCGGTTAAAAATTTAATACCACCTTGAGCAATATTATATTTAGTGGGCTTTTAGCCTGAGGTAGCCATTAAAGCCCCAGCAGGTAGTCACACGTTTAGCCACGCAAAATGATTAAGTATTATTGCGCATGGGTGTTATCTACAGTGTCGATTAATTGAATAAATAAAAATCGGCCTAAGTTACCTTAGGCCGATTTAGTAATGTGTTAACTAGCTAATAAAAAGTGACGTAACTTTTTACTGCTGGTTATTTTGGTGCGTGCACTGGTGGCGTATCTTCAATAGCAGGTGTTTTACCTGCCCACTGTGCATTTAAACCAAACACTACTTTATTAACGATTAACGCAAAGGCTACACATACAATAAGTGTAATTGGCATTAAGTGAATATAGTGTAGTTCAGTATGTAGCGGCGAATTTTCAAACGTCAGCATGCCATACATAACCACGCCTAGAATTACCGCGGCTATACCTGCACGCGCATCTACATTTTTAAACAATAAGCCCACTACAAAAATTGAGAATATAGGCATACTTAATAAGCCGTTTAACTGTTGTAGTAAGTTAATAATGCTGTCGGCTTGCTGATAAATTGGCACAAGCACAAGCGTTAAGCTAGTAAGTAACAACGTAACGTAGCCGCTTAGCTTTACTACACTTGGCTCTTTATTAAAGTAAGCTTCGTGAATATCACACACGTAAAGTGCCGTAGCCGAGTTTAATAAGCTGTTATAAGTAGAAAGCACTGCCGCCGCCATTGCTGCGGCAAACACGCCCGTTAACCATGCAGGCATTACATCACCTACAATTCGGCCATAAGCTGCATCGCCAATGTCGCCATACAATTTGTACGAAATAATACCCGGTAGTACCACAATCGCCGGTACAATTAAAAAGCGAATACCCGCTGCTGCAAATATCCCTTTTTGCGCTTCTTTAACGTTTGGCGCAGCCATTGCACGCTGGGTAATGGTTTGGTTAGTACCCCAGTAATACATTTGAATAAAGATCATACCGGTTAAAAGCGTAGGCCAAGGGATTGGCGAGTCAGCATCACCAATTAATGTTAAGCGCTCTTGTGGAATACCGCTAAAGTCGTAATCAATCGCGTTAAGCGCTAAAAATACGACCAGTATTGCCATACCTAACACTAATAAACCATTGTAGGTATCGGATACGGCAACCGCACGTAAGCCACCAAAAAATGCATAAATAGCCCCTACTAAAGCGAATGCGGTCGCTATGTACATTAGCGGAATATCAACCTTAAACATGGTTTGCATAAATAGCGCACCAGAATAAATAACCGCAGGCATGTAAATTAGCGCGTTACCTAAAAAGAATAAGCCACCAATAACAGCGCGAATGTGCTTGTTGTTGTAGCGTTTTTCTAACAGCTCCGTGGTGGTTGTACAGTTGTACTTGTAATAAACAGGAATAAATACTTTGGCTAAAATAATAAGCCCTAAAATAGCCGCCAATTCCCACCACACGAGCAAGGCCATTTGATTGCCATTCATACCCACCAGCTGGTCGGTACTTAAATTTGTGAGCGTAATTGAGCCTGCTACAAACATCCAAGTAAGGCCACCGCCCGCTAAAAAATACTCTTTTGTTTGATTATCACCACTATTACGGTTTTGGCCTCGGCACTTCCAATATGTAAGTCCACCAATTAAAGCGGTTACAAAGAAAAAAACCACCAACTGCAAAATGTTGTCTGACATGTGTGTGTCTCCAGCGCGTTAAACGCAATGTCTGTCTATGTGAACGTATTAACCTATGAAGGCTAATTAATAAATTGCACCTTACAGTGCGTGTGCATCTCGACTTAGTTCTAACTTAATTTGCTTTAATGGCATAAGTTCAGGATGCTGGTTGTGACGCTTTACTAACGCATTTAACTGAAACAACGAAATAAGCATGCTGTTAAGTACGCTCAGGTAACCTTGTTTGTGTAAATTGGCAATGGTATCGCTGTCTAAAGTTTGCAGTTTATCTTCATCAACAGTGCTCAAACCTTGAATAGTTTGCGCCTCGCCTTGTTCAAACTGCAAAACAATATCTATGTTTTTAATAAGCCCTAAACGGGCAATTTCTTGGGTAAATTGATACGTTTGGTAATCATTTTTTAAATCGCTTTCTAGTAGCTTTTGCTGCGCACTTAAATACAGGCTTGGGTTGCCTTTGGCATCAAATAGCGGCTCGCCTTGCTGGGTATTAACGGCTGAGCTTTGCTCATCAATAGCAATAAAGTAATCACTGCTATTTGCCTCACGAGTGAGTAAATAAAGCGGCTGGGTTTGCATGCACACAGGCGTGTAAAGCGCTTGCCATTGATTGTTACTCACAAATAAACTTTGCTGAGCACTAAAGCTGGTTAAGCCCGAAATAGTGTAGCTGCCGTTGTGTGCGTTACGCGCTAAAAAAATAGGTAAATCGCAGGCCGTTTTTGCTACTTCGTTTGCACGCAGATTAACTAAGTGCTGTGTTTTTGCGTATTCAACACCCGCATTAGGGTTAATTTTTATTGCTTGGTGCTGAGTATTTGATAGTTCACTAATTGCCATAGTTACACATCCTTAAACTGGGTTAGCCGCAAGCCACTGCTCAATATAAGCACGGTGAGGCGGCAACGTTTGCAACATCTGCTGTGTAAGCTGGCTGTTACGTTCAATTATTTGATTTGCTTGCGCATCGTTTGAGTACAAATACGCTTGCTTAGTAAAGTCGGGCTTAAAGCCCATACCGTATAAAACATACTGGTAACTGGCGGCAGGAAATAGCTCTAATGCGCCATGAAAATCTTGAATAAGTGGGCCACGCGTCCCCCAAAGCAGTAAGTCTTCTTGTAAACTTTGCGGAATGCTTTGTGGTTGTACGTGCGCTTGCCAATAAGGCTCTGGGCGCTTAGTTAACATGTAATGTAGTTTTAAAAAGTCGATAATACGCTGCCAGCGATAATCCATTTGCTCATTAAAGCGCTTTGCAACAATGGGCATTACTTGGGTATCGGCTGGCATATGCTCTGCAACAAAGCGAGACGAAATTTCAACCAACATAATGGCGGTTGCTTCAAGGGGCTCTACAAAACCTGCCGACATTCCCACTGCAACACAGTTTTTATGCCAAAATTTTTCGCGATAGCCTGACTCAAAACTTATTTTTCGGGCAGTTAAGCCTTTAGCGGCATCACCTAAATAGTTACGTAAGTTTTGCTCGGCTTCTTCATCTGATAAAAACTTGCTTGAATATACATGCCCTACACCACGGCGATGCGTTAGGCCTATATCCCAAATCCACCCAGCATTTTGTGCGGTGGCAATGGTATGACTGGCCAGTGACTCATCACCTTCGTCGTAGGGGACTTGCATAGCTAGGGCGCTATCGTTAAATAATACGTGATCCATTTTTTTAAATGGCACGTTAAGGGCTTGGCCTAGTAACAGCGATGAAAAACCCGTGCAGTCTATGTATAAATCAGCGTTTATGGTGCGGGTTTGATCGGTTAAGGTAAGGGTGTCTATAGCCCCGCTTTCATCAAGCTTTACCTGATCAACGGTGCCAATAATGTGCTCAATGCCGAGTTTGCTCTTACAATGTTGCTTTAATAGCTCAGCAAAGGCACCGGCATCTAAATGGTATGCGTAATTACAATTTGCTTGATACTCGCCTTGCGCAATGCCTCTCGGGGCTAGGTTTGCTTCGCAAATATCGTGCTGAAAATTAGTTTGCTGAGCAAAGCTTTCAACATTATCTAAATAGGGGGCTAAATCTATACGGCCGTAGCCTAGCGGTACCGTAAAGGGATGGTAGTAAAAATCGTTGTTGCCATGCGTCCAGTTTACAAATTTACCGCCTTGTTTAAAGGTGGCATTACAGGCTTTAAATACATCCACTTCCCGCAAACCAATTTGCTGAAGCGTGTTTTTCATAGTGGGCCAGGTACCTTCACCTACACCAATTGTTGGAATATCAGATGATTCTACCAACATCACTTTTAAGCCATCACCCTTATTACCTTGGTGATACGAAGCGATAATTGCAGCGCTCAGCCATCCTGCTGTGCCGCCACCAATTACGGCGATTGTTTTTATTGCTTTATTCATAACGGACTACTCTTTGAGTACTTTATTGATAACCGGTTAGACAACAAATGCCCTTTCGGGCATTTGTTTAAATTAGTCTCATTTTGTGCAAATTAGCTACTAACTTTATTAGTAACAGTACTTATAATGCACTGCAATGAAAACTAAGAGGCAATCGCTGCCTCTGCTATCAATTAAAACGTACCGCGAATACCAAACGCGTAACGTGAGCCATTATCTTCTACAGAGTAGATTTGATTAGCAAAACGGCCCGTTTGCACTAGCTCTTCTTCAGTAATGTTGATGCCTTCGGCAAAAATAGTGAAGTTTTCGTTGATATCGTAGCTTGCACTAATATCCCATTGACCGTACGTTTCTACGTTCACTGGTTCGCCGTTAAAGCCGTTATCAACTAAGCGTAAAAAGCCCTCACGGTTGTTAAATGCAACACGTGCCTGCCAGTTATCTTGCTCGTAAAACAGCACTAAGTTTTGTGAATCACCTAACCCTTCAAGCGCAAATGTTTGGCTTGTATCGCCATCAACACTAATATCGCTATCTACTACCGTGGCATTAGCAATAAAACCAAAGCCGTTTTCAAACATATGAGTTACACCGATTTCGTAACCCGTTACCGTTGCAGACTCGCCATTTTGCGGGCGACTTACAGTGTAAACTTCTGAGCTACCGTTAAGTTCGGCATCGGTTTGGTCAGTACAGGTTGTACACGCAAAATCAGGGCCTGTACGGTCAATCATGTCGTATGTTTCATCGCCGGTTAGGGTAACAATAAAGTCATCCACTTCTTTACTAAATACGGCAAAGCTAAATAAGTTAGCGTCGTTGTAGTACCACTCGTAAGAGATATCCCAGTTTTCAGATTGGAATGGCTTAAGTGCAGGGTTACCACCACTTGCTGTTAAGTTTTGACGACGAGGCTCGTTAAACGTGGTCGCAGGTGATAACTGTGACATAGTAGGACGAGTAATACTGTCGTACGCTGCAAAGCGTAAAATCATGTTGTCTTGCAGTTCAAGCTTAACGTTAAAAGAAGGAAGTAAGTTTGAGTAACTCGTCCCTTCTTGAATGTCTGTTGCCGGGCCAAATACGTTTTGGAATAAAGTGGCATCAGAGGTAGGAATAACATCGCTGATAAAGCTTTGTACAGCCGCTACTTCAATATCAGTTTCTGAGTAACGTGCACCCATGTTAACCGTAACTGGCATATCAGCTAGGTCGAAACCAATGGTAAAGTCCATGTAAAGGCTAGTGATATCTTCGTTAATTGTGTAACGGTTATTTTGTAGTGTTGGCTCTACAGGGAAACCTTGGTCAGCAAGGTAATCAAGCATTTTGTCGCCGTCGTAGCTATAAAATGTATCGATTAAACCTGGGAAGTAGTTACTTGCTGAGTAAGCTTCAAAATCAATTTCATCAAGTGGTGCTTCAGTGCCGTAACCACAAAATTGACATTGGCTACCAAAAATTTGGAAGCTTGATTTTTCACGTTCTTGACGATAAGCACCAAAGTTAATGCGATCAACTGGGCCTTTATCTGGTACGTATTCAAAATCGGCTTTGATTTCGGTAATTTCATCTTCATCTGTAAACTGGTTACCAATTTCGTTGTAGTGAAGACGCGCAAGGCTTGCATCTGGCAGCGAGCCATTTTCAAAACCATCATGCTGTACGGTAGGAACGCTACCGGTGCCATCAAAGCTGTAGCTGTTAATAATACCCACTACGTTAAAGCGGTCATTACCAGCACGGTCGTTTTCAGCTGTTGAGCGAGATACGTCAAATTTTGCTTTTAATGACTCGTTTACTTGCCAGTCAACGTTAATACCAAATGCTTTGTTAGTTACATCACGCGAGTTACGTGTGTGTGATACAAAGTCGGTTGCAGGATTGCCACTGGCGTTACCTAAACCTACTTCTTGCGTAAAGGTAAGCAAGGTACCCGTTTCTGGATCGATTGTTGCGCTACCTACGCGGTCTGGTTCAAACCAAGAAGCTAAATCGCGTACTGATGAGTCCACTTCAAATTTTGAAATTAAACCATCTACAGTAATAGTAATATCGTCAGACGGTGCATATTGTAATACTAAACTTGCATTAGTACGTTCACGGTCTTGCTCATCTACAACTTGGTCCCAGTTACGTGGGATGTATGCATTGTCGTACAATACGCCATCTTGTGGATTTGAAATAGTTTGTCCACCGCGCCAACCAGCCGTTAAAATTTGGTTGTTTTGCAGCTTACGTTGTTGGTTAGTGATGGCAAAAAGCACACCGAGCTTGTCGTCGTTAAACGTATTACTTACTAAAAATGAAGCCGATGGCGATACTTCTTCAGAAAGGCTTTCGTACATGCCTTTTACTGAACCAATCACATGTAAGCCACCAAAATCGAATGGACGAGCTGTGGTTACGTTAACCGTACCACCAATGCCGCCTTCTTGAAGCGTTGCACTGTTACTTTTATAAATATCAGCACCGGTGATTTGGTCTGCCGCTAATACATCAAAATTAAATTCACGCCCTGCACTGTCAGTCGCAATTTGACGACCATTTACAAGTACCGTGTTAAATTGTGGACCAAAACCACGAATTGTTACTGCTTGCCCTTCACCGCCACTACGGTCAATGGCTACACCTGTAATACGTTGCAGAGACTCTGCTACGTTTAAATCAGGAAATTTACCAAGATCTTCTGCTTTAATCCCATCGGTTACAACATTAGATGCTTTTTTATCTAACATTGATGAACGTAAGCTGCTGCGAATACCCGTTACTGCGATAACCTCAACATCTTTATCTACTACTGTCGGTGTGTCGCCTTCAGCGCCTTGAGCTGCAACGTGGCCGCTTGCCAATATGCCTGTAATAGCAATACTGAGTGCGGTTTTCTTGTTGAACGATAACTTATTGTTAATTATCATTTTTTAAAAACTCCTGATTGTGTGTAGTCATTTTGTCGTTGTGTGGTGTGTATAGCTTCAAATACTATTTATAATATAAATACTTTAAATTGAGCAAAAGTGCAACCTTTTCCTTAATTATGGCTATCTTTTTGTTACGTGTATTTTTCTTTTTGTTTTCTTTAATTTAACAGTGGAATTAGTACGTTATTGCGTAAACGCAAAAATTATTTGCTGATTATATTCTTCATTTGGCAATAAATTAGCTTTTGGATAATCGCTTCTATTTGCTGCATTGGGCCAGTTTTGAGCTTCTAAACACACTGCTTGGCGTGCTTTAAAAGGAGAACCTACAAAATTTGCCGTATAAAGCTGCATACCAGGTTGGGTACTTTTAAGGGTTAAATTAACGCCCGTGTGTGGCGAGGTTAATGTAGCCATTGTTTTTAAACAATTGTCATCACTAAAAATATAGCAATGATCAAAGCCACTACCGGCATCAAGTTGCGCATGCTGTGCGCACAGTGCATCGCCAATGGGCTTAGGGTGAGTAAAATCAAAGCAGCTGCCCGAGCCATCTTCATGATGGGCAAGCGGTATACTGTTACTATCGATAGGTAAATACGTTGCGGTATTTATTTGCAGCAGGTGATTATTAATGCTCTCACTGCCTTCAAGATTAAAATAGCAGTGGTTGGTAAAGTTAACGAGGGTTTCTTTATCGGTAATGGCTTTGTAACTGAGGGTTAGCTCGCCATTGCGTGCAGTAATTGTTTGCCAAACTTGTAATTGGCCAGGAAAGCCTTCTTCTCCATCTGCCGAGCAGTAATAGAGCTCCACTTCATTATTGCTTTGCTTAGTGACTTGCCACAGTACTTTATTAAAACCTTTTTCGCCGCCGTGTAGGCTATTTGGGCCATTATTTGCTTTAAGTTGGTACTCTGTGCCTGATAATACAAAACGTCCGTTTTCAATACGATTTGCGTAGCGCCCAACTGTTGCCCCTAAATAAAATGGGTTTTCTAAATAATAAGCAGGTTCGTTAACGCACAGTGTCATCTCTTGGTTATTAAACTTTATGCTTTTGATAATAGCGCCAAATGGCAATATTTCTGCAGTTAAGCTTTTACCATCGCTAAGCGTTATTACCTCTAACGGTTTATTGCCAGTTGTAGATGTCACATTCATTCTCCATAAACTACCAGCTCAACAGTACCTGTCATAGCGGTGCAACAATATATAATATAAATAGTATATAAGTGAGAAGCGTAACTCAATCAAAATGCGTTAAAATAACGCTATAAAAATTCACAGCTGTCGCTTGTGGTTTACATCACCGCTCCTCGTTGCGTGGAGTAAATGCACCTTTTTAAACTAGGTGATCGCTGAGTGCTGCGACTTCTGCTTCGCTTAAATTTTGTTTAGTTTTGTTTTTAAAGTTATAACGCACTAATACAGTTTTACCCACAACACAGCATTGACCTTGCTGCCACGCCTCTTGCTTAATGGTAAAAGAGCTATTTCCTACATGCTCAACGGCTGTTTTAATCGTCACTTCGTGAGCATAAAATAATTCCCCTACAAACGATGCTTCTATTTTAGCGATGATCAGTTTCCAGTCGTGTGGGTTTAGATCGGGGGTAAAAAATTTAAAAATAGGGACGCGTGCGGCTTCAAACCACACAGGTAGTACGGTATTGTTGATGTGTCCGAGTGCATCTGTTTCGCTAAAGCGCGGCATCACTTTTTCAATAAACATAAAAATCCAAATAATAACTAAATAAAAAGGTAAATCATGACGGACTTTATCCACGTTATTGATAACGCGTTAAGCGATGATTTTTGCGATAACTTTATTACCACATTCTCTAACAGCCCGCATGTAAAACAAGGTGTAACCTCTGGTGGTGTGGACTTAAAAAAGAAAGACAGCCACGACCTGCAATTAAACAGTTACCCAGAATACGCCCAACAATTAAAGCATATTCAGCAAACCACTGCACAGCATGTTTTTAACTATGTAGAAGCACACTTTTTTATGCTAATTGGCGCATTTGGCTTAAAAGTGTATCACCCAAAAACGGGGGATGTGGTGGATTTAACACAGGATAACTTTGACGAAGTGGGCAAACCACAGCTCTCTGTGCTGGTGCAGCAAATATTTAGACTTGGGAACATTCAGGCGCAAAAGTACGAGGTAAATAAAGGCGGCTACCCTTACTGGCATAGTGAAGTGTATCCACAGCTACAACACAATGAAGCACTGCACCGTGTATTATTATTTATGTTTTATTTAAACGATGTAGAGGAAGGTGGCGAAACAGAGTTTTATTATCAAAAACGTAAAATTGCGCCTAAAAAAGGCACTATGGTCATTGCCCCTGGCTACTTTACGCATACCCATCGAGGTAATAAGCCGGTATCGAACGATAAATATATATTAACTTCATGGGTGCTATTTAATCGCGCAGAGCACATATACGGCACACCTAAAAGCTAAAACAGTCAGCGGTCAAAAACTAACTAACCGCTGACTACTTTAATGCATTTGAGCTTTAATAAGAGTTATTCAAAAGCGCAGATTTGTATTCATACCAATCCGCGATAATACTTAATTATGCGGATTGGTATGAACTGTCAGTTTCAAAGAAGTTGATCAAACAAATCAAATAACTTATCTAGCTCTTCGGTGGTGTTGTAATGCATACAACCAATGCGCACAACACCGCCTTTATCAAGTACGCCTAACTGCTCACATAAGCCTTGTGCATAAAAATTACCATCCCATACACAAATATGCTGTTTGCCTAAAAACTCAGACACCTCACGCGGCTCTAAACCTTCAAACGTTAAAGCAAAAGTAGGTGTGCGCTCGTTTAAGCGATCAAAATCATCAATACCAAACAATTTAATACGCGGGTAATTAACCAAACGTGTTAAAAAGTGCTCACTAAGCGCCATTTCATGCTGCTTTGTTTTAGCAAAAGCCACGCTTAACTTTTCACGGCGCGTGTGGCCTTCATCAAGCCCGCTAATTGCAGAAATGTAATCAACAGCGGCAATAAAACCCGCTAAGGCTTCGAAGCTTTGCGTGCCTGTTTCCCATCGGCCTGGTGCTACATCTTTAGCTGGTTCTACTTTGTAAGGCGTAAAACCTTCAAGATGCTGTGTTTTACCGTACACCATGCCTAAGTGAGGACCAAAAAACTTATATGCAGAACAGGCCAAAAAGTCGCAATCAAGGGCTTGAACATCAACAAGCTCGTGCGGTGCATAATGCACAGCATCAACGTACACTAATGCGCCTACAGCATGGGCAAGCTCTATAATACGTTTTATATCGTTAATAGAACCCGTAGTATTTGAAGCGTAAGTTACCGCAATCAGTTTAGTATTGCTGTTTAATAAGCTTTCAAACTGCGCCATATCTAAGCTGCAATCAGCCTCGTTAATTAAAGCGGTTTGAACTTTAACGCCTTTATCTTGCGCTGCTTGCTGCCATGACGATACATTTGAGAAGTGATCAGCGTTAGTCACAATAATCTCATCACCGGCTTGCCAATCGCGTGAAATAGCACGGCTAAAGCTAAAGGTAAGGCTGGTCATGTTAGGGCCAAACACTATATTTTGTGCACTTGGCGCATTAAGTAAATCGGCCGCTGCTTGGCGCGCATTTGCCATTAGCTCAACGGTTCTATCACTTGAAAAAAACGCACCGCCTAAGTTTGAGTTGTAGTGCCCTAAATAAGCAGTCATTGCATTTAGTACAGACTGCGGCACTTGAGAGCCACCTGGGCCATCTAAAAATATTGGAGATTTACCATCAACGGTTTGTATTAATGCAGGAAACTGCTCACGTAGTTGCGCTATGTTCATGAGCATTCCTTAAGAGGTAAGTACAAAACAATCCAGGTAACCTGGCTTGTTTGTATCTACTTTGTTCATTGGCGTTGCATTGTGCCAAACTTGACGGTCGTTTATTAGTGCAAACATTCCGTCTTTAATTTCCATTTTAAAACACGGTTCTGCTTGCTTGTTTTCGTATACAAGCAGCTCGCCGCCTTCTAAGTTTTCGTGAGAAACACCACATACACAAACATGGTCAAACCCATCTTGATGCACACCTTCAGGTGCTGCCGGCGTATCGCTATCAATGGCAAGCATTCTAAATTGGTGAATTTCAATATCACGGCCTTCATCAATGCCGGTAAGCTCACAAAACTCACTTACAATGCTTTTCATACCTTCTGACTCAAGTAAGCTTTGCTCTAAGTTTTCATAAGTACGCTCAACATTACCCTGAAAGGTATTAATAGAATCGTCTTGAACAAACGCTTTGGCAGCTTGTAGTTTTAGCTCACCATTTTGAAATTTAATTACCGAGTAACGACGCTTACGAAATTCACCATCTGCATACGGATTAGCAGGTAGGTTATCAAAAGAAGGCTTAACCAAATCAATATTTGCTTGGTTAATAAAACGAAGTTGCAGTAAATTCTGGTTGTTTAATGCAGTCATAAAATCTCGCTTAAAATAATGAGAATATTGAAAGAGATTTTAATGCATGTAGAAAGGAATATTTGCTTTATTATTTATATAAAAAGCGGGTAATGGTTATATTTAATTCATTTAAAACTTATTACAGCATGAAATATTCAATTTTATTTTAGCCAATAAAAAACCCGCCTAAGCGGGTTTTTTTTAAACAGCTTTAAATTATACAGCTTGCTGAATAATTACGTTGTCTGCTTTTTTAGTGTACTGAGGCATACGGTGGAAGTTCAAGTAACGGTATGTATCTGCAGCCGTTGCATTGATTTTCTCTGCGTATTCTTGGTACTCAGCTGGTGTAGGTAATTTACCTAAAATTGCCGCTACTGCAGCAAGCTCAGCTGATGCTAAGAATACATTTGCGCCTGTACCTAAACGGTTAGGGAAGTTACGAGTTGAGGTAGAAACAACCGTTGCTTTATCAGCAACACGTGCTTGGTTACCCATACACAGTGAACACCCTGGCGTTTCGATACGTGCACCAACACGACCAAAGATACCGTAGTAACCT
This sequence comes from Pseudoalteromonas sp. 2CM28B, assembly GCF_023161935.1. Taxonomy (NCBI): domain Bacteria; kingdom Pseudomonadati; phylum Pseudomonadota; class Gammaproteobacteria; order Alteromonadales; family Pseudoalteromonadaceae; genus Pseudoalteromonas; species Pseudoalteromonas sp. 2CM28B. The sequence continues at coordinate 263,509 of NZ_JALNTH010000005.1, forward strand.
TCGTCAGTTAGTTGGTCTTTATCCATCTTCGTTGGTGGAGCTACCCAAAGTTGAGTTGGGATACGACCAGTAAAGCCATCTAGTAATTTACCCGCAGCACGGAAGTGACCAATGTTAGTCATACAAGAACCGATGAATACTTCGTCGATTTTCTCGCCAGTAACATCAGAAAGTAAACGCGCATCATCTGGGTCATTTGGAGCACAAAGGATTGGCTCTTTAATTTCTGCTAGGTCGATTTCTACAATGTGCTTGTACTCTGCATCAGCATCAGCTTCCATAAGTTCTGGGTTAGCTAACCATTCTTGCATTGCATTAATACGACGTTCGATTGTACGTACATCGCCGTAACCTTCAGAGATCATCCACTTAAGCATAACAATGTTAGACTCAAGGTATTCGCTGATAGACTCTTTAGAAAGCTTAACAGTACAACCTGCTGCTGAACGCTCTGCTGATGCATCTGATAATTCAAACGCTTGTTCAACAGTTAAGTGCTCAACACCTTCAATTTCTAGTACGCGACCAGAAAATTCGTTGATTTTACCTTTTTTCTCTACTGTTAATAAGCCTTGCTTAATACCGTAGTAAGGGATTGCGTGTACTAGGTCACGTAAAGTGATACCTGGTTGCATTTCACCTTTAAAGCGAACCAAAATAGACTCAGGCATATCAAGTGGCATAACACCTGTTGCTGCTGCGAACGCTACTGCACCTGAACCCGCAGGGAACGAAATACCTAATGGGAAACGTGTATGTGAATCACCACCAGTACCTACAGTATCTGGTAATAACATACGGTTTAACCAAGAGTGAATTACACCATCACCAGGGCGAAGTGAAACACCGCCACGGTTCATGATGAAATCAGGAAGCGTATGGTGAGTGTTTACGTCAATTGGTTTAGGGTAAGCAGAGGTATGACAGAATGACTGCATTGTTAAATCTGCAGAGAAACCTAAACATGCTAAGTCTTTAAGCTCATCACGTGTCATAGGACCTGTAGTATCTTGCGAACCTACAGTGGTCATTTTAGGTTCACAGTATTGGCCTGGGCGAATACCTGCTACGTTACATGCTTTACCAACCATTTTTTGCGCTAGTGTAAAGCCTTTATCAGACACTTCTGTTACTGCTGGTACTTTAAATACGTCAGTAGCACCTAAACCTAAAGAGGTACGTGCTTTGTCTGTTAAACCACGACCAATGATTAGAGGAATACGGCCGCCGGCACGTACTTCATCTAAAATTACGTCTGATTTAAGTTCAAAAGTAGAGATAACGTCATCAGTACCGTGGCGCTTAACTACACCTTCGTATGGGTAAATATCGATTTGATCACCCATGTTGAACTCATCAACATTTAACTCGATTGGTAACGCACCTGAATCTTCCATTGTGTTGAAGAAGATAGGCGCAATTTTGTTACCTAAACATACACCACCAACGCGCTTATTAGGTACGTATGGGATATCATCACCCATAAACCAAAGCACAGAGTTAGTTGCAGATTTACGAGAAGAACCAGTACCTACAACGTCACCTACGTATGCAAGCGGTAAACCTTGAGTTTTTAATTCTTCAAGTTTAGTGATTGGACCTACTTCACCCGCTTTGTCAGGAGTGATACCGTCGCGCTCATTTTTTAGCATTGCTAAAGCATGAAGTGGGATATCTGGACGTGACCATGCATCTGGTGCTGGTGATAAATCATCAGTGTTTGTCTCGCCGGTTACTTTAAATACAGTAACAGAGATTTTTTCAGCAACAGCTGGCTTGTTAGTAAACCATTCAGCGTCTGCCCAAGATTGAATAATCTTTTTAGCGTGCTCGTTGCCTGCTTTTGCTTTTTCTTCTACGTCGTAAAATGCGTCAAACATTAATAATGTGTTTGATAGGCCTTTTACAGCGATAGGCGCAAGTGTTTCGTCATCAAGTAGCTCAATCATTGGGGCGATGTTGTAACCACCTAACATTGTACCTAATAATTCTGCTGCTTTTTCTTTAGATACTAATGGAGATTGTGCTTCGCCTTTAGCAACTGCCGCTAAAAAGCCTGCTTTGATGTATGCTGCATCATCAACGCCTGGTGGTACGCGGTTGATTAGTAAATCTAAGATGAACTCTTCTTCACCCGCTGGTGGGTTTTTAATTAGTTCAATAAGATCAGCCGTTTGCTGAGCATCTAATGGCGCTGGTACGATACCTAACGCGGCACGTTCTTCTACGTGTTTACGATATTCTTGTAGCACAATATTGCCCTCTTGGTGACGTGAAAGTATTCGGTAGCGCCTCATGCGCAAAAAAAGTAACCCAATACTTATAGTATTCTAACGCGGGATTATAAAGCTTTTATGTATAGATGAAAATCCATCCAGCTAAGCAACTGATTATACCGACTATAAATATTATGAATAGTGGTAAGCATAAATTCTATTTTCGTGAATGTTTGTTAAGTAATAATCATTCTTGTTTAATCAGGCTAATACTGCATATGCTGTTTTAATGGCATAAAAAAACCCAGCACTAAGCTGGGTTTTTAAAATAAAGTAAGTAACTATTAACGCTTAACTTTTACACGTTCAATAGATTTTACATGTGCTTCTACACGACGGTTTTCAGCGTGAGCTTCTTTCGTGTTAGCTGTGTTTTTAAGACGTTCTTCGCCTAGGCCAACAGTTGTAATGCGATCTTCAGCAATGCCATCTTTAATTAGCTCTTGTGCTACATCATCAGCACGCTTTTTAGAAAGCATCTTGTTGTAGTTTGCGTTACCTACCGCTGACGCGTGGCCTTCAAGTAGTACAGTTGTATCTTCGTGCTCTTTTAAGAACTCAGATACTGATGCAATGTCGTCAAAGTAACGTTGACCAACTTGTGCAGAATCATGTGGGAAAGTAACTAATAAGCTTGTTGTTACTTCACGGTCTTCGTATAAAGTACAGCCATCGCCATCAACAGCGTCTGTCATTGGCGTGTTAGGACATTTATCATCTTTATCTAGGATGTTGTCGTTGTCGCTGTCTTTAGGTTCTACAGGTACTTCTACTACTGCTGTAGGTGCTGGCTCTACAGGCTGTGCAGGCATAGAGTTTTGGCCAAATAAGTAGTTAATACCAATTTTAGCACCTACATCTGTGTAACCTTTATCAAGACCTTGGTATACCGCAGTTTCAGCGTTTACGAAAAAGCCATCAGTAATAAAGTGTTGGTAACCAACACCTGCGTTTAAGAATGTGTTGTCATCTACTACGTCCATTTCTTTAATACCGAATAGACCGTAGAAAGGACCGCCGTCAAGGTGGTAAAGCGCATCAATACCGTAACGCTCGCCGTCGATATTATTACGATTGCCCGCAGCTTTATCGAACGCGTTAAAGTCCATATCTGCATACTCAAGGCGTGCGCTCCAGTAATCGCTGAAACGGTAACCTGCTTCTACACCCCAACCAGTTGACTCGTTTACGTCAAGGCCAGCTTGAGCGCGCATGTTTTCCCATGACGCATCATAGTAGTCACCAAATGCACCAATGTAGAAACCTTCTTCTTTATCGGCAGCGAATGTAGACGCGCTAGTTGCAGCTAACGCAATTGCAATTGTAAGTGATTTTAATTTCATTGTTTTCTTCCCATTTTAACAACTTAGAAAATTGTAGCTAATCAATACTAGCTCAACCAGTTTTGTACACACTACCCGAGCTTTTGTTAATCGATACTTAACGAAAAATAAAGTTTATAAATTTTTTCAACGATCTACAGGCATTCCAACCACCAATTGTAGGTTAAGTAAAAATTTTTACCTAATCTGCAATTAATAAATTATGGTAATTTATAAATAGTTACTTTTTATGAATGCGCACAATACCACCGAGTGTGTAACTGCTCAATCATTGTACACTGCATTATTTAAAAATGACTATTTATAATCAAAAACTTACAATTAATTACAATACTTAAGTACCGCAAAAAGTTTGATAGCCCTTGTCATCTTTACCTGTCTCTTGAAAGCGGGCTAAGTTAGCTGTTTTATCATATGGGTTACTCATCACCGCTAAAAAGTCGCTTAGCAGCTCGCTCTCGCCGTATTGATTATATTGCGCAAGGATTTCTTCGACGATGTGATTACGCGGTATAACCCTTGGATTAGCCGCTCTCATTAGGTTATAGCTGTTTTCATCACATCTTTTTTGCCACAACTGGGCCCATTGCGTTAATTCATCTGGCACTTTGCCACCCTTTAGTGACTCGGTTAGGGCATCAAAGGTATTGGTGTAATCGAGCTTATGCTCTTGAAATAACAATAATAACTTACTTACAAGCTCTACATCGTCTTCGTTATAACCTGCTAAGCCTAATTTTTGTGCCCACATTTGGTTATATTGCGCGTTAAATAACGAAGAAAACTGATTAATTAGCGGCGTCATTAAACTTACAGCTTGTTCGTCATCTTCATCTATTAGCGGGATTAGGCTCTCAGCTAAACGCGCGCAGTTCCAACTTACAATATTTGGCTGATTACCATAGGCATAGCGACCTTGCTTATCAATTGAGCTAAACACGGTATCAAAATCAAAGGTATTCATCATTGCACACGGGCCGTAGTCGATAGTTTCGCCGCTTATCAAGGTATTATCAGTATTCATAACGCCATGAATAAAGCCTACTCGCATCCAGCTAATAACCAGCGCTAGCTGACTATTTATAACGGCTTCTAAAAAGTCTAAATAGCGCTGAGCCCCTGTTGATTGAATACTTGGGTAATGGCGTTCAATGGCTACATCAGCTAATTTTTTTAATCCCTCTACATCACCTTGAGTTGCTAAATACTGAAACGAGCCAACGCGAATATGGCTACTTGCTAAGCGGGTAACAATTGCGCCTGGTTGCGGCGGATTACGATAAACAGCTTCACCTGTGCCAACCACAGCCAAACACCGCGTGGTTTTAATCCCTAAGCCGTGCATAGCCTCGCTCATAATATACTCGCGAATAGCGGGGCCTAGTGCACATCGCCCATCGCCTCCTCTTGAAAAAGGCGTGGCGCCTGAGCCTTTTAACTGAATATCCCACAGCTGATTTTTATCATCGCTGATAGCACCCAGCAAGTGCGCTCGCCCATCACCCAAGCGCGGCGAAAAGTGCCCAAACTGATGCCCAGAATAGCCAAGCGCTACAGCATTTACCGGTTGCGGCTCGTTACCAGCAAAAGTACTGGCCCGCAGCGCAGGCTCAACATCAATATTAAACTGCTGTGCTAACGCTTCGTTCCACAGCAGCAATTGCGGGGCAGCAACGCTTGAAGGTTGATCCTCTATTGCAAAGTTATCTGCTATGTCTGTGTATCTTGGCACTAGTTTCATGGTTAATCCTCTGTTTGTTGGCTTATGCCTACGCGATTGTCGCCCACGCTGTAAGCCACAATTAAGCTAAGTTCTTGCAGGCTCAAACCACTTTGCTTTTGCATTTCGTTAAAAAACGCCTGTGCGGCAGTGAGCGATTTTTTAGTTTGCAGGCCGCCATCTATAATTTTGTGCGCTCTTAGGTAACTTTCTACATCTCGCGAAAGTAAAAAAGTATCTTTACCAAGCGCTCTTAAGGCATACGGGCCTGTATTGCCGCCCAAACGGGCGCCGTGTTTTTTTAAATGCGCCCATAAACCAATAATGTCATCGCCTGGCCAGTTAGCTACAAACTTGCTAAAACTGCCATGTTGCTGAGCTATTTCGTGGATCATGTAGGCATTTTCAGGAATTGTTTTTACTTTTTTATAATTACGAATAATGCGCTCATCAGTTGCTTTTTGCTCGAGCATATCGGGCGGCATCATAAGTAATTTATCAACACTAAATTGCCAAAAAACCTCTCTAAAACCTGGCCATTTACTGTTTATTACCGACCAGTAAAACCCGCTTTGAAATACTTTTCGGGTAAACTCTTCAAGCCAATCGTCGTCACTTAATGCGCTTAATGCTTTTTTAGATAAGGGTTTTGCGAGTAATAACTTAAGCATTTTTTCAGAACCTTTTCGCTCTACTGCTCGCTTATAAATATCGCTAAATTTTTCCATACTTATTAAATACCTCATCACTGCTCATAGGGTTAGTTTACGAGAAAAGCAGCCAATACGTAACCACCCACATTTTCGATGAACTAATCTGTATCCTGCAACTTGACACCTAGACGGCTAAAATGTTTTAATCGCCGCAATTACCCTATTTAAATTGTATTTTGTTAAACCTTTTGCGGTTAAACAAAATACAAAGGGCTAGAAGAGGTGCGTTATTCAGGTAGCGTATGTTAGGAGCGCAAACTCCAGTGAGCATATGTGAGGGGAATACCGCCGAGAGGTAAACGCTTTTGCGAAGCAATTACTTCGGGCGACTAGGTTGAATCCTAGCGACTGTCACCAATAGCTGTTTTAGAGCAGCTTATTAGTTTGGTGGAGAGCTTCTGGTCTTAAATAATAAGGCCGTGCGCCCTATTATTTTAAGCCCATTCGCTCTTCGAATACTGTTCGAATGACGTTAATGCGGCTCACATCATACAGCCTCCTTAATATCTCGAACACCTTATAGGTTCGTAAGAGATGATTCACAACTTCAATTTAGACGACTACGCACTGTGGACAGCGCTTGTTACGCCGTTTGATCAACAAGGTAATGTTGACTACGACACGCTCACAACACTTGTTAGCGAACAAGAAGCGGCACACAACGGTATTTTACTGCTCGGTAGCACAGGTGAAGGCTTAGCCCTTACACTTAAAGAGCAGCAAGGCATTGTTGAGCACGTGTGCCAATTAAAACCCAGTGTACCGCTTATGGTTGCTGTTGGTGGTAGTAACTTGGCCCAACAAAAAGAATGGGTTAGCTACTGTAACCAATTACCTATTCACAGCTACTTATTAGGCTCGCCTCTTTATGCAAAACCAGGGGCTGTAGGTCAAACACATTGGTACGAAAGCTTATTAAACGAAAGCGCGCATCCGTGTATGTTGTACAACGTACCTGGGCGCAGCGGTGTAAGCATTCCTATCGAAACCATTGAAAACTTAAAAGCGCACCCAAAACTGTGGGCTTTAAAAGAAGCCAGTGGCAACATCACCCAATTTGAAGCATACCGACAAGCCGCGCCTAATTTAGCGCTATACAGTGGCGACGATGCACTTATGCCCTACTTTGCCCAAGCAGGTGCAAAAGGCTTAGTTTCGGTTGCGGCCAATGCATGGCCTTTGCAAACACACGAATTTGTAAAGCGCAGCCTAAGCGGTCAACACCCCAATTTATTTGCTCAGTGGACTCGCGCTATCAATAGCCTATTTGCTGTAGCAAACCCTATTCCCGTTAAAGTGCTAATGCACCAGCAAGGGCGTTTAAATAGCCCACTGTTGCGCCCACCTTTAACGCATCTTGAGTTAACGCAAACCGATTGCATTACCACTGCAAACGACACCATTTTATCTTGGCATTAAACACAGGTTTTTATAATGAGCTGGTTAGAACTACTAAATAATTTAGAATCGGGCGCAGTACGCGCAGCATCACAAAACGAAAGCGGCCAATGGGAAGCTAACGTAGAAGTAAAACAAGGCATTTTAGAAGCCTTTAAAAATGGCACTAACACAGAGTTTGCAGGCGGGTTTGTTGATAAGCACAACCTTGCACCGCAAGAATTTAGCACTGACGATGGCGTGCGTATGGTACCAGGTGGCACCAGTGTTCGCCGCGGTGCCTACGTAGCTAAAGGCACTATTATTATGCCACCAGCGTACGTAAATATTGGCGCATACATCGACGAAGGTACTATGGTTGATAGCCACGCATTAGTGGGTTCATGTGCACAAGTTGGTAAAAATGTACATTTAAGCGCAGCTGTTCAACTTGGTGGTGTACTTGAGCCAATTGGGGCAAGCCCAGTCGTGGTTGAAGACGATGCGTTTATTGGCGCAGGTTGTGTCATTGTTGAAGGCGTAGTGGTTAAAAAAGGCGCGGTACTTGCCCCAGGTGTGCGTTTATCTGCCACTATTCCGGTTTACGACTGTGTTAACGAGCGCCAGCTAGATAAAGGCGAGCCAATTCCAGAGTACGCTATTGTAATACCAGGCTCTCGCCCTGCGTCTAACGAATGGGCTCGTGAGCAAGGCTTAAGCATGTCGTGTGCACTCATTGTTAAATACCGCGACGAGCAAAGCGATGCATCGTTATTGCTAGAAGAGGTTTTACGATAATGAGCTTTTTGAGCACGCCTATCAAGGCCGCCGTAAATACACTTACTCAGCAACTTGATACACCTTTTTTTGTTTACGACTTAGACAAACTAAACGCACACCTTACCCGTTTAGTTGCGCAAACCGATGTAAAGCTTTGGTATGCGGTAAAAGCCAATCCGCTTTCTAAGGTTATTCAATGCCTAGACAGCGCCGGATTTAACTTTGACGTAGCAAGTAAAGGTGAGCTTGAACAAGTCCTTGCACAAGGTATTAGTTCACAGCGCGTGCTCAATACAGGGCCTGCAAAGAGCCCTAAACAAATTAAACACTTTATTGAGCGCGGCGTGCGTATTTTTGTTGCCGAAAGCCTCAATCAAGTACGTTGGTTAAACCAGCAAGCGCAGCTGCAAAATACGCAGCTGCAAGTATTACTGCGTGTGCAATTACGCTGGCCAGAAGGTGAAAAAAACCCATTAGGGGGTGACAGCCTTACACCGTTTGGGCTTGGTTGCGATGAATGGCAAGCGCTCAATACTGGCGATTACCCAGCACTTAATTTTGATGGCCTACATATTTTTCAGTGGGGCAACATGCTTAGCACGCAAAAGCTAAGCGAGCTGTGGTCGCAAATGATTGCACCGCTTACCACCTTGGCTAATAACTTAAATATAAACCTGAAAATTTTAGACTTAGGCGGCGGTTTAGGTATTCCTTACACACCAAATGATGCAACACTTGAGTGGGATGGATTAATCACCGCGCTGGCAAAAATTAAAAAAGATGCGGGTGTAGACGAGCTTTGGATGGAGCTTGGCCGTTACGCTGTAGGCGAATGCGGTCATTACGCTAACCCCGTCGTTGAGTGCAAACAAAACTACGGGCAACAACAAGTTATTTTAACCGGTGGTATTAACCACTTATTGCGCCCTGCTGTTACAAGCCAAGATTTTCCTGCGGCATTACTGCGCGAGTCAACAGCGCCAGAACAATCAATGAGCTTATATGGCCCATTATGTACTGCCCTTGATTGCTTAGGCGAGCATACCCTACCAAGCGATTTAAACGAGCAAGACTGGCTGGTGTTTAGCCAATGTGGTGCCTATGGTTTTACCGAAAGCATGCCCTATTTTTTATGCCATGAACTAGCTGCAGAATACGTGTTACAAAAGGGCGAGCTCACGTGTGTGCGCCAAGCAGAAGATGCCAGTCACTACTTAAGGTAATAAACATGAGCATAACAACACCCATTAGCCAAGAAAACATTGTAGTAGGGGAAGTAGCAAACGGCTTGCCTCTAACTATTCCGGTGTATCGCTTAAAAGGCGATGGCAGCGGGCCAAGCGTGTATATTCAAGCCAATATGCATGGCGCCGAGGTACAAGGTAACGCGGTTATTTTTCAGCTGCTAGAGCAGTTAAAACAGCTTAATTTAAAAGGCGACATTACCTTAGTACCTTATGCTAACCCTATAGGTTGTAATCAAAAATCAGGGGAATTTACCCTTGGCCGATTCGACCCTATTACTGGCACTAACTGGAACCGTATGTATCACTACAATAGTGATTTAGTCACCCAGTTTGCACACGAGCATAGCCAGTACGACGATGCAGCTTTAAAAAGTAATTTTAAAAAAGCCCTGCTTGATGAAATAGATGCCAAACTTAACGGCCCAGCTTACTTGCTCAATACCGGTAAACGCATTGCGCTTAACCTGCAAAAGCTTGCGCATCAAGCCGATATCGTGCTCGACTTACATACGGGGCCTATTTCAAGTAAGCATCTGTACTGTCCAACGTATGCCAGCGACAGCGCACGTTATTTTAATATTGAACACGTACTGCTTATTCCAAGCGACTTTGATGGCGCAATGGATGAAGCTAGCTTTTGCCCATGGTGGCATCTAAGTGATGCACTTAGTGCGCAAGGCAGGGACTTCAATGTACAGGTTGAGGCCTTTACAGTAGAGCTAGGCAGCCAAGAAAAAATAGATTTAGCAGCCGCCTTTGACGATGCAAACAGCATTTTAAGCTATTTGAACCATAAAAATGTATTGGTAGATGCAGCGCATCAACCTAAGCAGATGACCCGTTATGCGTGCCATTTAGATGACTACTTTGCTTATTATGCGCCGATTGGCGGCATGGTTGAGTATGTTGCCCCATTAGGCGCACACATAAAGGCAGGTGAGCCAATAGCCCATATATTGCGCATGGAGCGCTATTTAACTGAGCAACCCCTACAAACATTAAGCCTTGATTGCGATGCAATTGCTATTTTGCATTTTGCCTCAGCAAGCGTAAACCAAGGCACTGAACTTTATAAGTTTTTTACTAACGTATTTGAGTTATAACGCACCGCGCTATAACTCCCCCTTCTCATTGCGTGAGAGTAAGTTAACTAACTTACAATATAAGCGGCTATATGCCGCTTTTTTTGATCTGTGATAACGGTGTAAACGTAGGGTAATCAAATAAGTGTAAATTCAGTGAAAGTTCACCGTTACAAATGTAAAAACACGTTATAATTTATAAATCTACCTTACTCTCAAAGGAATAAACAATGAGCTGGCGTTATTGGATTGCAGTTACGGCTTTACTAAGCACCCCCTCTTTTGCCCAACAAGAGGTTAAAAAAAATGAACAAGACAACGACATAGAGCTAGTTAAGCAATGTATTTTAAATGAAGTAATTGGTGGCGATGGTAAGCAAACCTTAGACGAGCTGCGTACAAAATGCTCCGCCCTTGAAGAAAACAAACAACTTACCGCACTTGATAAACGCAAGGCTCGCGAAGAGGTAAGCAAAAAAAATCGTAACGTAATTACGCCGCATAAACGTAACTACATTTTACCTTTATCGTATGTCTCGCACCCTAACGATCGCCCGTTTGATGGCTTTGACGAGCTAACAGATGAAGAAAATGGCGAACCCCTTGATAACCTAGAGGCTAAATACCAGCTTTCTATTAAAGTGCCACTGTACGATGATTTTGCAGATGAAGACCAGGCCATATTTTTTGGCTTTACTTTGCAGTCGTATTGGCAAATTTATAACTCAGAGATTTCTTCTCCATTTCGTGAAACCAACTACGAACCAGAAATATTTTGGGTAAACTACCTAGACCAAGAAAACGTACTTTGGGGCGACGAAATGGCCATAGCGCTGGGTATTTCGCACCAATCTAATGGCCGCAGCCAGCCAAACTCTCGTTCATGGAACCGAATTTACGCCGATTTTATATGGGAAAAGAGCGGTTTTGTATTTAGCTTTAAACCTTGGTATCGCATTGCCGAGGATGAAAAAGACAATATATTAGAAGCCGATGGCGACGACAATCCAGATATTTACAAATACATGGGTTACTTTGAATTTGGCGGGGCGTATCGTTATCAGGATCATGAGTTTAGCTTTATGACGCGTAATAATTTAAATTCAGATAACCGTGGTGCACTTCAACTAGATTGGTCATTTCCGCTTTGGGGTCGTTTGCGTGGCTACGCACAATATTTTAACGGTTACGGTGAAAGCCTAATTGATTATAACGCTGATGTAGAGCGTATTGGTGTAGGTATATTACTTACCGATTTACTATAATTTATTAATACGCCATAAAAAAAGCCAAGCCCTTTTATAAAGTGCTTGGCTTTTTTATTAAAGCGTTACTCGTTATTTTTTAACCGCAAACACCCCTTCAAACTCTGCAACAACATCGCTGCCATCAAATATAGTAACAGGTACTACGTAACTTGCTTTGCCTGTTGTTTCTAGCTCACTGAGTTTACCTTTACAGGTTTGCACATCAACACAACCGCGTGGGTCGGTATTAAGTGGTTTTAAGTATTTTATAGTGGCATCGGCTAATACAATATTGCCCTCAAGCCCTGCCTCTTTAAGCGCTAAGTACGTTGCGCCCCAACCTGTTAAGGTTGCTAAGCTGTATATAGAGCCTGCAAACATGGTGTTGTGTAGGTTTAAGTTAGCGTCTAAATCAGCACGCGTTGTAAACTGCCAGTCTGTGTAGCTTTCTACTTTTATACCCATTGCATCACTAATTGGGATTGATTCACGCCAAATATTTTGCAGTACTTGCGTCCAATCTGGGTGGCGAAACCAACCCGGCTCACTAGGCTTTTGCTTAATCATTTTGAAATGTTGTACATCGCCATACGCTAAGTGGGCTTTTTCTTTTAGCTCGTAGCCGTGGCGCTTATAAAACTCAAGCGCACGCTCGCGAGCAAATAACACTAATTCGCCTGCATTTTGCGTCCATGCTATTTTTTCAAGCTCGTGTAATAAACGGCTACCAATATGCTGGTTACGGTTGCCTTCGGCTACGGCCATGTAACGTACTTGCGCTTGTTCATGGTTGTTAAAGTGTAAACGGGCCACACCAAGCACATCACCGTTGTTATTTTTAATAAAGCGATGCTCTGAGTCTTGTTCCATATCATCTTGTTCAGAGCCACGAGGCTCATTCCAAGGCGCACGTAGTACTTCCCAACGTAATTGATAGTACGCTTGCCAGTCTTCGCTGCTCTGCGGTGTAGTTACTTGAAACATATATACTCCTGTTGTTTTGCCGTAAATAAAAAATAAAGGCTACGGCATGTAATCCAACTGAATAACTCTTTAACCTGCACATTGGTTTTTACATTAGAAAATTAAAGATTAAGTTGGTTGGAATTATTATGGCAAATACCATACTCCATCTTTTAAACACTGCCAATACGACTTTGGTAAGCAAGCGAAAAAATAACTGTTTTACCCATAGCATCAGCTAGTTTATGCTGGGCCTTTAGAGATTGAACATGCACTGAGCGAAGGGTTCTGCCTAGGGGAAATTTACTCTTTGTTGCCTACATGGGTGTAAGCCAGTAGAGTAACGCAGGAGCAGTTACCTAGCCCACCAGGTTACAAATCTCGCGCCGCGATTAAATCGCCCCCTAGATTGAACAAACTTTAATCCTGAAAGGTCAACAGGCCCTTAATGTTATGAGCGATTTTATAAACCCTTTAACGGGTGTAGTGAGTAGCCACTTTATTAGTCACAGCCAAGATATTGGGCAACTAGTTTACTGGCATAAATATGCAGGCGATCACATACAGGTTCGCCAATCCGGTCAGCTCCGCTGGCTGCTGATTAACGATACGTTGCAATCGGTGGTAGAGCTTAACAATCCACAGCGCTTACTATTTCCACATTTAACCTATTTAGCTAAACAGTGGCAAACCTTAGCACCGCCAAATCACGTGTTAGAACTTGGCCTTGGCGGTGGCGCTATACGTAATTACTTACAATACACTTACCCGCAGGCACACGTAACATCAGTTGAAAAAAATGCAGATATAATTGCCTGCTATACAGATTTTTTCGCTCTTAAAAACCAAAGTGACGTGCAGTGTGATGACGCGCAAAATGTACTTAGCAAGGCACATAACCATGACTGGATTATTCTTGATTTATTTAGCCAAATAGATGCACCACGATTTTTGTTTGAACGCGCTTTTTATCAAAAAATATACGATGCGCTAAACGCAGGTGGCACGTTATTTATTAACTTTTTATCGCAACATGAGTCGCAGTTAATTCAGTTACAGCAATTACTATTTAATGTGTTTGGCGTAAAAGTAAGCCCGCATAAAATTGCGGGCTTTGTGAATCATATTATTATTGTTACTAAAGCTGGTAATTAAACCGATAAGTTAAACGTAACAGGTCCATCGTTACACAAGCTCACTTGCATATCGGCGCCAAACTCTCCCGTGGCAACACTAATACCCTGCGCTTTAGCTTGAGTTACAAAGTACTCGTAAAGCGCGTTAGCTTGGCTAGGTGTGGCTGCCGATGAAAAGCTTGGCCGCATGCCTTTTTTAGTATCAGCCGCTAATGTAAATTGCGACACCACGAGTAACTCACCGCCTATATCTTTTAGACTTAAGTTCATTTTGTCGTTTTCATCGGTAAATATTCGGTAATTACTTACCTTATGCAATAGTTTGTCGGCGGTTTGCTCATCATCTGGTTTTTCAACACCGAGTAACAATAATATACCTTGGCCAATTTCACCTATAACTTGGTTATCAACTTCTACTTTGGCACTTTTTACACGTTGTATTAAACCTTGCATTTAACTGCGTTCCTCTGTTTTTAGTTCTTCATCAATGTCTATTTCTGGTGTTTGTGGTACATGATTAGGGCTTATACAGGCGGTAAATTCGGCCCCTAATAGCACTACCACCCACGACAAATACACCCACACAAATAAAATAGGAATGGTCGCAACAGCGCCATAAATTACTTCGTACGAAGGAAAATGGCTAATATAAAGCGCAAAGCCTTTTTTAGTCAGCTCAAATAATACTGCCGCAAAAAGAGCCCCAGGTAGCGCAGCCCGAATAGATACAGGCGTGTTAGGTACTAAAGTGTATAACATTAAAAAGCCAATCATCGAAAAGCCATAAGGCACCAGCTTTAACAAAAAGCCACTAAACCCAGGAATTCCCTGATCGGCAAACGACACTAACGAAACAATATACGATGTAACACCAATACTTGCGCCCAGTAGTACGGGGCCTAAGCTCAATACCATCCAATAAACCGCAAAAGAGATCATCATGGGGCGTTTTTTCTTAATACGCCAAATGCGATTAAGCGTGGCATCAACATTACGTATAAGCAGCAATGCAATCGCCGCTAAAAAGCCAATACCCACCGCGGTCATTTGGTTCGCATTGCCAGCAAAGGAGCTTATATGCTCTTTAATCACATCAGATGAGGTAGGTACAAAGTTAGTAAACAAAAAGCTTTCTATGGCTATGCGGGTCGACTCAAACCCCGGGAAGGCCGAAAATATTGCCACGCCTACCGCTATCAAAGGCACTAAAGAAAGCAAAGTAACATAGGCAAGGTAGCCTGCATTCACTGTAATTTGATCGTCTATACAGCGGTTAACGTACTGCATCCACCAGCTTGGCTGTTGCCTTAAAAAGGAGATAGCTTGCTGTTTATAAAGGGAGAGCTTATCATTCATACAATTGACTTGTGCTAATCGAATTTTGATTATGATAGCAATCAGCACCATAATTTACAGCACTTACTGGTAAATAGGGATCCAAATGAAAAAACAAACATTACTTAGCGCCTCGGTACTGGCCATTACGCTTACTTTATCGGGCTGTCAGTCGGCTTATTATTCTGCAATGGAAAAAGTAGGTGTACATAAGCGCGACATTCTTATTGACCGCGTAGAAGAAACCAAAGATTCACAAGAAGAGTCGCAAGAAGAATTTCAATCAGCACTTGAGCGCCTAACAACCTTAATTAATTTTGATGGCGGCGAGTTACAAGATGCCTACAATCAACTTAATGACGATTATGAGTCTAGCTTAGCAGCCGCTAATGAAGTGTCGAGCAATATTAATAAAGTTGAAGATGTAGCAGAAGCTTTATTTGATGAATGGAGCGATGAGCTTGAGCAATACAAAAGCGCGTCGCTTAAACGCGAAAGCAGTAAAAAACTAGCGGCTACACAACGCCAATTTAGCCAGTTACTTCGCTCTATGCGCAGTGCAGAAAGCAAAATGGAACCAGTGCTATCGTCTTTACAAGATAACGTACTGTACCTAAAGCATAACTTAAACGCACAAGCGGTTGCCGCTATTAAAGGCGAATTCACTAATTTAAAGCGTGATATTCAAGTACTGATGAACGACATGAATAAATCAATTGCCGATTCAAACAAGTTTATAGAGCAAATGAATAGCGCTGGCTAATCAATTAAAATCTGCCTAACAAAGCCTGCATATTGCAGGCTTTTTTGTTGTTACGTTTTGTTACCTTTGAACTATTTGTTAATCTTTTGATGTTGTTATACTTTTATAAAAATAATAATAGATAGCAACAATGAAACTAAAAACCACCAGCCTTGTATTTATTTGTGGATTGCTTAGCGCTTGCGAAACCGCTAATCGCATTGAGGTGATTGCAGGGGAAAGCACGCTTACCCCGCAACATCAAACAGGCGAGCGAAAAGGACGCTTTTATAACCTCTACCCTGGCAAAAAAACCTACCCCACCACCTGCGAAACCGGCTGCTACCCGCCAAGCCCTAAATTACAATGCAAACAAGACGCTGAAGATTGCCAATTTATTGCTGAGCAAAAGCCAATTAATTTAAATACGGGCTTTACCGTGCGCTGGTTAGGGCACGCTGGGTTTATGATCCGCACACCTAGCGGACAACACGTGCTATTTGACCCTGTAAAAGAGCAGTTCGACTCACCTGTTGATTTAGCCTTTAGGTTAGCATCAGGGTTTTACAGGCAACCCGGCGATTGGCTTACACAAAACGAGCTTAAAAACTTAAGTGCAGTGATGTACTCGCATATTCATTACGATCACTTTAATAAAGCCGATATAGGGGAGCTTGGTAATCAACCTCGCTACTTAACGCCATTAGGTATGGCCGACAACTTCCCTACTGGTGGCTATAACATTAGCGAAATGGCCTGGTATGCAAAAACACAGCTTGATGATTTAACGATTCATGCCCTACCAGCGCACCACTTTAGTAGCCGTGTATTGGTGCCCTTTATTTACGAAGATAACGATAAAGACCTATGGAATGGCTGGTTGCTTGAGCAAAACGGCAGTACCGTGTTTTTTGCAGGCGATACCGGCTACTCAAAACACTTTAAAGACATTCAGCAAAAGTATGGCGATATAGACATATGCCTACTGCCTATAGCCTCGTATTACAGTGAAGACAGCCCTACTTGGTATCGTTATGTACACACCACACCAGAGGATGCTGTAAATGCAGCTAGTGACCTTAACTGTAAAGTAATGATACCGTGGGGCTATGGTAACTCAAGCTGGAAAATGGGCGACCGGACAAGTCATTCAGCACTGCTAAGGTTACTACATATGCACAATAAAATGGCTTCAACCACACCTTTATATATTTTAAACGAAGGCGAAAGTATTTCACTGTAACTCATTGCTGAACTGTTTTAGGATGATTGTAATATCTAAATACATATTAACATTGAGAAATTAATGAAAAAACACGCATTAGCTTTAAGCTGTTTATTAAGCGCCCCAGTAATGGCCATTGATGTAGCGCACACATCGACCCCTATTACTATTGATGGCGTATCTGAAAGCGCATGGGATAAAGCAACGTGGCATGATATGCCGCATTTAATGGATGGCACCTTGCCCTCATCAGATGCCGACTTTAAAGGCCGCTACCGCCTGCTGTGGGATAAAAACTACCTGTATTTACAAGCTGATATAACTGACGATGTACTTATTGATACGCACCCAGACCCGACCGTAAAATATTGGGATGACGATGCGCTGGAAATTTTTATCGATAGCGACGCGTCAGGTGGTATTCACCAGTTTAACCATACCGCGTTGGCATATCATATTGGCCTTGATAACCAAGCCGCCGATTACGGCCCCGATAAAAAAGCCCATTTATACACCGACCACTTAACAAGTAACTGGAAGCGTAATACCCAAGCCCCTTATAACATCACCTGGGAAGTTGCTATAAAGCTCTACCCTAACGATTACCAAGAAGGCGCTGTAAACACGCCCATTACGCTTAATGAAAAACAAGTCATTGGCTTTATGCTAGCGTATTGCGATAACGATGGCAGCAAAGTACGCGAGCACTTTATGGGCTCTCACGAAGTACAGCCAGTCAATGGCGACAGAAACCGCGGTTTTATAGACGCAGATGTCTTTGGCAAAATTACCCTGCTACCAAAAAGTAAGTAACTACCAATAAAATAATTGAAAACGTTGGGTTGAGCGTAGCGAAACCCAACGAAAAAGCACCCTACCAATACGCACTACCACTATGTATTGTTGCAGATTTATATAGCCTACTGACTTTCAGCTTAAACCAGCCTATTTAGCTGCGCCGTTATAAACTGACCGCTGATAACTTATAGCTGACAACTCTTGTTTTAACCCACAAAAAAGCCGCTGTATTGCAAAATACAGCGGCTTTTAAACCATTACTCTAAATTAATAGATTATGATTTTGGAGCACGACCCGCACGCTTACGCTCACTTTCAGTTAAGTGACGCTTACGAATACGAATGTTCTCAGGTGTTACTTCTACTAACTCGTCATCATCGATAAACTCAAGCGCTTGCTCAAGTGTGTAGTTCAATGGTGGCGTCAATGTTTGTGCTTCATCTGTACCAGATGCACGAACGTTAGTAAGTTGCTTACCTTTAAGTGCGTTAACTGTAAGGTCGTTATCACGGCTATGAATACCGATAACCATACCTTCGTAAACTTCAACACCGTGACCGATGAATAATTTACCACGCTCTTGTAAGTTGAATAATGCGTTAGTAAGTGCTTTACCTGTAGCATTTGCAATCATTACACCGTTCTTACGAACACCTAGCTCGCCACCTTTGTGTGGACCGTAGTGATCGAATGTATGGTAAAGTAAACCAGAACCTGAAGTTAACGTCATGAACTCAGTTTGGAAACCGATTAAGCCACGGCTTGGGATCATAAAGTCTAAACGCATACGGCCCTTACCATCTGGTGCCATATCAGTAAGTTCACCTTTACGAAGACCAATTTGCTCCATGATAGAACCTTGATGCTCTTCTTCACAGTCAATTGTTAGTGTTTCGTACGGTTCTTCTAATACGCCATCAACAGTGCGTAAGATTACTTCTGGACGAGATACAGCTAGCTCGTAACCTTCACGACGCATGTTTTCGATTAAGATACCAAGGTGTAATTCACCACGGCCCGATACGCGGAAGCTATCTGGGTTGTCAGTATCAGCAACACGAAGTGCAACGTTATGTACTAATTCTTTGTCTAAACGCTCACGAATATTACGTGATGTTACAAACTTACCTTCTTTACCACAGAAAGGAGAGTTATTTACAGAGAACGTCATTGTTACTGTTGGCTCATCAACACTTAGTGGTGGTAATGCTTCAACGTTGTTAGGACAACAAACAGTGTCTGAAATCTTAAGCTCGCCAAGACCTGTTACCGTTACAATGTTACCAGCGTAAGCTTTATCTGTTTCGATACGCTCAAGACCTAGGTAGCTTTGTACTGAACCAATTTTGCCGTTACGCGTAGAGCCATCAGCACTAACAATCGTTACTTGCTGGTTAGGCACAACAGAACCACGTTTGATACGGCCGATACCGATTACACCTTTATAAGAGTTGTAATCAAGCTGAGAAATCTGCATTTGGAAGTCACCTTCAGGATCTGCATCCGGTGGTGATACTTCGTCAACGATCATTTGGAACATAGGTTCCATGTTGTCAGACGGCTCATCTAAATCTAGTGTAGCCCAACCGTTGATTGCTGAAGCGTAGATTACTTTAAAGTCTAGCTGTTCGTCAGTTGCACCAAGGTTGTCGAATAAATCAAAGATTTGATCCATAACCCAATCAGGACGTGCACCTGGCTTGTCGATTTTGTTGATAACAACAATTGGTTTTAAGCCTTGCGCGAATGCTTTTTGCGTTACGAAACGCGTTTGCGGCATTGGACCTTCTTGAGCATCAACAAGTAATAATACTGAGTCAGCCATCGAAAGTACGCGTTCAACTTCACCACCAAAATCGGCGTGTCCCGGGGTATCTACGATATTGATATGGTAGTCTTTCCAAGAAATGGCTGTGTTTTTAGCCAAAATGGTAATACCACGTTCTTTCTCAATGTCGTTTGAGTCCATCACACGCTCTTCGTTACCGCCGCGTGTTTCTAATGTACCTGATTGCTCAAGTAGTTTGTCAACCAATGTCGTTTTACCGTGGTCAACGTGCGCGATAATCGCTATATTTCTTAACTGTTCGATGCTCATATTTTTACTCAGAGAAGTTTATTCTCATTGATCCTGCAAGATCTACGCACTCATCTGCGTTTTCACCAGATGTCCCAGCATAGGATTTAAAAGGGCGCATATTATCCCTCATTAATGACATGGATGAAAGTTTATCCAATACAATTTTAAAAACTTTCTTAATACTTTTACTAAGTATCTGTTTTTTATATGACAATTATATGAAATAAATTTCGACAAATTACATAAATTGTCGTTTTTTAGCTAATTTGTTGATTGCTTTGGCACTATTTACTATTTAAGTTAAGCTGATTTAGGTGATTAAAATACGTGCAGAATCGAGCGTGAAATTTTTGCACCAATGTGGATATTTTACGCACCATAAAAGTGCAAAGCCCGTGACCACTTTTGTGCAACCATAATTTTTAACTTAATAAACAGCAAGTTAAAATAATGGCATAAAATCGGCTTACTAAAAAGCCAAAGCATTTAATGCAGCAATAATAAAACCCAACAGTTGGAGGACACATGTCACAATCGGTTTTAGATTTTATTAAAGAAAATGACGTTAAGTTCATTGATTTACGCTTTACTGATACTAGAGGTAAAGAACAACATGTTTCTATTCCTCATCACCAAGTAGATGAAGATTTTTTTGAAGACGGCAAAATGTTCGACGGCTCTTCAATTGCAGGTTGGAAAGGCATTAACGAATCAGACATGGTACTTATGCCAGTAGCTGATTCAGTAAAATTAGACCCATTCACAGAAGAAGCTACGCTAATCGTACGTTGTGATGTTGTAGAGCCATCTACACTACAAGGCTACGAGCGTGACCCTCGTTCAGTTGCTAAACGCGCTGAAGAGTACATGAAATCTACCGGTATCGCAGATACAGTTTTATTTGGCCCTGAGCCAGAATTCTTCCTATTTGATGATGTTAAATACAAGTCAGATATGTCAGGTTCTATGTACAAAATTGATGCTGTTGAAGCAGCATGGAACTCTGATAAAGACTACGAAGGTGGTAACACAGGTCATCGCCCAGGTGTTAAAGGTGGTTACTTCCCATGTTCACCAGTTGACTCTTCACAAGATTGGCGTTCAGCTACTTGTTTAGTACTTGAAGAACTAGGCCAAGTAGTAGAAGCACATCACCACGAAGTTGCAACAGCGGGTCAAAACGAAATCGCAACTCGCTTTAATACAATGGTATTAAAAGCGGATGAAATCCAAGAGATGAAATATGTTATTCATAACATGGCTCACCTTTACGGAAAAACGGCCACATTTATGCCTAAGCCTGTTGTAGGCGATAACGGCTCTGGTATGCACTGTCACCAATCTTTAGCAAAAGACGGTGTTAACCTTTTTGCTGGTGATAAGTACGGTGGTCTTTCTGAAGATGCACTTTACTACATTGGCGGTATTATTAAGCACGCTAAAGCAATCAATGCGTTTGCAAATGCCTCAACTAACTCGTACAAACGTTTAGTACCAGGTTTTGAAGCACCGGTAATGCTTGCATACTCTGCACGTAACCGTTCTGCATCAATCCGTATTCCAGTTGTACCATCTGAAAAAGGTCGTCGTATTGAAGTACGCTTCCCAGATCCAACTGCTAACCCATACCTTGCTTTCTCTGCAATGCTTATGGCTGGCCTTGACGGTATCAAAAACAAGATCCACCCTGGCGATGCTATGGACAAGGATTTATACGACCTACCAGCAGAAGAAGCAGCAGAAATTCCACAAGTTGCATCTTCACTAGATGAAGCGCTAGAAGCACTTAGTGCTGACCGTGAATTCTTAACGCAAGGTGGCGTATTCACTGATGATTTAATCGATGCTTACATTGCTCTTAAATCTCAAGAAGTTGAAAAACTTAACATGACAACTCACCCAGTTGAGTTTGAAATGTACTACAGCGTTTAATACGCCGTAGACAAAATTATCGATAAGATAATAAATGTGTGTTCTCAAGCCCGCTTAGCGGGCTTTTTTTTATGGTAAATTAGGGTTATCTCCACTAAAGTTATGTAATTACAAAATATGCAGGGTAGCAATGTGAATTACAGGATATTATTACTATTTTTTGCTTTAGGATTAAGCATTTATAGTTATGCAGGCAATAAGAAAATTTATGCTTGGAAAGATAAAAATGGTGTTTTAGTGTTCTCAGATACACCACGTAGTGGCGCGCACGAAATAAAACTAAGCAGCCAAGATCTTACCCTGTCTGAAACCGATAAACACACCCCTGGTTCACCACAACCAACGCACCCTAACCGTTTTCAAATTATGATATCGTCGCCTACACATAACCAAACCGTACGCGAAAACACCGGCTCGGTGTACGTAACAAGCCGCATAACACCCCGTTTTGAAGCTGGCTTTACCATACAGCTATTTTTAAACGGTAACGCTTATGGGCCCGCAAGCGATTTATCAACGTTTGCCATTCGGGATGTAGAAAACGGAGCTCATACTTTGTATCTCAAACTTTATAATAAACAAAATCAAGCCATTGCTATCAGTCAGCCCAGTACCTTTGTGATGCAAAGAAAGGCTGTAAATTAAGTACAATGTCTCATGAAGCAAAATTAGCGCAGCAGTATTTACTGATTAAAACTTGCTTGCAAATATTAACGCACTAAAGTGGTGCAAAGATGTCAAACGAACAAAATTTTAGCCCTGAACTTCTCAATGCCATTTGGCAAAATCAAACTACATCGGTCATGTTACTTGATAAAAGTTTTACCCTTGTTTATGCCAACACCAGCACCAGCGAACTACTCGGCTTGGGTAAAAAGCGCATTATTGGGCAAACCTTTAACAGCTTATTTAATTACCATTCTGTGGATTTAGAGCGCATAGCCCAGTACTCACTTATTGATGGTGTAGATTGCAGCCAGCACAGAGCTGACGTGGTCTTTATAGATTCTCGCCATGCAAAAATAGCTATTACATCGCGCCAAGTTAAGTTTAAAAACGAACGCTATATTTTACTTGAGTGTCGTAAAACCGATGAAGAAATAAAACACGACAAAGCCTCTAACCAAATGCATCAATATCAAGCTGCACGAAATTTAATTAGAGGGCTTGCTCACGAAATTAAAAATCCTTTAGGGGGAATACGCGGAGCGGCGCAGTTATTGCAGTATGAGGTAGATCAACAAGAAAGGGACGAATGCGCTGAGCTTATAATTGAGCAAGCCGACCGATTACGCGAATTAGTTGATAGGCTACTTGGGCCAAATCAGCTTCCGCAAAAGTCGTATGGCAATATTCACCAAACACTTGAGTCGGTTGTTAAATTAAGCACATTAGATAATTGTAAAAATATTAGTCTAGTTAAAGATTACGACCCAAGTATCCCTGATGTGTTTATTGACCAAGGCAAGGTTCAGCAAGTTGTACTTAATATTGTACGCAATGCTCAACAGGCGTTAGTTGATGGCGGTGAAATAAAAATAAAAACCCGCATTAATCATCAGTATCGCCGCCCCGGAAAAGCCCCTAAAAAAGCCTTGTTGATCCAGGTTTCTGATAATGGACCAGGCATAGACCCAAGCGTTCGCGAAACATTGTTTTACCCGATGATCACCAACAAAGAAGGTGGCTCAGGGCTAGGGCTTTCAATCGCACAAACGCTCATAGATCAGCACGACGGTTATATAGACTGCGATAGCTGGCCTGGCCATACTGAATTTAATATCTATCTGCCTTTTGCAGATTAATGTTTTGGAGTTGGCATGAAAACAGTTTGGCTTGTAGATGATGACGCATCAATTCGCTTTGTATTAGAAAAAGCGCTGACACGCGCAGGGTTTGAAGCAGAAAGCTTTGCAAATGCGCAAGACGTGTTAAGCGCGCTAAAATTTAGCCAGCCAACCGTGTTGGTATCTGACGTACGGATGCCAGGCATGGACGGCATGGCATTGCTTGAACTCATAGCAGAGCAAAACCCAGGGCTGCCGGTTATTATAATGACCGCCCACTCAGATTTAGACTCAGCGGTTAACGCATTTCAAAAAGGCGCGTTTGAGTACTTAGCCAAGCCATTTGATTTAAACGAAGCCGTGGCATTAATCGAAAGTGCCTGTAGAGCAAATTCAACTAAAAAAACTAAGCGTAAACAAGTTCCACCTAAAAGCGCGCACATTATTGGCGAAGCCCCTGCGATGCAGGAAGTGTTTAGAGCGATAGGTAAACTGTCGGCTTCAAGTATGAGCGTACTAATTAATGGTGAGTCTGGCACAGGTAAAGAGCTTGTTGCCAGCGCTTTGCATAACCACAGCCCACGTAAAGAAAACCAGTTTATTGCATTAAACATGGCCGCTATTCCAAAAGAGCTTGTGGAGTCTGAGCTATTTGGCCACGAAAAAGGCGCATTTACTGGTGCCGATAGCGTTCGTAAAGGCCGCTTTGAACAAGCCAATGGCGGCACACTGTTTTTAGATGAAATTGGCGATATGCCACTGGATGTGCAAACACGTTTATTACGTGTACTCGCCGATGGTGAATTTTACCGTGTGGGCGGGCACCAAAGTATTAAAGTTGATGTACGCATTATTGCTGCAACGCATCAAAATTTAGAAGATTTAGTAAAACAGGGTAAATTTAGGGACGATTTATTTCATCGTTTAAACGTTGTGCGCCTTCGTTTACCGGCTCTTAGAGAAAGAACTGAAGACATTGAGCGCCTAGCGCAGCACTTTTTACACAAAAGCGCAAAAGACCTACAAGTAGAAAGTAAAGTGCTAAGCCCAAAAGCCACAGAGCAGCTTAGGCTATTTAGCTGGCCTGGTAATGTGCGCCAACTTGAAAATACCTGTCGCTGGTTAACCGTTATGGCCCCTGGTGAATTAGTAAGTGAGCAAGACCTACCACCAGAGATCATTGATGCAGCGCCTGTTCAACAAGAAGGTGATTGGCTTGATGCGTTTCAGCAATGGCTCAACCAAGAGCTTAAGCAAGGTAAAGAAAACATTTGGCCTGATATTCAAGCTCAGCTTGAAACTCGCCTTATAAAAACAGCACTGGCTAATTGCTCTGGCCATAAACAAGATGCAGCCATAAAAATTGGCTGGGGGCGCAACACGTTGACCCGCAAATTAAAAGAGCGCAATATTAGCTAGTTTCTAACTGTTACTCGTTGGCCCTAGGATGAAATTAATAGAACACATTCCATTGTTTAAACAAATGGAAATAGTGAATAGATTGCACTTTTTTAAAGACTTCAGCCTTGCTGAACGCCAAGTGCTACTAGAGTCGTTTGGGTTATTGTATTTAGTTAACCAGCATCAGTTTTTATTTAAACAATACGATAACGACAAACGCTTATACATTGTATTAAGTGGTGCGTTACTTGTTTTTAAACATAACCACTTGCTGGAGCTTGGCACTATAGAGCCCGGTGAGTTTATCGGTGAAGGCGCATTTATTAATAACCGCGAGCGCAGTACGAGCGCTCGCGCTAAAACCGACACCATAGTACTTGCCATTACCCCAGAGGCACTTACTCGCTTGCCTAATGTAATACGCGAAAAAATTAAAGATAGAATCATAGAAGGTATGAGTCTGCGCATTGCAAAGCTGAGTGAGCACATAGAAACCCACGGTTAACTCTATCCCTCAGTCCATATAAACAATTTGTAGTGAGCAATCAAGCCAGCTGGGGTGATTAACATGCGCCGTAAATGTATACGTATCGGATGGCTTAGCGCCAAAGGGCGTCGCTACAAGCGGCTGTGAGTGGCTATATGTTTGCGAGTAGGTTTTATAATAAATAACAACATAACCATATAAAAACTCCCAACCTAACCTTACAACAGCGCCACTGGGTAAGGTAAAGTCAGCATATTTATCTGTAAATGTGACGAGTAAATCATTGTACTTGTCTTCGCTGCAATGAGTTGTTCTTAGCCGAGACGGCATAGTAAAAGCGTCTTCTCCATCAGTGCTCTTTAAATAAAAGCCTATATTGCCATCACCATAAAAATGATTTGAACGCGTTGTATAGTTAACTTGTGGCTCGTAACCTAGCCCCTGCATAATAGTAGCTAACTGCTCAGTTTCTTTTGGGTAAATTTTATCGCTTGATAAGAGTAATGTAGCCTCACCAAAGGTAGATGGGATTTCTAGCGCTACGTATTCATAAGGAAGATTTTGTGCTTTTAGCGCAGCATCGAGCTGCTTGCGCTGCTCATCTTGCAAGTTTTCGCTAAAAACATAAACGGTAGGTTGTTGGCACGCAGTTAATAATAGCGCCCACATACAGATTAAAATGCCATTTTTCATAGTGACCCTCCAATGATTACAATTGTAGTCTATTGGAGGAAACTATCTATAGCAACTTAATACTCATGTGCTTAATTAAGTATTATTGTACGTTGGTATAATTTGTTTGGCTGTCTAACCAGGCATCTACACTTTGGCGCGTATATAAAACTTCGTTAAATAAGCGATGACGTTCAAATTCCAGTTTTGATTTTTTAAGTGGATCACCACTAATTAGCCGACTGTGCGTATCGTTAAACTTAGAAATAACCGAAAAGCCGCGTTCATCTTGCTCTTTTTGTGTTTTTACCGAGTTAGCTAAGTGAGCTCTTACATCATCTGCTGTCAGCATATCTGAATTATCTAAGCCCATTAGCTCTTTTTTCATTGCTAATCTTATGCCCATTTACTGCTCCAATTATATGCAGACCTAAACAATTAAAACGGTGAGATAATTACCATGTTTTAGGTACGATTTTTTATTTGCCAAAGCAATAGCAAATAGCACACCAAATTTTTGCTAGAGCATACGCATCAAATGCTGCAGTTTTTTTAAAGTTGAAAAAAGTTTTATATTTATCACTCTTTTTTATCCCACTCGGGCGAGCTTGCTAGGTGCAAAAAACAGTGCAAGCCTTTATACTTGCTGCTTATGCGCCACCAACAGAGATAACCATGTCAGAAGAATACATTGAAATTGAACTTGAAGAAGAACCTATAGAGCTTTGTAAATTACTAAAAGTACTCGATTTAGTAGAAGGTGGCGGCCAAGCTAAAAACCTAATAGCGCAAGGCTATGTTGGGGTTAACCATGAAATATGTACAATAAAACGGAAAAAATTATACAGTGGCGATGTACTTGAATTTGATGGCGATCTTTTTCAACTCACTTTAAGTGAAGATGCGACTCCTGTAGAGCGCCCAGTCGCAACAACCCAGCCGCAGCCAGAAAAAACACCTAATGAAACAGCTCAAAAGCCGGCAAAAAATAAAAGAAAGCGCACTAAAAAGCCAAAGGTTGATGAAAATACAGGGCGCCGCCCTATCTCATTTGGCTAGCCCTTAGCGCTTTGTGCCGTTTTTATTATATGTATAGGCTAGCTTGAACAGTTAGCCTTTTTGCTCTTTAATTACCTCGTAAAATACAATAAAAACAAGGTAATAATATGACAACCTCAGCCACACCCAATTGGTTTAAACCCGCCCTGTGGGCAGCACTTATCTGGAATTTATTAGGTGTGTTTGCATTTATAATGCACCTTATGATGACCCCCGAGATGATAAGTAAACTTCCGCTAGATCAACAAGCTGCATATTCAAACGTGCCTTTATGGTCTACCATTGCGTTTGCTGTAGCGGTATTTGGTGGCACCCTTGGCTGCATACTACTATTGGCCAAAAATGCATTTGCAACGCCTACCTTTGCGCTATCGTTGGTAGCGATATTTATTCAGCAATTTTATAATTTCATTGTGATAAATAGCATTAAAATGCTGGGGGTAAGCGCGGTGTTTATGCCTATTTTAGTGATTGTTATTGCGTTTTTGCTTTTATATTTAAGTATAAAAAGAAAACAACAAGGTTGGTTGAACTAACTTCCCCCCCTTTTGTAAACTCATTATTTTGCTACTTGAAAAAACAATTTTAGGTAGCACTTCTATACTTAGTACTGTCTAAAAAACATGCATTGCGCTACCTGCTTTTTAGCCTGATTTGTCATATTTATTATCTCTGGTATGCACTTTGCAAACTATTGGCAAATAAACACGTTATTTTATCAAGGACATAATCCTAACTATCAAAGGGGCAAAAAATGAATAGTTTCGACACCCAACAACAATTAACGATTAATGGCGAGCAATACCATATTCACTCACTTAAAGGATTAGGCGACAAAGCAAAGCGATTGCCCTTTTCTCTCAAAGTATTACTAGAAAACCTATTACGCAATGAAGATGGCGTAAATATAAAAGAACAAGACATTCAAGCCCTTCTTGACTGGGACCCTAAAGCAAAGCCCTCAGCTGAGGTGGCCTTTACGCCGGCACGTGTGGTAATGCAAGACTTTACAGGTGTTCCCGCCATTGTTGATTTAGCTGCCATGCGTGATGCAATGGAAAAGCTAGGTGGCGATCCTGCAAAAATAAACCCGCTTTCTCCTGCTGAACTTGTAATTGACCACTCAGTACAAGTAGATGGCTATGGTGACGACGGTGCGTTTGATTTAAATGCCAAGCTAGAATACGAACGAAATAAAGAGCGCTACGAATTTTTACGCTGGGGGCAAACTGCTTTTGATAATTTAAAAGTAGTGCCACCAGCTACAGGTATTGTGCACCAAGTAAACTTAGAGTTTTTAGCGCGTGTTGTTTTTAACGACAGTGAAAACGGAAAATCAATAGCCTACCCAGACACCCTTGTAGGGACTGATTCGCACACCACCATGATTAATGGTTTAGGTGTGCTAGGCTGGGGCGTAGGTGGTATTGAAGCCGAAGCAGCCATGCTTGGGCAACCAATTAGCTTGCTTATTCCTCAGGTAGTGGGCTTTAAATTAAATGGCCGCTTACCCGAGGGCACCACAGCTACCGATTTAGTGCTCACCGTTACCGAAATGCTACGTAACCACGGCGTAGTGGGTAAATTTGTTGAGTTTTATGGTGACGGCCTAGCTGATTTACCGCTCGCCGATAGAGCGACCATTGCCAACATGGCGCCAGAGTACGGTGCAACATGTGGTATTTTCCCCATTGATGATGAAACAATTAACTACCTGCGTTTAACGAACCGCGATGAAGATCATCTCAAACTGATTGAAGACTACGCTAAACACCAAGGCTTATGGCGCCATGAAGGCGACGAAGCGCATTACACAGACAACCTTGAGCTTAAATTAGACGACGTAGTACCTAGCCTTGCAGGCCCTAAACGCCCACAAGACAGAATTACACTTGATAAAGCCGGTGATGTGATAGGCCAGCACCTAAAAGGCTTCCAAGATGAGCGTATGGCTCGTCGTAATAAAAGCGATATTGAAGAAGCGCGCATTGAAAGTGAAGGCCCAACAACCAACCCTGATGAACCGGTAGACGAAGCGCAGTTTATGGGTGCAGCCAAAGTGAAGTTTAAAGGCCAAGAATTTGAACTAAACGATGGCGCCTGTGTTATTGCCGCTATTACAAGCTGTACAAATACCTCTAACCCCAGTGTTATTTTAGCCGCAGGCTTAGTGGCTCAAAAAGCTAAACAGCTGGGTATTAATGTAAAACCGTGGGTTAAAACATCGCTTGCACCCGGTTCGCAAGTGGTAACCGACTACCTTGAAAAAGCAGGCCTAATGGATGACCTAGAAAGCTTAGGCTTTAACTTGGTCGGTTATGGTTGTACCACGTGTATAGGTAACTCAGGCCCGCTAGCAGATGAAATTAGCGAAGCTATTCAAAAGCATAAGCTAGTTGTAAGCTCTATTTTATCGGGTAACCGTAATTTTGAAGGGCGTATACACCAAGACGTTAAAATGAACTTTTTAGCCTCGCCTCCACTTGTGGTAGCGTATGCCATTGCAGGGCGTACAGACATAGATGTATACAACGAACCTTTAGCGCAAGATGAAAACGGTAACGATATTTACCTAAAAAATATTTGGCCAAGCGTGAGCGAAGTCAGCGAACTAGTACAAAAAACGGTAACCAGAGAAATGTTCGAAAAAAGCTATGCCAACGTATACGAAGGCGACAGCCGTTGGCAAAAAATTCAAATTCCTGATGGTAAGCTCTATGATTGGGATGATGGGTCAACTTACATTAAAAAAGCACCATTCTTTGAGGGCATGAGCGTTGAACCACCAGGCGTGCCAACAATTGAAGGGGCGCGTTGTTTAGCTAAACTTGGCGACTCAGTAACCACTGACCATATTTCTCCTGCGGGGGCCATTAAAGCTGAAGCGCCAGCCGGTATTTACTTACAGGAAAAAGGCGTAGAAAAAGCGCAGTTTAACTCGTACGGTTCACGCCGTGGTAACCACGAAGTGATGATGCGAGGCACATTTGCTAACGTTAGGCTTAAAAACTTACTCGCACCAGGTACAGAAGGTGGCGTTACTCGCACCCAACCTGATGACAAGCTTGCCAGCATTTACGATGCCGCAATGGAATATGAAAAGAGTAACACACCATTAATTGTGTTAGCTGGTAAAGAGTACGGTACCGGTTCATCACGCGACTGGGCAGCAAAAGGCTCGCTTTTATTAGGTGTAAAAGCGGTGGTTGCACAAAGTTATGAGCGTATTCATCGCTCTAACCTCATTGGTATGGGTGTACTGCCTTTACAGTTTAAAGAGGGTGAGAGCCACGAATCATTAAATTTAACTGGCCAAGAGCAGTTTGATATTGAAGGTTTGTACGACAAAACGAATGAAGTGAGCATTATTGCCACTAATGCTGAGGGCAAAAAAGTCAGCTTTAGCGCCGATGTACGTATAGATACCCCTAAAGAGTGGGATTACTACAAGCACGGCGGTATACTACAATACGTTTTACGTAACATGCTTGACTAATCATATACTTAAAACTAAAAAGCCTAGCAGTCGCTAGGCTTTTTTATGCGCTAAATAATTAACGAGTATTGCAACTTGGTATTGCTTTTAACTGGCTGTGAGCCCTTAGCGTAACGAAGGCGCTGTAACTCAGCTCACAAATTACAAACCCCGCACGATTAAACCCCCCTCATAATGAGTAAGCTTTAATGTTAAGCGCACAATAAAATTTAGTACCCACCTATACTTTGCATCTCTTTACTACGCTGCTCTAATTTTTGCTTTGCCTTTTCGGCATCTTCAAACAGTTTTTGAATAGATTCAGCGTTGTAAACGGTAGGTGTAGGTGGTTGAATACTCTTTTTTGAGGTGCTTGCACTGCTACTCAAAATTGAGGTGTCTTCTGCGGCTACAACAGTGACATCACGGGCATCAAGTTTTACCTCAATACTTTTGCCATCTGCATTAGGCGTATCTGAAAAATGCCATTGGCCGTTTTTATCTTGCCACTTATAAATTTTGCTACCGGGTTTAATTGTCGCCGCATCATTGTTTACACTCTGCGCAATTTTATCGCCTGCTTGCTTTGCGCCTTGCACTGCCTGATTAAGCGTATTGCTAGATAACGCGACCATTTTTTCTTTAATTTTGTGAGATTCAGCACTAATAGATGAACTAGAAAGCCATGTTTGGCCATCTGGCTTTTTTAGGTAAAACAAAGAGATAACAGCAATGATCATGACTGATATTGCCAAGTAGGTGAAGTATTTCATAGCGTTCCTGCTTAAAAATGAATCCTTGAAAGGCAAGTCTAATAAAAAATACTTAATCAGGCAATTTTTTTGCAATAAAAAACGCAACCTAAGTTGCGTTTAAATAGTTGTTTAGCATTCGCTTTTTTTAAATACCATCGCCGTCAATATGCAGCCCGCACTCGCGGTTTAAACCAAAAAAGCGCGTTTCTTCTTCGCTCATACCTGGCTCAAGTTTACGCGTAGTATGCACATCACCCATCGACACATAACCTTGCTCCCATAATGGGTGGTAAGGTAAATCATGCTTGGTAAGGTATTGATATACATCGCGGTTTGACCATTCAATAATCGGGTACACTTTTACCGTACCTCGGCTTATCTCAACAAACTGTTTATCTGCACGGGTCGACGATTGGTCACGGCGCAAGCCACTAAACCAAGTACCGGCACCAATTTCTTTTAATGCGCGGGTCATGGGCTCTACTTTATTAAGCTGATTATATTGCTTAATACCGTCCTCGCCTTGTTCCCATAATTTACCGTATTTAGCTTCTTGCCATGCAGGGCTTAGCTCAGCTTTATACACCTGTAAATTAAGTGATAGGCGCGCTGTCATTTGCTCAATAAACTGATACGTTTCTGGAAATAAATAACCCGTATCGGTTAATACCACAGGAATATCAGGACGCTGAGATGTTACTAAATGCAGCATGACCGCCGCTTGAATACCAAAGCTTGATGATAAAAAAGCTGTATCGGGTAAGTTCTCTAGTGCCCATGCAACACGCTGCTCCGCACTCATTGGTGCAAGTATGCCGTTTGCATCTGCAAGCAATGCCGCTTGGCTTTGCTTATCAAGCTGTAATATGTTTTTAAATTCACTCATGGTCAATTTTAAACCTCACCCACGCTCCGCGTGGGTATTTAATTAAGCGTGAAAATCGGTTACTGATACTTTTACTTCAGCAACAATGCCTTTGCGAATTACAAAGTCACCAAAACATTCACCGTCGTTTCGCTCACTTGCCCACTGGCCAATTAGCTTATCAAACGCGTCTAGGTAAACATCTTCACCTACGTTTTCTAGGTACAGTTTAGGAATGCGTGTACCTTCTAAATTACCACCTAGGTAAACGTTGTATTTACCAGGGCCTTTACCTACTAAACCAGCTTCTGCAAGCATTGCGCGGCCACAACCGTTAGGACAACCTACAACACGCATAATAATGCTGTCATCAGGTATGCCATGCTTAGCAAGTAGTGCTTCGGTTTTTTCAATTAAGCTTGGTAAGTAACGCTCAGCTTCGGCCATAGCAAGCGGACACGTTGGCAATGCTACACACGCCATTGAGTTTTTACGTTGCTCAGTGTCTTTGTCATCAATTAGGCCGTGGTTACGGGCAATTTCTTCAATAACTGCTTTTTGATCGGCAGGCACACCGGCAATAATTAAGTTTTGGTTAGCCGTCATGCGCATATCGCCTTGGTGCACTTCTGCAATTTTACGACAACCTGTTTTTAATGGCTTACCTGGGTAGTCTAAAATACGGCCGCTTTGTATAAATAGCGTAAGGTGGTGCTTGCCATCAATGCCTTCTACCCAACCGATACGATCGCCACGGTGAGTAAACTCATAAGGGCGGCTTGGTGCAAAGCTTACACCGGCACGTTTTTCTACTTCCGCTTTAAATACGTCAGACCCAACACGGTCTAGTGTGTATTTAGTTTTTGCATTTTTACGGTTAGAACGGTTACCCCAATCGCGCTGTACTGATACAACGTGCTCAGCAATTTTTAAAGTGTCTTCTAGGGCAATAAAACCAAAGTCGTCAGCTTTGCGCGGATACGTAGCCGTATCACCGTGGGTCATAGCTAGGCCACCACCTACAAGTACGTTAAAGCCAACAAGCTTGCCATCTTCAGCAATAGCAACAAAGTTTAAGTCATTCGCATGCACATCAACTTCGTTGTTAGGCGGAATAGTAACCGTGGTTTTAAACTTACGCGGTAGGTAGTTAGAACCTAAAATTGGCTCTTCTGTAGTTTCTGCTTTTTCGCCATTTAACCAAATTTCAGCGTATGCTTTCGTTTTTGGAAGTAAATGCTCAGAAATTTTTGCAGCCCACTCATACGCTTCTTGATGTAACTCTGACTCAACAGGGTTAGTCGTACATAGTACGTTACGGTTTACATCGCCTGCGGTGGCAATAGAGTCAATACCAACGCTATTAAGCATTTGGTGCATGCCTTTAATATTTGGCTTTAATACACCATGAAATTGAAACGTTTGACGTGTTGTTAAACGAATACTGCCGTAGCTTGTTTTTTCATCGGCAAATTTATCAATTGCTAGCCATTGCTCAGGCTTGATAATACCGCCAGGCATACGTGCACGTAGCATTACATTGTGCAGCGGCTCTAGCTTTTGCTTTGCGCGCTCAGGGCGTATATCGCGGTCATCTTGCTGGTACATACCGTGAAAACGTATAAGTTGGAAGTTATCGGCTGTAAAACCACCGGTAATTTCATCTTTTAAATCTTGCTCTATGGTGCCACGTAAAAAGTTACTTTCTCTTTTCAAACGTTCGTTATCAGAAAGTTTTACGTTTTTATCTTGTTCGCTCATTTTAAATCCTAAATTTGTTACAGTGACGGCTGCTAGCTGTTAATAAAATAAGAAACGTGATTAATACACGTCTTTCTGATAGCGGTTAGCGCTACGTAAGTCTTTTAAATATTGCTCTGCGTCTTCGTAGCTTTTACCGGTGTTTTCGCTGATGATATCAACTAAGGCGTTGTGTACATCTTTTGCCATGCGGTTTGCATCACCACACACATAAAAATGCGCTCCTGCTTCTAGCCACTCAAAAATTTCTTTTGAGTTTTTGCGTAGTTTGTCTTGTACGTATACTTTTTCGGCTTGGTCACGGCTAAATGCAACGTCAACTTTGCTTAATAGGCCTGATTTTAAATAACCCTGAATTTCTACTTGATACAAGAAGTCTTGTGTAAAATGTGGGTTACCGAAAAACAGCCAATTTTTGCCTTGTGCTTCTCGCGAGTCACGCTCTTGTAAAAATGCACGGAATGGCGCAATACCGGTACCTGGGCCAACCATAATAATGGGGGTATTATCATCGCTAGGTAAACGGAAGTTGTCGTTGTGCTCACTAAATACTTTAACTTTACACCCTTCTTCAGCACGGCGTGCTAAATAACCAGAGCAGCCACCTAAATGTTCGCTGCCAAAGGCGTCAAACTCAACTAAACCTACCGTTAAGTGCACTTCCTCTTCAACCTCGCTTTGGCTTGAAGCGATTGAGTATAAGCGCGCTTGTAGTTTACGTAGGCAATCAACTAAGGTTTGTGCGTCTATTTTTGCAGGATTTTGTGCCACTACATCAAAAATTTGACGAGGCTCAATGTACTCACGCATCGCGGCTTTATCTTCTACAAGCTTTAGTAGCTCTGGCGTGCCCGTTGCAACTGCGTATTTTTCTACAAAGCCTGGGTATGACTGAGTAAGCTCTAACTTTTCGATTAATGCATCGCGAATAGGCAGTGACTCTTCGCCCACTTTTACAAGTGTGCCTGAATCGATTTGCGTGTGTGTTAGTAGCTCATCTACGCGGGCTTCATCATTTAAAAAGTACACGCCTAATGAATCACCAGGTAAGTAGGTGATGTCTGAGCCTTCAAGCGAAATCTCAACATGGCGTACATCTTTAGTAGAATCGCGCCCTGTAATTTTTTGTACGGTAACAAGCTCTGCCGCAAATGGGTTTTGCTTAGTGTATTGGCTTGCTGCCGCTGTTGGCGCGCCAAATGGCATTGATACAACTTGGCCGCCAGCAGCATCTTGCTGCGCTTTTAAATCAGGTTCGAATGCATCAAGTGCACCGGTGATCCAAGTGGCTGCTTCATCATCGTAATCAACATCTAGGTCGGCACGTTGGAAAATAGTTTCTGCGCCAAGTTTGTTTAAACGCTCTTCAAAGTCTTTTGCTGTTTGGCAGAAAAATTCATAGCTAGAGTCGCCTAAACCCAGTACGGCTACTTTAACGCCATCTAACTTAGGTGCTTTTTTGGTAGTTAAAAATTCATACAGTGTTTCAGCATCTTCAGGTGGCTCACCTTCACCGTAGGTAGATACAACAACGGTTAAAAACTTTTCTTTTTTCAGGGCTGTAGGTTTGTAGTCAGACATGCTCACAAGTTTTACAGCTAAACCGCGCGACTCTGCTTGCTCTTTAAGCTTAGTCGCCACACCTTTTGCATTACCTGTTTGCGAACCATACAAAATAGTAAGTGGCGCAGCATCGCTTGCAGCCGCAGTAGGCGCTTGCCCACCAAGAGCCGCAGAATTAGCATTTGCAGCTAAGTAACCACTTACCCACGCTTGCTGAATCGGATTAAGTTCTGCTACTAAGCCTTGCAGCTTTTGTACTTGCTCTTGCGATAGCGGGCTTGCCGCTGCGTTAAGTTGACCTAACAACATGAATTTGTTCCCCATAACCCTGAAAATTACATACAGCCCACATAATGCGCTGTTCAAAATGAGTTTTACCTCACCCAGAGTAACTCTGCTGAGGTTTTATTAGTGTGCAGGATAGCGGGCTATGCGGTGAGAAAAAAAGAATAGAATCTGCTTTGTTATTCCATTTAGTTATTAATTTATATAAAGACCTTCAAAAACAGCTTAAAGGCTGATTATTGCTATTTTATTAATTTTGTATTTAACAAATTTGTAACCTTGCACAGATAGTGTATGTTATTTACTCAACTATAAAAAATAGGAACAATCATGTCACACGGGACATACAAAAATAAGTTACTTAGCACGGCATTACTAATTGCCGCCACCCCAGCAATGGCCAATGTCGCAAATGGCGGCTTTGAGCAGTGGACAGGCTATACGCCTGACGCGTGGACCACAATTGATAGCGGTATTAATGTATCGCGCTCAACCAGTATCGTAAATAACGCAAACAGCGCGGCGGCTATTAATGTGACCACCGGCTCGCAAAGCAATACCGATTTATTACAACAAGTTAGTGTGGAGGCTGGCAAAACATATGATTTCTCAGTGGATGTATATCACACTGAAGGAAGCATAAGAGCCCGCCTGTATGTAGATGGCTACCAAGGGTACTCTAACCAAGCGCAAACTAACCAGTGGCAAACAATTAGCCACAGTTATACGCCTAGCAGTAATAAAACCATTAATGTTGGTTTACGTTTTTACGATATGAGCGGCTTTGATGGCAATGAAACCGTTTATGTAGATAATTTTTTGCCTAATACAGACGGCGGCGCTTCAGGCAGCTGTAACGACCATAGCCTTACTTTAACACTTAATACCGATAACTACGGCAGCGAAACCAGCTGGGTGGTTAACAACAGCCAAGGTAGCAGCGTAGCCAGTGGTAGTGGTTATGCCTCTAACACACAATATAATGAGCAACTATGTTTAACTGATGGCGCATACACCCTAGTTATAAGTGACAGCTATGGCGACGGTATGTGCTGTAACGTAGGTAATGGTAATTACGCGCTCACTCAGGGCAGCACCACACTTGCCAGTGGCGCAAGTTTTAATAACACAGATAGTACAACTTTTGAATTAGGCGATAGCTCTGGCGGTGATACTGGCGGTGGCACTAACCCAACACCAACAGGTTATTACGTAACAACTCAGGGTTTATCTGGTTATGCATTAAAAACTGAACTTTATAACATTATCAAAAACCACAGCTCGCAAGGTTACTCGGCTATTTGGAACTTTTACGATTCTTCAGCACGCGATAAATACTTTGAAAACGATAACAGTATTTTAGATATGTATAGTGAAAAGCCAAATGGTAGCGACAGCTATACTTACACCGCGGTGAGCGATCAGTGTGGTACTTATAACAGTGAAGCAGATTGCTATAACCGTGAGCATTCGTTCCCTAAAAGCTGGTTTGGCGGCACAAATGAGCCAATGAATTCAGACGTGCACCACATTTATGCAACCGACGGTTATGTAAACTCAAAACGTAGTAACTACCCTTTTGGTGAAGTGGCTAGTGCATCATTTACATCAACAAACGGTAGTAAAGTCGGTTCAGCAGCAAGCTCTATTAATTACTCAGGTACGGTGTTTGAGCCAATTGATGAGTTTAAAGGTGACTTTGCCCGCGCTTATTTTTACATGGCAACCCGCTACGAGAATGTAATAGGCTCGTGGCAAAATAACACAACTGCCAGTAATGCAGTCCTTAATGGCACAAGCAATCAAGTATTCGAAAACTGGGTGGTAGCTATGCTACTTAACTGGCATAACGCCGACCCTGTTAGCCAAATGGAGCTTGACCGTAACCAAGCAGCTTATGAGTTTCAAGGTAATCGTAACCCGTATATCGATCACCCTGAATTTGTTGAGATGATTTGGTAATAGCCTGCTTATAACTTTTTAGCCCCAGCCTTAACTGGGGCTTTTTAATAACTGTACTTTTTGTTTGGCAATAAGTGACGCTACATACTGCTTTTCTAAATCCCACGGATGACGCTTCCAGCCCTTAAAACCAAAACCGATAATATGCACCTGAGCTTGCTGCTTTAAAAAGTGCTCAATGGCTAACATTCCCGAACTGGGTGTTTTAGCTTTAAAAGCAGGTTTGCCAAACGTATATAAGTGTTTTAATAATGCTGTTTTATCGTGCTGGGCGATTCGACTCACGTTTGCACGCGGGCTATATTTGCGTATTATTTCATCGCCATGGTCAATACAGCCCCTGCGGTTAATTAGCTTATAAAAAGGTTGAGTAAATAAGTTAGGTTTTGGATCAGTGATCATGACATTTTTCAGCTGCGTTATATCTATATCTGGAAACGCTGTACAAAGCATTGCGCCTTGCTTACCTCTTCCTACTAGCCATAAATCAGTACATTTACGGCCTAAGTATGCAGGCATGTTTGCACACATATTAAAGCGCACCACTCTATCAAAGCTATTTAGAGCTTTACTTACATCCTTTTCGACGGGGCCATTACCTATAATTAACACTGTTTGCTTAGCCATACTACGCTCCTTGTACCTTTATTAGCGCATACTAACGTGCCCGCCACACTTTACCAGCAAACTTATATTAAACTTTTTTTGCAGCCACACACTGTACGGTAAATTAACAGGCGTTACTTTTGATTTAAGGCCTGCTCTGCACGCTCTATTGATTCGTAGCGTTTACCTGTAATTTTTATCAGCCATACTTTATCTGTAAAGGTGCGGCTTAAATACACTGTTTGCCCATTTGGGATTTGCGGCATAAAGGAAGAAATAGATTCCCACTTGCCATCAACCTGCTCTTTTAGCTTCAAACTAGCGTTAAAGTGCGACCCCTCTGCGTTAGGCTTTACTTCAAGCGCCGTCATTTGCGTATCATCACCAATTTCTATCATTGCACTTTTATTTAATAGCGTGAGTAGCTGAGGTTGATGCGTAGGGCTTAGATTTTTTAAAGCCTGCTCTATTTTACTATCTACGGTAATCTCATTCTGTAATTTATAAATACTGGCCTTAATTGCAAAAACAGGCTCTGCGTAACTGGGGTTTATAAAAAACAGTGAACTGATAAGCACTAAAATAGCGCTAGTAAATTTATTCGGCATATTATATCTCCTTATTAAAATCGAATTGAGCATACCTTATATTTTGTTAAATTGAATATAAGCTATTAATATTCATAATATTCTTTATATTAATAAGCATGAATATACGCTTTTAGACTATTTATAAATACTAATTTTAGCGATAATAAAACGCTTAACTAATCAAATAAGAGCAGAGGGTATGCAAGCGTTAGGAATGGAGTTAAAACGCCTTAGAGCAAATAAAAAGTGGACTCAGGCTTATGCAGCGCGTGAAATTGGAATTCAACAGTCGTACCTTTCAAAGCTTGAAAATGGACAGTTTATCCCCTCAACTGAGGTAATTGAAAAGCTTAAACTTTGCTATGGCGAAGGCTGTATTGATAAATGCCTACCTATAAGCTCAGCGATACATAAGCCCTCAAACATCACTTTAATTATGAGCTTGGCTTTATTTATGTGTGGGCTGATAGCCTGGTTGTGTGCAACATATGAAATTTTTTATCCACAAACCTACTTTACCTATCAAGCAAAGCTAGGTGACTTTTTAGCCTTTAACGTCACTCAGCAATACCAAGGCGAACGCTTTATTGAGGGGGATGTGACCTATCAAATTGTAGGAGAAAGGCAAGTCAGTCGAATCGAGAACCGCTTCTTAGTGGTAGGCTCTGCCGTGTGCATATTAATATCTATTGTTGCAGCTTTACTCTCGCAAAGGCATAGGTTTGGTAAATTATAGAGCTGTTATTTAGTTGTTCTTGGCAATTACTCCAGTATTACTCTACCTCAAACATCTATACAGTCGTGTATCGAAATTTTTATCTGTCGCTATAAATGCCTAATAAATTAACACGATTGGTATTATTTTCGATTGGTATTAGGACTATTACGTATTCGTGGCGTGCTTTTTTCTCAAGTGTTCTAGTCTCAACCCAAGCTACGGCGCTTCACTCCACTGCGAGCAGCTAACGACTGAAAGCTTCAAACTTACAGCTTTTTTAAACGCAAACAAAAAGCCCCAGCTAATGCCAGGGCTTTTTTACAAAACTTACTTAATTTAAAAATTAAGCTTGTTTTGGACTAGAAACAACGTCTACTAAAGTCCAAGATTTATTCTTAGAAATTGGTGCGCATTCACGGATAGTAACTACGTCACCCGCTTTTGCTGTGTTGTTTTCGTCATGTACGTGTAGCTTAGTAGTACGTTTGATGAATTTCCCATAGATTGGGTGCTTCACGTAACGTGCGATAGCAACAGTGAAAGATTTTTCCATCTTGTCGCTTACTACACGGCCTTGAAGAGTACGAATTTTATCGCTCATTATTGACCTGCCTTCTGGTTAATAATTGTTTTTACACGCGCGATATCGCGACGTACTGTTCTTAGCGTGTGTGTCTGAGCTAACTGACCAGTGCTTGCTTGCATGCGCAGGTTAAACTGCTCACGAAGAAGTCCTAGAAGTTCAGCATTTAGCTCTTCTACGCTTTTGTCTTTTAGTTCGCTTGCTTTCATCACATTACCGTCCGAGTTACGAAAGTTGTTTTGAATGGCAGTTTACGAGCTGCAAGGTCAAACGCTTCACGAGCAAGCTCTTCAGAAACACCTTCCATTTCGTAAAGTACTTTACCAGGCTGAATTTCAGCAACCCAATATTCAACAGAACCTTTACCTTTACCCATACGAACTTCAAGAGGCTTTTCTGTGATCGGCTTGTCAGGGAAGACACGGATCCAGATTTTACCTTGACGTTTCACGTGACGCGTCATAGCACGACGAGCTGCTTCGATTTGACGAGCAGTCATGCGGCCACGACCAGTAGCTTTCAAACCGAAAGTACCGAAGCTTACTTTGTTACCGTTTTGCGCTAAACCGCGGTTGCGGCCTTTGTGCATTTTACGGAATTTTGTACGTTTTGGCTGTAACATTACTCGCTACCTCTACTTAGCACTTTTCTTGGCTTTCTTTGGTGCGCGTTTAGCTGGCTTCTCTTGCTCTTGTACTAGTGGTAAACCACCAATAACTTCGCCTTTGAAGATCCAAACTTTAACACCAATGATACCATAAGTGGTTAAGGCTTCAGAAGTTGCGTAGTCGATATCAGCACGAAGAGTATGTAGAGGTACACGACCTTCACGATACCATTCTGAACGTGCGATTTCTGCGCCGCCAAGACGACCGCTAACTTCAACTTTGATCCCTTTAGAACCGATGCGCATTGCATTTTGTACCGAACGCTTCATAGCGCGACGGAACATAACACGACGCTCTAGCTGAGAGGCAATGCCGTCTGCTACTAGTTGTGCATCTAACTCTGGTTTACGTACTTCAGAAATATTAATCTGAGCAGGTACACCTGCGATCTTAGTTACCGCTTGACGTAGCTTTTCAACGTCTTCGCCTTTTTTACCGATAACAACACCCGGACGAGCCGTGTGAATTGTTACGCGGATCGATTTTGCTGGACGCTCAATAACGATTTTAGACACAGAAGCCGCTTTTAATTCCTTTGTAAGGAAAGTACGTACTTTGTGATCGCCAAAAAGCTGATCAGAGAAATCTTTAGAACTCGCGTACCAGGTAGAAACCCAAGGTTTAGATATACCTAGGCGAATACCAGTAGGATGAACTTTTTGTCCCATTACTTATACTCCTAGCTATCTGAAACCACAACAGTGATGTGGCTTGTACGCTTAAGGATGCGGTCTGCGCGTCCTTTAGCACGTGGCATAATACGTTTCATTGTAGGACCATCGTCCACAAAAATCGTAGTTACACGAAGCTCATCAATGTCAGCACCTTCGTTATGCTCTGCGTTAGCAATAGCAGACTCAAGTACTTTTTTAACTAATACAGCCGCTTTTTTCGGGCTGTACGCCAGGATTTCTAGAGCGCGATCGACAGGTAGTCCGCGGATCTGATCTGCAACTAGACGAGCTTTTTGCGCCGAACCAGAGGCGAATTTATGTTTAGCTAATGCTTGCATTTATCATTCCCCTCTTAGCGTTTCTTCGCTTTCTTATCCGCAGCATGGCCACGGTAAGTGCGAGTTGGTGCAAATTCACCTAGTTTGTGACCGATCATTTCGTCAGAAACGAAAACTGGTACATGCTGGCGACCATTATGGACAGCAATGGTCAATCCGATCATGTTAGGTATGATCATTGAACGACGGCTCCAAGTTTTAATTGGCTTCTTTTCACCGCTTTCCAAAGCTTTCTCTACCTTCTTCAGCAAGTGTAGGTCTATAAAAGGACCCTTCTTGAGAGAGCGTGGCATGGCTATTCCTCAATATTACTTAGTACGACGACGTACTATAAATTTATCCGTACGCTTGTTCTTACGCGTCTTAGCACCTTTAGTAGGCTTACCCCATGGAGACACAGGATGACGACCACCAGATGTACGACCTTCACCACCACCGTGTGGGTGATCAACCGGGTTCATGGCAACACCACGAACTGTCGGACGAATACCACGCCAGCGATTTGCACCTGCTTTACCAAGTGAACGAAGCATATGCTCAGCATTGCCTACTTCACCTAGCGTTGCACGACAATCAGATTGTACTTTACGTACTTCGCCAGAACGAAGACGTAATGTTACGTATTGACCATCACGCGCAAGGATTTGAACGTATGCACCAGCAGAACGTGCGATTTGAGCACCTTTACCTGGTTTTAATTCTACGTTGTGAACAGTCGAACCTACAGGCATGTTACGCATAGGTAATGCATTACCAGGCTTGATTGGTGCATCAACACCAGACTGGATTGCATCGCCAGCTTTTAAGCCTTTAGGTGCGATAATGTAACGACGCTCACCGTCTGCATATAATACAAGAGCGATGTTTGCGCTACGGTTTGGATCATATTCCAAACGCTCAACAGTGGCTGGAATGCCATCTTTAGTACGTTTAAAATCGATTAAACGGTAATGATGCTTATGACCACCACCGATATGACGAACCGTAATACGACCATTGTTATTACGACCACCTGATTTAGAGTTTTTCTCTAATAGTGGTGCGTAAGGTTTACCCTTATGTAAATCTGGGTTAACCACTTTAACTAGGTGACGACGACCCGCAGAAGTTGGTTTACACTTTTGAAGTGCCATAATTCTAACTCCCCTTATTACTCGGCGCCGCCGACAAAGTCTAGCTCGCTACCTTCTTTAAGAGTAACGTAAGCTTTCTTCCAGTCGCTACGACGACCGAAACGCATGCCAGTACGTTTTGTTTTACCCTTAACGTTAAGTGTGCGAACACCCGTTACTTCTACTTCAAAAAGCTTCTCAACTGCTGCTTTAATTTCAGCTTTAGTTGCGTCATTTGTTACTTTAAAAACAATAGTATTGTTTTCTTCAGCAGCAATTGTGCTTTTTTCAGAGATATGTGGAGCAAGGATCACTTTTAAAAGACGTTCTTCACGGATCATGCTAGCGCCTCCTCAAGTTGCTTAACAGCAGCAGCTGTAATAAGTACCTTGTCGAAAGCAATTAAGCTTACAGGATCGATACCAGCTACATCACGCGTGTCAACCTTGTACAGGTTACGTGCCGATAAGAAAAGATTTTCATCTACTTCTTCAGTCACGATAAGAACATCTTTAAGCTCAAGTTCTTTAAGCTTAGAAACTAGTTCTTTAGTCTTTGGTGCTTCAAGACCAAAGCTTTCAACAACGATTAAACGCTCTTGACGAACTAATTCAGATAAGATGCTTTTGATCGCACCGCGGTACATTTTACGGTTTACTTTTTGGCTGTGGTCTTGTGGTTTAGCTGCGAAGCTAACGCCACCTGAACGCCAAATTGGACTACGGATTGTACCAGCACGTGCACGGCCAGTACCTTTTTGAGCCCATGGTTTTTTACCACCACCGCTTACTTCAGAACGTGTCTTCTGAGCACGAGTACCTTGACGAGCACCTGCTGCGTATGCAACAACTACTTGGTGTACTAATGCTTCGTTAAACTCACGTCCAAAAGTAGCTTCAGAAACTTCAAGAGCGCCAGAAGCGTCTTTAATTGCTAATTCCATCACTAAATCTCCAGGACTTATGCTTTAACAGCTGGTTTAACGATAACGTCACCGCCGATAGCGCCAGGTACTGCACCTTTAACTAAAAGCAAGTTACGCTCAGCGTCAACGCGAACTAGTTCTAAGTTTTGAGTCGTTACACGCTCAGCACCCATATGACCGGCCATTTTCTTACCTTTAAACACCTTACCAGGTGATTGGTTTTGACCGATTGAACCAGGAGCACGGTGAGATAGAGAGTTACCGTGAGTAGCGTCTTGCATGCTGAAATTCCAGCGCTTAACACCACCTTGGAAACCTTTACCTTTAGAAGTACCGGTTACGTCAACTTTGTTGATTTCGTTGAATAATTCAACAGTAAGCTCAGCGCCTACTTCAAAATCGCCTTCACCACCATTTAGGCGGAATTCC
This sequence comes from Pseudoalteromonas sp. 2CM28B, assembly GCF_023161935.1. Lineage (NCBI taxonomy): Bacteria > Pseudomonadati > Pseudomonadota > Gammaproteobacteria > Alteromonadales > Pseudoalteromonadaceae > Pseudoalteromonas > Pseudoalteromonas sp. 2CM28B. Next base: position 308,221 of record NZ_JALNTH010000005.1, read on the forward strand.
CACAGACCGCGACCCGCTTCAACACCAGCTTTAGCGAAATGACCCGCTGCTGCTTTGTTTACACGGCTTGCTTTTTTAGTGCCTGCGGTTACTTGAAGCGCGTTATAACCGTCTGTTGCGTCAGATTTGATCTGAGCAATGCGGTTAGGAGTCGCTTCGATAACTGTCACAGGGATAGATACACCATCTTCAGTGAAGATACGTGTCATACCCACTTTACGACCGACTAGACCTAATGCCATTTTCCTATAACCTCTCTAATCTTTCGATTAACCCAGGCTGATTTGAACATCAACACCAGCAGCAAGATCTAAACGCATTAATGCGTCAACAGTCTTGTCAGTTGGTTCTACGATGTCGATCAGACGTTTATGGGTGCGGATCTCGTACTGATCACGCGCATCTTTGTTTACGTGCGGTGAAGTTAGTACAGTAAAACGTTCAAAGCGTGTAGGTAGTGGGATTGGACCACGTACTTGTGCGCCTGTGCGTTTCGCAGTTTCCACGATTTCCGCCGTTGATTGGTCAATCAAACGGTGGTCAAAAGCTTTTAGGCGAATACGAATGCGTTGATTTGACATTCTTAAACCTCAATATAAAGAGCATTTAAAGAGCATAAAAAAACGACCGAAACAATCTTAATAATTAAGATGCCGGTTGTTGATTTATATCTACGATGAGTTCCAAATCGGAACTCCTGTTTATTAGCTTGAAATCCAAGCTTAATTTATCCCTTCAAGTTCCAGAGGAATCTTGAAAGCCTGCGTATTATAGTGATATTGGTGATAAATGCAACAACTAATTGCAAATTAATTACGGGTGTAAGGCTGCCCAAATAACCGCCACTGGTTATTTATAGCTATAATTGAACTGCTCAGCGCCAAATTAGTCTTATGTTTATAATTTAACCGATTACGCAAATTACAGGATTTTATAGATATTATGGTATCCTATGCGCTAATTTTGCTTTTAATACTCTCAATATGGTGAGTCGATGCGTTTATTAAATTATTGTTTGAATTTTCTTACTAGCTGCGTAAGCCGTGTTTTGGTAAAAAGTAAGGTCCTTCCCCAAAGCCCAATAGAACAATATGACCTTAATCCTGAACACCCTACTTTTTATATAGTACGTTTAAATTCGCGTTTCGATTTAGCTGCGCTTACTAATGTATGTAAAAAGCATGGTTTGCCTAACCCATGCGAATATCAAACGTTAGGAAACCAAGAGCTGGCACGCTTTATTGGTATTAAAAATCCGCCACCTTTATTTGGCGATACCGCTAAACCGACCGCCGCTTTATCACAGGGTAAGCAAATAGTTGAGCATTTATTAAATAGCGGGCAAAAGAATGTACAAGTGGTGCCGGTAACTATTTTATGGGGGCGCGACCCAGGTAAAGAAAAGCCAGGTATTCGTACCTTAATTACCCACTCTCTTACGCCTAGTTGGTTTAGAAAATTTTTCGTTGTGCTTTTTTCTGGGCGCGATAACTTTATTCGCTTTAGCCAGCCACTCGATTTATCACTTATCGTGAACGAAAAAGCCGACGTAAATGAGCTACCACAAAAACTATTACGAGTTGCTCGGGTGCACTTTAAACGCCAAAAACTGGCCGCTACGGGCCCTAAAATGCCCTCGCGCGAGCAATTATTTAACTCACTTTTGGCTTCGCCGACAATAAAAAAAGCAATTCAAGATGAAGCAAAGTCAAAAGGAATAAGCCAAACAGAAGCCCGCCAAAACGCGTTAAAACTACTAGATGAAATTGCCGCTAATTACTCTGAGGCAATGATACGTGTAGGCGACAGAATTTTAACCTGGCTGTGGACTAAGCTTTATAACGGTATAGATATAAAATACACCGAGCAGATTCATGAGCTAACAAATAAAGGCCACGAGATAATCTATATGCCGTGTCATCGCAGCCACATGGATTACTTGTTACTTACCTATGCTATATACCATCAAGGTTTGGTGCCGCCGCATATTGCCGCGGGCATTAATCTTAACTTTTTCCCTGCCGGTGGTATTTTTCGCCGCTCAGGGGCGTTTTTTATCCGCCGCTCGTTTGCCGGTAATAAACTTTACTCAGCCGTATTTAAAGAGTATTTAAGCCAGCTATTTATTAAAGGTTACTCAGTTAAGTTTTACACTGAAGGCGGGCGCAGCCGTACAGGCCGATTACTACCGCCAAAAACCGGTATGCTCGCCATGACATTGCAAGCAATGCTACGCGGCATAGACCGCCCGGTTTCTATTGTGCCGGTATACATTGGCTATGAACATGTAATGGAAATCAATACCTACTTAAAAGAGCTTGCCGGTAAAGATAAAAAAGGCGAGTCCATTTTTGGTATTTTTAAAGCCATTAAAAACCTTAAAAATTACGGCCGTGGTTACTTAAATTTTGGCGACCCTATTTCTATAAACCAATACTTAAACGACAACCAACCTGATTGGCGCGATGCAATACACCCTACCGATGTGCAAAAGCCGCAATGGCTAGGCCCTCAAGTAGCCGCATTGGCCGACCAAGTAATGGTAAAAATTAATAATGCCGCAGCACTTAACGCTGTGAATTTACTGGCTATGATTTTGCTAGTTAACGACAAGCACGCGTTAAGTAAGCCTAAGCTATTAGCGCAACTAGATTTTTACTTACGCCTACAACGCGATGCAAGCTATAGCGATAAAGTCACGGCCCCCGATGAAACACCAGAGCAACTATTAACACACGCCATTAAGCTTAATAAGTTTGATGTTATTAGCGATGAATTTGGCGAAATTATTGCAATTAACGATAAAGAAAGAACCCTGTTTAACTATTATCGTAATAATATTTTGCACTTATTTGCTGTGCCAAGCCTTATTGCTTTGCACTTATTTAAGCAACACAGTAGTACAGTTGAGCAATGCCAAAAGCTTGTTTCGGCTTTTTACCCTCTGTTTGCAAAAGAATGGTATTTACAGCCGCTAGATGAAAACTACATAAGCCGTATTTTGGCTAACTTTAGCGATCAAAACTTAATTGAGCTTGATGGCGATACCATTCATGTTACTAACACGAATGATTCGTTAGCCAAGCTTGAAATGCTAGGAAGGTCGCTTAGCTTTACGTTACAACGTTATGCTATTGTTGTGGGCTTTATTCAAACCAGTAACGGAATTGAAAAAGCCGAACTAGAGCGTGAAAGCCAAGTACTGGCAAACCGTTTAGGCACCTTACATGGCATTAAAACCCCAGAGTTTTTTGATAAAAAAGTACTGGTAAGCTTTATTGATAATTTACGCGGTGAGCTGCTAATTACTGAAGGTGAAAATGGTATTCACGGTAGTACACAACTGTGTGAAATATACATGTACTTAAAAACCTTATTACCTGCGCGTATATGGCAATCGGTTAGCGACATAGTGCAAGATCAATGTAATTAGCGAGTTGCTGTAATTTAAGCTCTAATTAAACACCATTAAAAAAGCCCCAACATTTAACATGTTGAGGCTTTTTTGTACGTTTAGTTATTAAACAGCGACGCTACATAGAGGCGCTTATCTCTTGGCAAAACCTTTAGCGAAAGCACTGCTAATTTGCGCTTAACAGCCAGTCTATTGCTAGTAAACCTAATCAAATTAACGCTGGCGCATCACCCCTTCTTGAATCGTTGATGCGACTAAATTACCTTGGCGGTCAAAAAACTGGCCTCTTACCAAGCCTCGCCCAGAACTAGCACTTGGGCTGTCTATGGTATATAAAATCCAATCGTCCATTCTAAATGGGCGGTGGAACCACATAGCATGGTCAATCGTTGCCACTTGCATATTTGGCTGCATAAACGATACGCCATGAGGCTGTAATGCCGTAGGTAAAAACTCAAAGTCAGAGGCATACGCTAATAAGTAATTATGAATGCGTTGATCGTCGGGCATATCGCCATTGGCTTTAATCCAAATGTGCTTTACGGGCTCAATAACCTCTGGCTTAAATGGGTTATGAAAAGTAACCGGACGCATTTCAATGGGCATTTCGCGTATAAACTTATTACGGATCACCTCGGGTATGTGGTGGGCGTTTTCTTGATAAAACTCAAGCGACGAGCGAAGCTCCTCTGGTGGCGGTACATTAGGCATGGTTGCTTGATGCGATAAGCCTTCTTCTTCACCCTGAAACGACGCAGTCATATAAAAAATAGGTTTACCGTATTGAATAGCGCTTACTCGGCGGGTGCTAAAGCTTTTACCATCGCGGATGGTTTCTACGTCGTAAACAATCGGTTTTGCGGCGTCGCCGGGGCGTAAAAAGTAAGAGTGTAATGAATGAACAACACGTCCTTTTGGTAGCGTTTCTTTTGCAGCAGACAACGCCTGCCCCATTACTTGACCACCAAATACCGCTCTAAACCCTAGATCTTGGCTTTGCCCACGATATAAACCTTGTTCAATTTCTTCAAGTGACAATAACGATAATAAATCATCTAATACTTGGCTCATTTGCTGTTCTCTCAATCCCCAGATAAGCTAATGATACTATACAATGCAGCTATGTAAATCTAACTAAATGAGTAACGCTATGAATTATTGGCTATTTAAAACTGAGCCCGATGCTTTTTCGATTGATGATTTAAAAACAGCGCCGCAACAAACCACCCTATGGGAAGGCGTGCGTAATTATCAGGCACGTAACTTTATGCGTGACGATATAAAATTAGGTGACTTAGTATTTATTTACCACTCGAGCTGCAAACAAGTGGGCGTTGTGGGTATAGCCACTGTCACTAAAGAAGCCTACCCCGACCCAACCCAGTTTGATTTAAATAGTGACTATTACGATGCGAAAGCCACTAGTGATAAACCGCGCTGGTTTGTAGTTGAAGTAACCTATAAAAGCCATTTAAACAAACGCGTAAGCTTAAAAGACATTAAAGCAAACGAGGCTATTACCGAATTAGCCCTTAAAAAAGCAGGCCGCCTTTCGGTAATGCCAGTCACTCAAAACGACTGGGAGCAAATAATAGCCATGAGCAATTAAGCTCAGTAAGTAAATATCAAGCTGTATTAGTAGCTAACCATTAACGGGCTAAAGCTTGGCTATGTTTGACCTCATTTGGCCGTGTTTGATACGATCCCCCGCGAGTTATAATTGGGGGATTAATGAAACTACTGTATTGGTTAGATGAATGGTTAACGCTTTGCCGTGATGAACAACAAACTAAGCTGCCTATGTGTGGCGGCGACCTACTCGGCGATGTGTATGTAAAATACGAATTTGTTGATTTAAATAAGCCCCTGCTTTTTACTTTTTCCCCCGCGGGCACAAACGTCCAAGAACACGACCTAACCGATGACTTTGCCCCTTGGGGCTATCACTTAGCGCAAAAACAAAATGTTAATGTTATTTCGTTCCAACATTTAAGCAAAAGCAATTGGTTTAGAAGCCGTAATTTAATCTTCTTTTTGGAGCAGCTATCAAGCTTACTTACACCGTTTAAGTGCCGCTTAGGCTATGGCCTTAGTCGCGGTGGTTTTGCTGTTGGCGCGTTTGCAAAATTACTTAAATTAGATCAGGTTTTATTTTTTCATCCTGTTAGCACCAAAAACACCGAATCAGTTCCGTGGGATACCCGCTCCAGCACAGAGCTTGCGCAGCAATTTGATTGGCAAAGTGAGTATAACGACCTCGATTTAGGCCATGCTAAGGGGTATATAATTTATGACCCCACCAATAAAATAGACCGCCTACATGCTAAGCGGTACCCACAACTGACTCATTTAAGAGTGTTTGGCATGGGCCACGGTACCCACGCAAGCTACCTCACTAAGTTTGGCTTTTACAAACAGGTGGCTGTTGACTTTATACGCCACCAGCAGATTGATATAGCGCAGTTTCGTTTGCAAACCAAAACTTTGCGCTTAAAAGAAGAGTATTATCAAAGCCTAAATAAGGCAAATGCGAGTTCGCCTCACCGCTTGGCATTGTTAAGTACAGCACATCAAATTTTAGCAGATGAAAAAGAAGTGCATGTGCAAGAACATCAGGCCAAAATAGATATTCAGCCGTTAATAGATGTCGCACTTAAACATCAAGATGAACACCCAAATGATGCTATTCAGTTATTAGAAGTTGCCCAACAAATAGTGCCAGATGATCCGCTGGTTGAGCACAAGCTCAAGCAGCTAGAATAGACCTATGACGGTTTATTCTTCTTTCTTTTTTTGTGACCATGCTTGGGCACAATCGTAAAATACATAAAAAGCCCCAACCACGAAAAAATAATTACGCCTAATAACCAGCCGTTTTTTTCGTGGCCTTGGGTGCGCTTACTATTAACCACTATCACCACGGGTAATATATAAGCGCTTAAAATAATTATTAAAAATACTACTTCATTCATTATTTAACCTAAGCCTTGGTTATTTGGCCAAGCTTTGCCAATCTACTTCATTTGTTAGCACACGCTCAAGGGCAATGTAGTGCAGGATATCGCCCGCATTTACCTTGTAATCAAGTGGCGGATTTAAATCCATATTTTGTGCACTTAAGTTATGCGCCACCCCTAACAAAATAGCATTATAGTCATGCTTAAAATGATGAAATAAAGTGCCAAACTCCATCTCTTCGCATTCACTTGGAATAGCTAGGCTAAACTGCGTGTCGCCGTGCAATGTAGATAATAGCTCTTCTTGTACTCGACTCGAGCCTGGGTCTTGCATTGAGCGTACTAAAATCTCAGCCGACTTAGCGCTACTACACTCCACATTCTGGCAATGCTCAAGCAACATATCGACCTTGGTTTCATCTAAAAAGTGCGCACTAATATGGCACTCATCTTTAACTAAACGGCTAATACGCAGTGCAGTTGTAAATGTTTGGTCATCATCTTGCCCATCAATAATAACTTTGTCGGCACGGTTAATAGCTACGCGCTCAAGCTCTTCTAAATCGGTAAAACTTGTTAGGCGGGCAAAGTCGACATTTTCGTTAGTTAAAAATGGGTGATCCATTTGCTCAGTCACCGCCAACAAAATACGGCGGTCGGTACGTTTGGTATCGGCCAGGATATAATCAATCATTTTTTTTGTTCGGGTATCGTGCCAACCAAAAATAATAATGTGGTTGTTACTGTGAGCAAAGTTTTTATCACCAGTCATAGCGCGCCTAATTAAGTAAGTCACTGTTTGCCCTGTTTTTCCTAACAGAACGCCAAATAAAGCTAATCCAAACGGAATTTGTATTAAAGCCACAACCCAACGCCCCAGCTCGCTGGTTGGGCTAAAATCGCCGTAACCCACTGTTGAGGTAGTTACTGTGTAGTAGTAAAAAAAGGTCGTAAACGAGGTAAGCGCTTGCTCATTTGCAACAAACAGCAGCCCCCAAGTCACTAACATATGAGCAAGTATTGCAAGCACCACGGCTTGCCAGCTCAGCTGATCGATATGAGCACGAACAAGTAGCGCTAGCCTCTTAAATATTACCGGCATGATACAAAATCTTTGTTAGTAAATTATCTATAAACAGTACGTTACTGTAAGCCATGCTTTTAAGCAACGTTTAAGCCTTTAAGTAAGGCCAGTTACCCTTTTAGGATTAAATTTTGTTCAACCTATAAGATACTCAGGCCCTAAAATATAAGACTAAATGCGGGTTTGCTAATGTGCTAAGAGCATGATTAATTATAATAAGACTAAAAAACACACAGACACATTATGCTTAATAAAATTGCCACACCGTTTACCAAATTAGTAGAGCGCTACTTACCCGACCCTTTTATATTTGTCATATTGCTGAGCTTAATTACTTTACTCTCTGCCAGTATTTTTACCCCCGCAACACATATTGAAGTTATTAACGCATGGGGGAGTGGTTTTTGGAACCTGCTTAGCTTTGCCATGCAAATGCTGTTGGTGCTGATTACAGGTTACATGCTAGCAAGCACGCCCATTATCAATTCGTTATTAAACAAACTGGCGGCGCTTGCTAATTCAGCGCCAAAAGCGATTATTTTAGTCACGCTTATTTCGCTATTAGCCAGCTGGCTTAATTGGGGGTTTGGCTTAGTTATTGGGGCTTTATTTGCCAAAGCAATTGCAAGGCAAACACAGGTCGATTACCGCCTATTAGTTGCCAGTGCTTATTCTGGCTTTGTGGTGTGGCATGGCGGCTTAGCAGGCTCAATTCCGCTTACGATTGCTACCGAAGGGCACTTTTCACAAAATAGCATTGGCATAATTAGTACCGAGCAAACCCTGTTTGCTGGTTTTAACATAGCAATATTAATTGGCTTATTTATTATTATGCCGTTGGTTAACCGCTACATGCTACCCAGTGATAAAAACAGCGTGTATGTAGACCCAGCACTTATTAAAGAGCCCCCGCCCGTACATGAAAAAATTACTCGCCCAGCTCAGCATTTAGAACACACAAAGCTGCTTGGCATTTCGATTGGTTTACTTGGCCTTTGCTATTTGGCGTATTACTTTATAGTTGCAGGCGGTAGCCTAAACCTAAACAGTATTATTGCTGTGTTTTTGTTTTTAGCCATTACCTTGCACCAAACACCGCATAACTTGCTTAATAGCTTGCAACAAGCAATTCCCAGCGGAGCGGGTATTGTCATTCAATTTCCGTTTTACGCAGGTATTATGGCTGTGATGGTCGACAGCGGTTTAGCGCAGCAAATATCGCGTGGTTTTATAGCTGTTGCTGATGCCGATAGCCTGCCATTTTTTAGCTTTATAAGTGCAGGGCTTGTTAATATGTTTGTACCTTCTGGTGGCGGGCAATGGGCAGTACAAGCACCTATTGTTATACCCGCAGCGCAAGAGCTGGGCGCCGATATATCACGTGTTGCTATGGCGGTTGCCTGGGGTGATGCGTGGACCAATTTAATTCAACCCTTTTGGGCTTTACCGGTATTAGCCATTGCAGGGTTAAAAGCAAAAGACATTATGGGGTTTTGTGTTGTGCAGTTATTTGTAACGGGGGTATTTATATCGCTAGTGCTTAGCTTTTACTAACCCTTAATAACGCGCAGTATTTAGGTATACTGCGCGTATAGCGATTAGCTTGATAAAATCGTCATCGGCAGGCTCAATATTGGGTTTTCTGAATCTGCAAAGTGCATCATTACTGCCACATGGCCTGCAACTACAATGGCGTACATAGCGGCTGAAAAACCTTGGCCGTATTTATCAAGCGGCAATAAATGCGAGTAATGTCGGCCGCGCCATTCAAATACGATTTCCAGTGCGCCAACAAACAAAAAGAACACCAGCAACATTAAGCCAAATGTGTAGCTCAGCCATAAGCCAAATAACACACCGAGTAAGCACACACTTAAACCGACCCAAGAGCGCATTGAAAAGCTGATACTTTTTAAAACATGCCCACCATCAAGCGGTAAAATGGGTAGTAGATTAAATAAGTTAAGTAGTGCGCTTAATACTGCAACACCGGCAAATATGTCCATTTCGGTGGCGTAATAAAGCACCACACCTAGCACTGAGGTAAACAAACCAAACGCTGGCCCCATGAGGGATATAACTACATCTTGCCAACGTGTTGTTATTTTATCGTCACTAACAGCCAATCCGCCTACAAAGGGAATAAGGTAAATACCCTTGGTTTTTATGCCAAAGTATTTCATGGCTCTAACGTGTCCGTATTCATGTACCACTAAACAGGCAATTAGCATTAGTGCAAATTCAATACTAAATAACCATGCATAGCCGGCAACCGATGCACTCGCTAAAGCCACCTTAATTACTTTTGCACTTTTAAATAATTTAAAGCCCAATGCCGCTAGCCCTAAAAAGCCTTTTTTGGGCTGGCTATTTACTGGCGCAGGTAAAGCTAGTTCAGTAGCAAACACACCATCAACAAATAACGATAAAGACTGCTCATGAACATGTGAGCTATCAATCCCTATTTGCTTATTATCTAAAGTAAATTCGGCGTAATGCTCTTTGGGTATTGCAAAGCTTATGGCCTGTTGATTGTGAAATATTTGTACTATTTTATGCCCAGATACCATTAGCGTTAATGGTTGCTCTGCAAGCATGAGATCGATTTTTATCATGACTAAAACCAGTTAAAACAATGGCGCTAGTATACCGATGAATTTAAAAAACACGAATTGCCTTAAACCATAAGCGCAAAAGCACTTAGAAGATAAAAAATAATATAAAACTAAGCTGACAAAAGGCTGATCAGGCGCTATTTTTACAGTACTAATATATTAAGCAGTTACAAGGATAGAGCATGTCGATTTCGGTACCCAATATTTTAGTTGTGGATGACTCAAAGGCGATTTTAATTGTTATGGAGGCCATTTTAAATGAGCTAGGAGTCTCGAATAAAGTTACAAAATGCCTGAGTGCTCAGCAAGCGCTAACTCACGTAACCAACGATATAAACTTTTACGATATTGTATTTACAGACTTAAACATGCCTGAAATGGATGGTATGGAGTTTATAAGAAAACTAGGCGAGCTTAATTTTACAGGCGCAGTAGTTATAATTTCGGAAATGGATCATAAGGTTATTAACCTAGCTGCCAATTTAGCGCGTCATAGCAATATTCATTTAGTCGCAAATTTAGCTAAACCCGTGCAACTTAGCCAAGTAAAAACCGTTTTACAAAAAGCAAAGCACTTAGCAGTACATAACGACCTTTCTCATGCCTCTATTTCAGAAAAAGCATTGCATGAGGCAATCAATTTAAACGAGATAATCCCTTACTATCAGCCAAAAATAAATTCTCAAACCAGTGAAATAGAAAGTATTGAGGTGCTAGCGCGCATCGTTAAAACGCACACTGGCGAAATTATCTCGCCCAATCGGTTTATTTCGTTATCGGAGCAATCGGGGTTAATTAATCAAATTACCTTTAGCTTATTTGAGCAAGCCACCAGCGACTTAAAAGCTATACGTACAAACATTGCTGCGCATCTAAAACTGGCTTTTAACCTATCTCCCACGCAACTAGATGATTTAAGCTGCCCCAACAAGCTGATGCTTATACTGCAGCTCAATGAGCTATCACCTAGTGATATAATTTTAGAGATTACCGAGCAACATGCGCTGTCTAGCCTTTCTCAGCTAGAAACCTTAAACAGATTAAGAATGCATGGCTTTGGCATATCATTGGATGACTTTGGGGTTGGCTTTACCAACATGAACCAGATTAAGCGCCTGCCTTTTACTGAAATAAAAATTGACCGTACACTTATTAGTAATATTGAAACAGATCAGTTTTCGCAAGTGGTGGTCAGCTCACTGGTTGATATTGCCAGCCAAGAGCAATTAGCCCTTGTGGCCGAAGGCGTAGAGCGCGCCGAAGAATCACTCTACTTAAAAAACTACCGCACTAATTTAGCCATGCAAGGATTTTTGTTTACCTGCCCTAAAGCCAAAGACGATTTTATAGAGTGGGCACTAAACTGGGTAAATACAACGGGGGGCACAATTAAACGCTAACCTTCAACCCCGTCGTAATTATTTATTATCTCGGGGCGTGTCGTCATCTTCACTAACTATGTGCTCGCTGCTTGCTAAACGCTGGCGCCAGCGCTGCTTGGCGACCATGCGCATATTGGTCGATTGGTCGCGCTCATCAACAATTTCAAGCCCCATAAGGGCTTCTATCATATCCTCTAGGGTTACAATGCCTTGAACATCACCGTATTCATCAACAATTAAACATATGTGAGTACGCTGTTTAAGTAAGGTTTGTAGTAGCGAGGACACATTATGCCCTTCGGGTACCGTATGAATAGGCTTAACTAATTTGCTAATTTTATAATCGGTACCTAAGCGGTGATAAGCCAACATAATGTCGTTTTTATGCACAAAGCCAATTATGTCATCGGCGTCTTTATCAAACACTAACACGCGCGAAAATGATGACGAGCCATGCTCGCTCATGTACTGATCGACCGTTAACCCTTTATGCACTTTATACAGCACAGTACGTGGCGTCATTAAGTCGGTTAATTTCGCATGCCTAAAATGTAAAAGGTTGCGGATTATTTCTGACTCATCGGCATGGATTGCCCCTGTTTCGGTGCCTATATCTGCCATGGCTTCTATTTCTTGGCGAATATAAAAAGCCTCATCGTGCTTGGCCCCCATTAAATTAGTAAGCTTTTGAGCAAGCCACACAAATGGTTTTAGCGATATCACTAAAAAGCGTAAAGAATAGGTCACGCTAGGGGTTAAGGCACGCCAATAATTGGCCCCTAAGGTTTTTGGAATAATCTCTGAAAGTACCAATACTAAGAGTGTCATTATGGCAGAGGCAATTCCTACTGCCGCATCTGAAAAAACCACAGCGGCTTGTGCACCCACACCTGCAGCGCCAGCGGTATGGGCCACTGTGTTAAGCGTTAGTATTGCAGCAAGCGGTTGATCTACATTATTTTTTAGTTTTTCGAGCTGCTTTGCAAGTTCAGGCTGTTTTTTGCGTAATAGCGCCACATAGCTGGGCGAAATACTTAACAGTACAGCTTCCATTACAGAGCATAAAAAAGAAATAACGATGGCAGCAACCATGTACACAATCAGTAAAGTCACTTTTTCTCCGATGAGTTGAACATATGGGCATGGTAACAATACATGCTATATTTGGCCAAATAACTATCAATAATAGGCACAAATATGAGAATTAGCTCACCTTGGACCACAAAAAATAAATTACTAAAACAAGCAGCTACCTTTTTTGCTCTTGGCAGCTTGAGTTTGACAGCAATAGCAGCCCCGCTTGATAAATCAAATATCGAGTTTATTGGCCCTTTAGGCGAAAACATGCAAGTTAAGCCATTTCAAACACCACACGGCCAAGCCATTATTAATAACTTATTAGAGCAGTTGCAACGTAATACGCAAAGTGTGTCTGTATTTGGTAAAAAGCATAGCTGGCAGCCGTTTAATAAAGTAAACGCACTTACTTTAGGTGGCATACAAGCGCTTAAGTTCAATATTGAAACAACCCGCTATAGCCAAGGCACATTAACTATAAAAGGGATAGAGAACGCTCAGTTGTTTATTGATGCCAAACTTCAAAAAGGCGATAACCACACATACTCTTTATCGTTAACTAATGGCTCTCATAGTGTGATTGTAGTGGCGCAACAAGTGGCTAACTGGAACAACGTTTCTCTCGATTTTGAACCCAAAGCCGACACTGACAACATTACAATTAACACCTCTACAACTAAGCGACTTTCAGCCGAGCAACTTTTTGATGCACCCACCATTAGTGGACTTTCTTTAGCGCCCGATGCTAAGCAATACGTTACCAGCACACGCAGCTATTCAAATAAAACAGCTAACCAAGCAAACGTGGTAACTGAGCTTAAAAATAGCCAAAATCAAACCTTGTATCGCTTTGAAGGCCAGCAACCAAGCAATATGGTATGGAGCCCCAATAATCAATTTTTAGTTTATATGCTAGGGAGTGAACTAAAACAGCTAAACCGCAAAAACCTCAGCATTAAAACATTGGCCAGAGAGCTTGAAGGCGCGAGTAACTTTAACTTTTATGATAACAACAGCCTTATTTTTAGCTGGTCTAAAACCCCCGAAGACAACAACAGCTTAACTAAGCACTACAAAGGCCTTCAAGATAGATGGTCATACGCACGCAATGTAAGTCAGCTCTATATGTTAGACACCAACAGCGGTTTAACCAAAGCGCTTAGCCAAGGCCCTATTTCGCATAGCTTAGAAGATGCAAACACTAATCGTGGCAAAGTATTAATGAGCCGCCAAGTTATGGTTATGCAAGCCACCACCCACCCAGAAACTGAACTGGTGGAACTTGACTTACAATCGAATAAAATAACGTCTTTTGGTAAATTTAAAACCTTTAACCATGCAAAGTACGCCAACAAAGATGTGTACGTTGTTGCTGGCCCAGATTTTAAAAATGGCGCAGGCCGTGCCCTTCCAAAAGGGATGTTAGCTAATAATTACGATGGCCAATTGTACTTACTTAGCGATAACGGTAAAAACGTAAAAGCGCTTAGTAAGCAGTTTGACCCCGCTATAGGTGAATTACATGTGCTTGATAATGGCGATGCGCTTATAAAAGTAACCGAGCAAGATACCCAACCTTTGTATTTATATGACTTAAGCAAACAGCGCTTTAAAAAACTTAATACGGGTTTAGATATCGTTGAGCAATTTAGCTACTCGCACGAGAGAAACCCGCAAGTGCTACTAAGCGGTACCACAGCATCCACCCCTCAGCAGCTTAAACGCTTAAATATAAGTAAAAATAAAACAGACCTAATCTGGGACTCTAAGCCGCTTGCCTACGCTAATACACAAATACCGACTTTGGAAGAGTTTAACTTTACAAATAAAGACGGCGTAGAAATTACAGGGCGTGTGTACTTACCTACTAACCTAGATAAAACTAAAAAACACCCTGCACTTGTCTATTACTACGGTGGCACCTCACCGGTTACCCGTGGTTTTACAGGGCGCTACCCATTTAACTTATGGGCAGCAAATGGCTATGTTGTTTATGTATTACAGCCAACAGGGGCAACTGGTTTTGGGCAAACATTTTCTGCTCAGCACGTTAACGCCTGGGGCGATTATACCGCTAGCGATATAATGCAAGGTACGCAGGCCTTTTTAAAAAAATACGATTTTGTTGATAGCAAAAAAGTGGGTAATTTAGGCGCCTCATACGGAGGCTTCATGACCATGCTACTTGCCACCAAAACAGACATGTTTAGTGCATCTATTGCGCATGCGGGTATATCAAACTTAACCTCGTATTGGGGCGAAGGTTGGTGGGGGTATTTATACTCAGGCGAAGCATCAAAAAATAGCTTTCCGTGGAATAACGCTTCACTTTATAGCGATCACAGCCCTGTATTTCATGCCGATAAAGTAACGACCCCTTTACTACTGTTACACGGCGATAGCGATACCAATGTACCTGTTGGCGAAAGCTTAACCATGTATACCGCCTTAAAGCTTTTAAATAAAGACGTAGAGCTTATTGAATATAAAGGCGCCGACCATCAAATTTTTGCTCGTGATAAACGCTTTGATTGGTGGAACACCATGCTTGCTTATTTTGATAAACAACTAAAAGGCGAACCACAGTGGTGGGACGCAATGTATTCAGATAAGTAACACAGCGCTCAGCACATTTTTAGCTAAATGTGCTGAGCTTACTCACATAAACAGTAACCTTAGGTAAGCCGCCTTTTATATCTGAAACATAAAGTTACCGAAAAGTTACACCGCCCCCTTCTCAGCATTTAACGATTGGTGCTACCATACAGAGCTATAAATATACAAAAATAAGTCCTATGGCAATTAACGTTTTATTGGTTGAAGACGACGAGCTACTCGTTAAGCGCATCCAAAATCACTTTACAGACACCGAATTTTCGATAGAAATAGACCCCACAGGTGCCGATGCCCTAAACATAGTTAGGCAACGCGTAAACCTGCGCAGTGCTATTTCTCTTGCCATTATTGATATTGTATTACCCAAGCGAGATGGGTTGCAGCTAGCCAAAGAGCTCAACACTTTGACCGATATTGGCGTGATTGTTTTATCTAGCCGCGACTCTCAAGCCGATCGTATTGCAGGGCTTGCACAAGGTGCTGATGACTATATTTGTAAGCCTGTTGATTTATTAGAACTTGAGCTGCGCATGCGCGCACTTTATAAACGTATTGCAATTAATCAAGACGATGATGAAAGCGAAGAGTTTATAGAATACGCCGACTTTAAGCTCCACCCCGATAACCGCACATTAATTACCTCATCAGGTATTGAATCGCGCTTAACCGAAGCCGAGCACAAAGTGCTAATTTGTTTAATTAGCAACGCAGGCAAAGCAACCTCGCGAGAAAAAATATCAGAAGAAATAGGCCAACCAGATTGGAGCCCAAATGACCGTACTGTGGATGTTTTAATTGGCCGTTTGCGTAAAAAACTATACGATGAAAAAGACCAAAAACGCATTGTAACCGTGCGCGGCAAAGGTTACATGCTCTCAATTTAGCGCATTAAAATTTTAAACGTAAAAAAACGCAGCAAGCACCGAGCTTAGCACCTTAAAATAATTAAACATTATTGCGGTTCGGTATTATTTCCAGCAGCGTTTAGTTTATTTAGTTAACTGCGCTAGTAACCGCTCAAAAGCGCGATAGTTTAGCGCCTCTTTTAGCTCTTCTAAACTAATATGCTCTGCACCTTTTAAATCACTAATAGTACGCGCCACTTTAATAACCCTATGGTAAGAGCGCGGCGATAACGACAGCTTTTCGCTAGCGCGCGCTAAAAACTGCAACTCAGCCGGGGCTAAAGTGCAATGTATATTCATTTCTTTATTATTTAATCGTGCATTAACCTTACCTTGGCGCTTTAGCTGTGCACTGTAGGCCGCCTCTACTCGGGCTCTTACTTGGGCGCTGGTTTCTTCAGGCTCGGTACTTTGTAGCTCAACACTGGTTAGTCGCGGCAGCTCTATTTGTAAATCGATACGGTCGATAAACGGGCCTGATACGCGCGATAAATAGCGCATCACTTGGTCAGGTGTTGCTCGCTTATCATTATGACACCCGGTAGGGCTTGGGTTTAGTGCGGCTATAAGCTGAAACTGCGCCGGAAACTCCATTTGCCTTGCTGCCCGCGAAATAACCACCGAGCCGGTTTCCATGGGTTCACGCAGCGAATCAAGTACCTTACGTTCAAATTCCGGAAGCTCGTCCAAAAATAACACCCCGTTATGCGCAAGTGAAATTTCCCCCGGTTTAGGGTTTGAAGAGCCACCAACTAAAGCTACTGCCGAGCAAGTGTGGTGTGGGTTTCGAAAAGGCCGTTGGCGCCAATTATTTAAATCAATTGATTGGCCAATAATAGAATACAGTGCAGCCGTTGATATTGCCTCATCGTCTGACATGGTTGGCATTATCGTCGCCATACGCTGCGCTAGCATAGATTTACCCGTACCAGGCGGACCTAAAAAAAGTAGGTTATGGCCTCCAGCGGCGGCTATTTCTAGCACTCGCTTAGCACCGGGTTGGCCTTTAACATCACTTAAATCAAGTAAAAAGTCGGGAGACTGGGCGCAATCTGGGTATTCAATATTTAAAGGTAGCGGCTGCTGATTTAATAAATCCCCCCATACTTCTTGTAATGAGTTAACCGCTTTACGCTTAACGCCGTTCACCAAACTTGCGAGGCTATCGTTGGTAAAAGGTAAAAAGCAGCAACGATTTTGCTCTTTAGCAGCAAGTACAGAGGGCAAAATGGCATTAACTCCCCGCACTTCACCATTAAGGGCAAGCTCACCGTAAAATTCATATTTATGTATATCTGGACACACTACCTGCCCCGAGGCCACTAAAATACCTACGGCAATGGCTAAGTCGAAGCGCCCGCCATCTTTAGGTAAATCGGCAGGAGCTAAATTTACGGTAATACGTTGATCAGGAAAACCAAATTGAGAGTTTTCTAGGGCGCTACGCACCCTGTCTTTTGATTCTTTAACTGAGGCTTCTGGCAGCCCAACAATATTAAATGCCGGTAAACCATTACCTAGGTGTACTTCTACAATAACCTCGGGGGCGTTTATACCCACTTGGGCACGAGAATAGATTCGAGCTAGCGACATTCCTTATCCTAATTAATGGTTTAATTAATTAGTTTAGTCAGAATATTTAAAAACGTGTACTGTGATTTGCCATTTAATAGCCGCAATACGAAGCAATAAGGTGGTTAGCATTGCCATTACCATGGCAAGTTCGGTCGCGAACGCAAAGTGAATTCCCAGCGTATAAACTACACCGCCAGCTATACAGGTAATAGCGTATAACTCGCCTTTTAGCAGCATAGGAATTTCGCGAGCAAGCACATCACGGAGCATGCCCCCAAAGCAACCAGTAATTACACCCATAATAATCGCGGTCATATTTGGCATGCCGGCTAGTAAGGCTTTTTGAGTGCCCATTACCGCAAAAAATGCTAAACCAAATGCATCGGCAATTTGTAATGTGTAGTGCGGAATCGACTTTTGCTTGTTAATAAGCCGCGTGGTAATAAATACCGCGGCTAAAATAGCATAAAAAAAACTTTGATCGTGTAACCAAAATACCGGAACATCTAATATAAGATCGCGAACCGTACCGCCCCCAATCGCTGTTACCGCTGCTAATACTACAACCCCAAAACCATCCATTTTCTTTTCGTGTGCGACCAAAGTACCTGTAACAGCAAACACAGCAATGCCGATTAAATCAAACCAGTGATAAAGTTCAGTCATGAGGAACAACCCAAAATTATTTGTGCCGTTTTAACACAAACTATACAAAGTTTTAAGTAATAACGTATTTTTAGAGAAGTTTATAATATTTATAGTTATTACTTGGGGTATAAATCTAAGAGTGCTTTATAGGGAAAGAAATATAAATTTTAGGCATAAAAAAACACGCCTTAAGCGTGTTGTTTCATTTTATGTATTTCAGTGGTTGCGGGGGCCAGAGCTTATGAAAGGTGAACCGATGACCTTTGCTGGCTAATGGAGAGCTGATACCGACGAGCTATTCATTTCGCTGAATTTCAGGCATAAAAAAACACGCTTTAAGCGTGTCGTTTCATTTTATGTATTTCAGTGGTTGCGGGAGCCAGAGCTTATGAAAGGTGAACCAAAGACCTTTGCTGGCTTATAGAGAGCTGAAACCTACGAGCTATTCATTTCACTGAATTTCAGGCATAAAAAAACACGCTTTAAGCGTGTCGTTTCATTTTATGTATTTCAGTGGTTGCGGGAGCCAGAGCTTATGAAAGGTGAACCAAAGACCTTTGCTGGCTAATGGAGAGCTGAAACCTACGAGCTATCCATTTCACTGAATTTTAGGCATAAAAAAACACGCTTTAAGCGTGTCGATTTAATATAACTTATTATTTCAGTGGTTGCGGGAGCCAGAGCTTATGAAAGGTGAACCGACGACCTTTGCTGGCTTATAGAGAGCTGAAACCGACGAGCTATTCATTTCACTGAATTTTAGGCATAAAAAAACACGCTTTAAGCGTGTCGTTTCATTTTATGTATTTCAGTGGTTGCGGGAGCCGGATTTGAACCGACGACCTTCGGGTTATGAGCCCGACGAGCTACCAGGCTGCTCCATCCCGCG